>JAKQOD010000719.1 GCA_029565465.1 Deltaproteobacteria bacterium
GGTCGCGCCGCCGTTCTCGGTCAGCTACGTGGTCGAAAGCATCGACCAAGCCGGTGAATCTCAAAACGGATTTGCGGGCGTGCTGGTGTTATCGTTGCAAACGCCAAACTATGGTGCGTTGGCAATCACGCGCCGGCCTACGGACGGCCAATACTTCATGGTCGCAGAAACCCAAGCAGGTGCTGGCACCTCCACGCCGCTTGGGGCGCTCACGCCGCCATTTCGCGTCAAGCTCGATACGGCATGGAGCAACGGCGTGCTGACAATTAGCACAACCGTTACGACGGCCACTGCAAAAACGCAGACGACTTCCGTGGTGGTTGCGCCGAATCAAATGATGACGCTAACGCTTGGGGTGAATCGAGCGCCCGCAACTGGCTCCAGCAAGATTGTCTACAGTGAACTCGTGTTGCCGTAACCTTTCACCAGCAAGGCATTTATGCGCACTGCAGCTCTCACATTAGCTTCTTTCATCGCTGGCACGGCTTGTGGCAGTGATGATCCTGCCATGACCACCGTCGACGAGCCAGCCGAGCTCGTTGGCATCACCGCTGCCCACAATCGCGTGCGCGCCGAGGTTGGCGTCGCCCCGATGACGTGGAATCCAGCGCTTGCGACGTTGGCCGCGGGGTTCATTGCCGACTGCGTCTTTGAACACAGTACGAGCGCACAGCGCATGAACGTCGCCGGTTTCGGCTACGTCGGCGAAAACCTGTACGCTTCCGGCGGCTTTGTGCCAACCGGAGCGGCGGTATCCGACGCGTGGGCGTCTGAGAAAGCGATGTACACGTACGCCACCAATAGTTGTAACGGCGTGTGCGGTCACTACACCCAGCAAGTTTGGCGCGCTTCCACCGAATTGGGCTGTGCGATCAAAGCTTGTCCAAACGGCCAGAATATTGTGGCGTGTGAATACGGGCCTGGCGGCAATTACCAAGGGCAAAAGCCTTACTGATTACGCCGGTGGTGGTGCGCCCACCGCGATGCCTTCGGCGGGCGTTCGCTCGCGAAGCGCCAACAAAGTTAACGAGCCAATGCCCAGCAGCCCAAGCGCGCTGATCCACAAGCCAAAGCGACTGCCGGCCTCGACATCTTTCATCATGTCTTTGGTCATTTCACGCGCTGCGCCGCCAGCGTCTGACTGATCCTTTTTCAGCGCGTCAGTCACTTCATCCTTTAGCTTGCCGCCAACCACGATCCATAAGCCGCCTAAGGCGATGACGCCTGCAAATGCCAACACGCACGCTGCTACAAGCGCCCCCCGCGTGCGAACCCATGCCATCGCAAACACCGCTACCGCGAGCAGAAACGCCACGATCGCCAGCGGTTCGCGTGGCACATTTTCGACCGAGACGGAGCCGGTATTCTTAGCTCCTTGTTCCTCTGCTTCGGAGGCAATGCCGCCTGGCTTGCAACCGGCCACCATGTCCGTACCGCTGACACTAATGACATCCATGCCTTGGCACGAGACGCCAAAAAACGGCAGGAAGAACAGGATAATTACCAGCCCGGAAAAGAACCGCCCACCTTTGTGCCACAGCGTAAGTTTGCTTGCCATACACGCAGCTTACCAGCGTTCCGTGTGCCAATTGGCTACTGGCGGCAGATTCGACACCGTGCAGGCGTGTCCGGTAACCGGACAGGTTGTCCAGCAGCGGGACGATGCTGTCCAGGGTTGAGCCACCGCAGCCGCTAGCTACTTGAAATCGCACGTGCAACTGTTTGGCATGCAATGTGGAATTGCCATCACCATGACATTTCGGCTTCCCGTTCATCCACTCCCTCCTCCCTACCGACTGCGGCGCATCCGGAAGCTGGATCGATTTCCAGCCTACCGTGCAGCGGTGGCAGCGCAAGAAGCGATTTCCAAGCTAGCGCCCCATTGGAAGCAGGACCCATTGACGGCACAACGTGCACATGAAGCATGCGCCATGATGCGGCGCGCCTTGGTGGCCGGCTTCCATAGCCCGATCGGCAGCGCCGTGCGCCACGCGGAGCATCGCAATGCATGGCACGCCGCGCGGCGCCTTGATGCACTGGTCAGCCGCACCGTGCAGCGCGCGGCTCGGTATACGCCCAGCGATCCGGTGCCTCGGTTGGCCCAACGCGCAATCGACCGCGCTGATGTCCTGATTGCCGCCCTGCCAGGCGTCGAACTCATGTAACCGCGCTTGGGCAAGGCCAAACCGTCAATAACTGGCGCAGGTTAGCCGGCTTCAGATCGTTCATCTGAAAGTTGCCAGGGCGCTACCGTTTCGGCCGGATCAAATGTACGATTTTTTTTCCAAGGTGATAGTCGCCTTGGGGTTCTTACTCGCGAAAGGCAAATGCGTAACGCGAGTGGAATTCAATCGTCCGCTCGTTATCGTACGCACAGGAAACTCCCATGAAGATCGTTTGCGATGCTTGCTCCGCCAAGTACTCGATCTCTGATGACAAAGTTCAAGGCAAGGTCTTCAAGATCCGTTGTAAGAAATGCCAGAACATCATCGTCGTGCGCGGTGGCGCGCAAGCTGCTGAAGCTGCGCCCGCCCCTGCGTTTGAGAAAGAAACCCGCGTTTATGACTACGGCGATGGCAGCGCTCCTGCTGGCGAGCCCGGGCCAGAGGATCAAGTCTGGCACGTTGTCGTCGATCAAGACCAAGTCGGTCCATTGTCGGTGGCTGAAGTCCAAGACAAGTTCATGGCAGGCCAAATCGACGCGGAAACCTATGTGTGGCGTGAAGGCTTCGCCGATTGGTTGCCGCTTGCACAGGTTGATGTGTTTGCTGGCTTAGCAGCTGGTGGCACTGCCACTGGTGGCAGCGGCGCGGCCGCGGTGTCGTCGATGTTTGGCAGCACGGCGATGCATGACCCGGGACCACGCAACGACCCTGCTGATGTGTTCACGTCTGGGCCAGCGCGCTCGGTGCCAGCCGACGACGACGACGGCGACTTGTTTGGTCGTCGTGGTGGCGGTGGGCCCGTGGTGCACTCGGCGCAAGCACCAGATGCTGAAGCCGCGAAGATGCGCGGTCAACGCAACGAAAACTCGGTGCTGTTCTCGCTCAACAATTTGGCGCAACTCGCCAGTGATTCGCCAAAACCTGCAGCATCCGCGAGTGCAATGAAAGCCGGCGGGCCAGCACCTGGTCATGCGGGCGGCGAAGGCTCGGGCTTGATCGACATTCGCTCGATGGCTACAGCTTACATGGGTGACCGCGGCGGCGGCGCAGCCAAAAAGCCAGCCTCAATGGGTGTTGGCTCAGTCGATGACTTGCCAGTATTCTCGACGGCAAGCTTCTCAGAACCTGCTGTATTGATGCCGATGGCCGGCGGGCGTTCAGCCAATAACAACAAGTTGCTGTACGGCTTGATTGCAGGCGTAGCTGCCCTCGCCGTGCTCGCAGGCGTCTTGATCTTCGTGGTGCTTGGCAAAAAAGACGAAAAGGTCGCTGCCAAGGACGACAAAAAGCCAGAAACAGTTGCGATGGGTGACAAGCCTGCGGGTGACAAGCCTACGGGTGACAAGCCAACTGGCGAGCAACCAAGTGGTGACAAACCTGCGGGTGACAAGCCTGCGGGTGACAAACCTGCAGAAGGCTCGGCCGCTCCGGTCGCAGCAGGTTCGGCTGAACCAGTGAAAGACACCGGAACCACGCCTGCGCCAGTGACGCAAGATCCGCCGACCAAGACGGACAAACCAACGACCAAGACCGACAAACCAACCACCAAAACGGATAAGCCAACCACTAAGCCAACCACCACCACGACCAAAACTGACAAGCCAACCACGACGACGAAACCAACCACGGTTGCGGACTCGGGTTCGTGTGAAGAAGTTCAATGTGTATTGGACGGTTACGCGAAGCCATGTTGTGCGAAGTTCAAAAAAGGCATCAAGACCACGACCGACTCGGGCACGTCGAAGCCATCCGGCGGTGGCGACCTGCCAGCATCGCTTGATCGCGACATGATCAGCGCTGGTGTTGCCAAGGTCTCGGGCCGTGCACAATCCTGTGGTGGCCAATCTTCTGCCAAAGGCACGGTTAAAGTCGGCGTGAAGGTCGGCGCTGACGGCCGCGTCACCAGCGTCACGGTGAAGAGCACACCTGACCCAGCACTGGGCAGCTGTGTTGCGTCGGCAATGCAAAAAGCCACGTTCGCCAAAACCCAAAGCGGTGGCTCGTTCGCGTACCCGTTCACGTTCTAGCCCAACGCACGTAACAGCATGAGCCCGAAGCTTCGAACGCTTTGGGCTTTTTCATTTTCGGAAAGCAGCGCAACTACGCAGTTCGCTTTGCGCTGCGCCGTTGCACGATCACCATGATCGTCCCAAGTACCGTCGCCAACAAGCCACCGGCAAACACAAACACGAACGGTGGAATGCCTGCACTTTTAAACGCTTTACACGTGCCGTCGGCCGCCGGTGGCGCATCTGGTCCAGCTGTAAAGTTCAACTGCAAGCCGTCCGTTGCCATAGGGCCACCGGCGCCAGCAAAGCGGAAATCATGTTCGGCGTTTTGCATGCCGCCCAAGCTTGCCTTGTCGACGATAATGCCAAGGCTGTCCTCGATCTTGATCTCGGTCTCCCCGGGCCGATCGATGACAAACCGATCTTTGACTCGTAACTCGTGCGCGGCCCCTGGCTTGGGTAAACACACCCATGCGATAAAATCGACGGAAAATGCGCCAGCGGTAACATCAGCGCTGCCCATGCCTACCGAGACCGTCGTCCACGTCACCGGCACCACAACGCCGTCGATAGTCAGTTCCAGGTTGCCGCGCACCTCATCACCCAAGCGCGCACCAAAGGCTTGCCCTTCGCCATCAGCAATTTGCCCATCATGATTGTTATCGATTTGACGGCGCGCTGCAGCGCCCGGCACCTGCCCCATAAAGACCGTATAGGCCAGTCGCACGCGATCCGTCAGCGGGGTTAGTTTGATGTACCGATTGTTGTCGTCGATCGACGGTGCAACGTGACCGCCCGCACTTCGAGCCAGCAAAAGCAATCCGACAGCAGGCAGCAGGCCAAGGCGTTTCATATCGGGCATCCTGCCGAAAACTGCGCCGGTGATCCAGCGCACGCCGCTTTTCGTTGACGGTACTAGCCCTGCATGTCTATTGTCCGGCCAAAGGGCGCATGAGCAGCTGCGGCTGCGGAGTATCACTATGTTATCAAAACGATTTTCTTTGCTTTCTGGTCAGTTTGGGTTGGCAGCGCTGTTGTCGCTGACGGTTGCGTGCGGTGGCACCGATCCAATTGATCCGGGACCTGATCTATTTGAGCCCAAGCCCGAGTGCACTGGTGCCCCGGTGGCGCCGCTTGGGACCGGCGCCAAAGTGGTGATTTCCAAACTGCAGATTGGCCAGCCTACCGAAGGCCTGGATCTTGATGGCGATGGCACGATCGACAATAAACTTTCAGGTGTGGCGAACTTGGCCGCCGGCTCCATTGTCGACTCGTTCAAGAACTACTCCGTGATCTTGCCGATGGAGTTCTTCGATTTGCCTTCGGTGGTAGCTGACACCTGCGTCAAATTTGCGATCTACCTCGGCGAATACGCACTCGACACCGACACCGACGGCCAAAAATCCGCAGTCAAAGATGGCGACTGCAACGATCACGATAACATGATTGGCCGCGGCAAAGCCGAAGTAGCGGGCAACTTCAAAGATGACAACTGCGACGGCCGCGCGGATGAAGCCGGCGCCGTAGCATCTACCGATACGATGGATCGCGACGCCGACGGCCAAACCATCGCCGACGGCGATTGCGACGATACCAGCGACAAAGTGAAAAAAGGCAAAGCAGAAATCTGTGGTGACGGGCTCGACAACGACTGCGATGGCACCGCGGATCGCACCTCAGATGCAAATGGTGAGGCCACCGCGTGCAGCCCATTCGATGCCGCGCATCCAGTCGATATCAAGCTTGATCCGTTGTCGTTTATCGGCAACGACCCTGCCATTGCATTTAAAGACGGCACCATCACCACCGAAGGTGGCAAGTTGGTGCTCAACGCCGGCCCATCGTTGTTCCAGGTTTCCATTCCAGTTGCAGACGACGTGGTGCTGACCCTCAAGGTTACCGGTGCCACCATCAAAGCTGACGTCAGCATGGGCGCCACTGGGGTTTCGCTCAACAACGGGAAGCTTGCCGGCATCATCGATTCGCGCACGGCTGATACCATCCGCGGCTTACAAGTTGATCAAATCGGCTTGGCCAAGGAAAATTCGCTGCTCGACGCAACCTACGCCAACCTGCTCGGCACGCTGCTGGCATTGCCGAAGAAGCGCAATCCTGATGGCAGCAAGTTCCTCAAGTATCCAGGTTGCTTAACGCCTGATATCGACGTCGATCACGACGGCCTCGAAGCGTTCTGCGATTCCAACTTAGATGATGACATTAAAACTGTTGATATCTGCATCGACGGCGATGGCACTGAAATCGTCGATGAACCAGGCAAACAATGCAGCGAAGCCGTCGATAAGAACGGCAAGCCACGCTTCATCGATGGCTTCTCAGTTGCGTTCACCTTTGAAGCAACGCCGGCATTGAGCCTGTATAAGTAGCCGCGGCGGCGCAGGTATCTTACATGTACTGTCAGCGACGAATGCAGCGTTGAAGTTAAGCGCGAGCGGTGTTACGCGCAGCACATATGATTAGTTCGACTCAGCAATCGCTTTTGGGCGCTCTTGTCGCCGTACTCGCAACAGCTTGTGGTGCCGAGCCCAGGGCACTGCCGGACGCTGGCCCACGCACTGACGCACCAAGCGGCGGTGGCGATGCACCACAGGTATCGCCAATCACGGCACCGCCACCAAGCCTTGGCGTATCAACGTTTTACACCAAGTACCTCGATGCCGACGGTATTCCGATCGTCGCGAGTGCCGTAGTCGCCGATGCTGCAGTGATCGAAGCGCAACGCGAATTACGCAAGCTAGGTGCACAACGCCCCGAACTGCGCACCAAACTACGCGACGCCAAACACTACGTGATCATCATGGGCAAATCGCAAGTGTTTACTGATTTGCCGGAGTACGTGAATCTGTATCAACTGTACCCAGACTTCGACTGGAACAAAAAAGCGCGGGAAATGTCGGCCAACAGCGCCTTGCCGTTCACCAGCGTCGCCGAAGAAAACATCATGTGCGACCCTAGCGATCCGTGGGCGGGTGAAAGCCTCATGGTCTACGCGTTCGCGCAAACCTGGCACACCATGGGCTTTGGTGACGCGGGCCCTGCTGGCTCGTTTGATGCGCGCCTAACCGCGGCCTTCGATGCCGCCAAGACCTCGGGCCACTTCACCAACACGTGGGCAATTTCGAGCAAGTACGCATATTTCGCAGAAGGCGCGCAGGACTGGTTCGATGCCAATCGCGAAGCCAATCCACCCAATGGCGTGCACGGCACGATCAATACCAGAGCCGAATTAATCGCAGCCGATCCGGGCCTGAGCGCGCTGTTGATGGAAGCACTCCCAAGTGACGATTGGCGCTTGCGCTGCAGCGACATTGGCCGCTGAGTGAAGCGACAACTGGCTGCGAACTGACAGAATTGTGTCGGGATTTCAACATCTTGACACAATTCAACAAATTGGTCCAACTATTTCAGGTGGTTACACATGGCAAAACATGGCGCGCGGGTTGCTCTATGTCCAAGCCATGAAGCAACTCGCAACTACCTTAGGCTTGGGTTCGTTGATGGTCTCGTTGGCAACCTCATTGGCGGGCTGCGTGCCTGCGAATGAAATCTACGGCTCAGTATCGATTCGCAATGGCCAAAGCCAATGCACGGATGAGGATGGCGATCCGTTGCGTGTCACCGTCACCGCGTTTGATGATCAAGGCAACGTCGCCGACGACGTCAGCATGTCATGTGGCGGCCCATACACCTTGGGTCTTGATGCCGGCACGTATCGGCTCGAAGCCTATGTCAGTGCCAAAGACCCGATTTTTGGCGCCTACTGGACGGTGGGCCACGACACGACCAGCATCACGGTCATCGATGGCCAAACCACGGTTGTGCCACCACTTGTTATTGCAGTTGATTAAGTAGCCGGGCGCTGCAATAGAAAACATCATTGCAATACCGCAACGCCCAAGGGCCGCTTGTTCGTGGGCGAGGCCACGTCGTTGCCGGTCCCGTCCGTCGACGAATAAGTAGTAACGCAGTATAAGGGCGGCATGACTGCAATGCCGCGCTTGTTGTTGGCTTCGGCGTCGCCGCGGCGCCGCGAAATGCTCGAGCGCGTTGGGATCGCCCTCGATGTGGTGCCAGCCGATATCGACGAAACCCCACACGCCCCCGAATCACCGGCCGAGTACGTAGCCCGCGTGGCATTGGCCAAAGCCCGCGCGGTCGCCGCACAAGCGTCGCAGGCATGCGTGTTGGCGGCCGATACCACGGTGACAATCGACGGCGCGATCCTCGGCAAACCCGACGACGAAGCGCATGCCCGGGCGATGCTACAACAGCTGTCGGGGCGCACCCATCAAGTGCTGACGGCGTTTGCGATCGTGGCGCCAGGCCATGCGCTGCCAATGCAGCACACGGTTGCCAGCGATGTAGAGATGGTCGTGCTTTCGGCAGCCATGATCGACGACTACGTTGCGTGTGGCGAATGGCGCGGCAAAGCCGGCGGCTATGCAGTGCAAGGCATCGGTGCCGCGATGGTTGCGCAGGTGCGCGGTTCGGTCACCAATGTTATCGGCTTGCCACTGGCTGAAGTGGTAGCAGCGTTGGCAAGTTGTGGCGTGCCGGCGCAATTCGTCAAAGGACAACCGCAATGACCGCCACTGCCGATATCGCTGCTAACTGGCGCGTAATTCGGCAGCGCGTCGACGATGCAGCCACACGCGCCGGGCGTGATCCGGCGACGGTGCAAATCATCGCGGTTGCCAAAAAGCAACCAGCGAGTGCAGTGCGGGCTGCGCTTGCCACCGGTGCCGTGCACATCGGCGAAAATTACGTGCAAGAACTGCTCGGCAAACGGGACGAACTCGCAGCTGACGCCGTGCAACCGCAATGGCATTTCATTGGCCACTTACAACGCAACAAAGCACGCATGATTGCTGGCCAAGTAGCCCTCATTCAC
The DNA here is from genome assembly GCA_029565465.1 of Deltaproteobacteria bacterium. GTDB lineage: Bacteria > Myxococcota_A > Polyangia > Haliangiales > Haliangiaceae > JABFXX01. The sequence goes on from JAKQOD010000719.1 coordinate 9,084, forward strand.
GCCGTTGATAGCATCGAGCTGGCCGCCGAAATCGCCAAGCGCAGTGTGGTTCGCCAGCCGGTCTTGCTGGCGGTGAACCTCGGAGGCGAAGGCAGCAAATCCGGTGTCAGCGCCGCTGATGTGGTTGCACTTGCACGCGCCGTTGTCGCCATCAACAATCTGCGCTGCGACGGCCTCATGACCATGCCCCCGCCGGATCTCGACGACAATGCCACCCGCGCTATCTTTCGCGAGCTACGCACCCTGCGCGACGAGCTACAACAACAACTCGGCACCGCGATGCCAACGCTGTCGATGGGCATGAGCAGCGACTTTGAACTCGCCATCGCCGAAGGCGCCACCCATGTGCGCATTGGCACCGCCATTTTTGGCGCGCGGTAGCGTAGCTCGGCATGGCCACCACCAGTGCATCGCTTCGATCCGGCGCATTTCGGTCAACCAAGTGCGCACGCATTGTGGTTTAGCCCGGCACCGCACACCGCCGCGCACCGGCTACTTGCGGTCGATCAACGCAGCCAACGGATTGCCGCTCCGCTGCACTGGCGATTCACTTTGCACCACATCACGTTCGTCGGCGCTGCCATCCACGAGCGTGGCGCCGTCGTCGCGCACAAACGACACGAACGCCATCACTGGGCGGCGCGACGCATCGCTGGTGACGAAGCGAATGCCTTCGAACGTCCAGCCAGCATGCACCCACTGGTTCACGCAGGTTTCGATGGTGTCATCGGAAACAATCGAAAGCTCGACGAATTTGTAGGTCAGCGCCATGGCTTAACGCTTGTTCAGAATCTGCGCAGCATATGGCGCGTGATAACTGATGATCATGTCGGCGCCAGCCCGGCGCATGCCGAGCAAGGTTTCCATCACGACGCGTTCTTTGTCGATCCAACCGTTAGCTGCGGCGGCTTCGATCATCGCGTACTCGCCACTGACGGCGTACGCCGCAATCGGCATGTTGACCTCGTCGGAAACCGCCCGCACGATATCAAGATACGCCAACGCAGGCTTGACCATGATGATGTCTGCACCTTCGGCGACATCCATTGACGCTTCGCGCACAGCTTCCGCCGCGTTGGCGGGATCCATTTGGTAGCCGCGCCGATCGCCCGACTTCGGCGTCGAATCAACTGCTTCGCGGAACGGGCCGTAGTAGCCCGATGCGTATTTTACTGAATACGCCATGATCGCAACGCTTTCGTGGCCGTCTTCGTCGAGACTTTCGCGGCACGCGCCAACAAAGCCATCGAGCATGCCCGACGGTGCCACCACGTCGGCGCCACATTTGGCGTAGCTCACCACCATGCGTGCGAGGTTTTCCAGCGAGCCATCGTTGTCGAGTTCGACGCCATGAGGCCCGGAAATGGAGCGAGCGAGCGAACGCTCGGAGCGGGGATCGTCGTGCAAGATCCCGCAGTGGCCGTGGTCGGTGTATTCGCAAAAACACGCATCCACCATCACCACCAACTCAGGGCAGCGCTTTTTGATGGCGCGAATCGCCTTTTGCACCACCCCGTTGTTGCTCCACGCTTCGGAGCCAACTGCATCTTTGCGCTCTGGCACACCAAACAGCAACACAGCCGGAATGCCGAGATCGTAGGCGCGAACGGCGGCATCTACGGCTTTTTCAACCGAATAGTTGAACTGGCCAGGCATCGAGCTGATGGGCTTTTCCACCCCTGTGCCTGGCACAACGAAGATCGGATAGACAAAATCATCAACAGCTAAGCGGGTTTCGCGCATCAGGCGGCGTAGGCCTTCGGTGCGACGCATACGGCGTGGGCGATAGTCAGGAAAGTTCATGGGCGTGGAATACACCAAGGCCCAACCCCCGGAGACCCGACTTTCGACGTTTTTCGCTAATACCTTGAAACCAAACGCGAGTAGACTCGTATTGTGAAGATGCAACGCCACCTAACGTTGGTATTCGGCGCACTTGCGGGGCTGGCCGCCTGCGGCAACGGCACGCCTGCGGAACCCGACGCCGCGAACTGCGTCGGCGATCCACGCGGCGAAGCCTTCACGGCAGGCATGGCCAAGCTTGGCAAAGACAATCGCATTACCTTTGCCTTAATGACCGCAGCCCCTAGCCCACCGAGCCGAGGCGACAACACGTGGTCGGTCGATCTTTCGCAAGGCGGCGCGCCAATTTCCGGTGCCGCGGTAACCGTCAAACCATTTATGCCTGACCATCGTCATGGCACCTCAATTCCGACTGTAGTTACCCCCGATCCGAGCGTACCCGGCCGGTATCAGTTGGCGCCGGTAAATCTTTGGATGCCTGGCATTTGGGAAGTGACGATCACGGCCACGCCGGCTGGCGGCACCACCGATATTGCCGTGTTTTCGTTCTGCATCACCAGCTAGCGACGCAACGCTACGTTACGCTGCTGGCGTGATTGCAGTAATTTATCGTTGGCAAATTCATCCTGGACAAGAAGCAGCATTTGCCGCCGCTTGGCGGCAAGTTACCGATGCAATTTTCAGCCACTGCGGTTCGCATGGTTCATGTCTGCACCAAGCTGCGGACGGCACCTTCGTTGCGTATGCGCGCTGGCCAAGCGCAGCGCAGCGCACAGCTTGCTTTGCAGCGCAGCTCCCGGGTGTTGACGCTGCGCGTGCGCAAATGAGGCAAGCGATCGCCGAAGCATTTCCCGAACAAGTGTTGCCAGTGCTTGACGATGCGCTGGCCACACCGCGACCACGATAATTTTTTTACATGGGCGGGAATAGCCTCCCGGCTCACTTCGGTTGCGCCGGCCGACGATTCTCAGGACCTTGACGATGACCGAATTGCGCAATAAAAACTCAGTGTTTCTGCTCAGTTGTGCAATGACACTGCCGGGTTCACCCCAGGGGCAAGCATGATACGCGTTAATAACCTTTCGAAATTCTACGGCGGCAAACGCGCGCTCGGACCGGTCGATTTTGAAATCGCGGATGGCGAGACCGTCGGCTTTTTGGGGCTCAACGGCGCCGGCAAAACCACGGCGTTGCGCATCTTGGCGTGTGATTTGCGGCCATCGAGCGGCACAGTCAATGTCGGCGGTATCGATGCCATTGCCAATCCGCATGACGTGCGCAAACGCATCGGCTTTCTGCCAGAGAACCCGCCCCTCTACGCTGACATGGCGGTGACTGACTACCTCAAGTTTGCCGCGGAACTCCGTGGGATGAGCAAAGCCGAGATCAAGCGACGCATGCCCGACGTGCTCGACGTTACCGACCTGACGTTGGTGAGCAACGAAGTCATCAGCACGTTGTCGCACGGCTTTCGGCAACGCGTTGGCGTGGCCCAAGCGATCATTCACCAACCCAAGTTTCTGATTCTCGACGAACCGACCCGCGGCCTCGACCCGGTGCAGATCGTCGAGATGCGCAACCTGATTCACGACCTCAAGCAGAATCACACGGTCTTGATCTCGTCGCATATCCTCACTGAAATCAGCCAAACCTGCGACCGCTTGTTGGTGCTGGGCGCTGGCCAATTGTTAGGCGCGGGCACCGAAGCCGAGTTGGTCGGCAGCAAATCTGATGTGCGCACCATTACGATCGCAGTGAAGTTCGCGGCGTTGCCAGACGATCCGCGCGCTGCCATGCAAGCGTTGCTGCAGGCCGTCGATGGCGTAACCGACGTCGGCGTGCCGTACGAACAAGCCGGTGCGTACACATTTGCGTTAAGCACCACGCGCGATTGTCGCGCCGATGTCAGCCGCGCAGTGGTTGCTGGCAAACATGACTTGCTCAAGCTCGATTACACCCGCAGCGAACTCGAAAATACGTTTATTCGCATGGTCGGAGTGCCGGCCAGCAGTGGCGCGACGGCGCAAGGAGCCAACGATGCACGGAACTAAAGCCATCTATCTGCGCGAGCTCGGCGCGTATGTGCGTTCGCCGCTCGGCTGGGTAATCGCCGCCGTATTGCTGCTCGTCGACGGCATCTTGTTTCAAACCCAAGCGTTGTCAGGGCAGCAACTGTCGGCCATCGTGCTCGAACGCTTCTTTTGGTCGACCAGCGGCGTCGTCATGATCGCGTCGATTGCGTTATCGATTCGGTTGATCGCCGAAGAGCGGCAGAATCATTCCATCGTTTTGCTGACGACGTCGCCCGTGCGCGACGCAGCGATCGTGGCTGGCAAATTTTTCGCAGCGCTGACGTTTTTGGGCATCGTGCTGGCGCTGTCGCTATACATGCCGCTGATGATTAAGGTGAACGGCAAGGTCACCGCAGCGCAGATTGCGGTTGGCTACACCGGCTTGATGATGCTCGGCGCAGCGTCGCTGGCTATTGGCATCTTTGCGAGCTCGCTTACGCGACAACAGCTTGTCGCTGCGGTGCTTGGCGCCGCGATGCTGACGCTGATGGTGATGTTGTTTCCGTTGGCCAAACGCGTCGATGCGCCGCTGCGCGATATTTTGTCCGAACTTGACTTGTGGTGGGTGCATTACCAAAACGGATTTATGCGCGGCATTCTTAATCTCAAAGACGTGATTTATTACGTCGCGGTCACCTACTTCTTTTTGCTGCTGTCCGTGAAGACGCTGGAGGCAAAACGATGGCACTAGCATCTCGTGCTCGCACCACGTCACCGTGGTGGGCTTCACTTTTGGTAGGCGCCGGCCTGCTTTTGGTCTTGCTCGCTTTAACCGCGTTGCAAAGCTGGAGTAACGCCAGCGTAGTTACCTATGCCGGCGTTGCTTTGCTTGGCGTCGCATTAGCACTGCGCACCATGGCAACGCTGCGATCGAGCGGCGAACGGCGGCGGGTCGAACGCACGCTCCTGCTCACCACATTCGGCATCATCGCAGGCTTAGGCTGTTACTGGTTGGCGTTGCGTTGGGGCTACAAACACATCAGCCGAGTCGAAGCTCAGACCCTGCGCACGCCTTTGACGCTGATCGCGGCGATCTTCGTCGTAGCGTCGGCGATCCCGCACCTCATGATCGAACTAGCCTTGGGCGTCGCGCGTCGCACCCGCTTTGATTTCGCTGGCCAACAAGATGCCGGCGCCGCCGAAGGCGTGGAGTATCTGCGCGTCCGCGATATCGGTTGGTCGGGACTCTCGATCGGGTTGGCAGCTGCGTTCTTGATGGTTACCTGCAACGTTGCCAACCAACGCAACGTGCGGCGCGATGTGTCGTATTTTAAAACCTCATCGCCCGGCGACTCGACGCGTGCCATGGTGAACAGCGCGAGCGAACCGCTCAAAGTGTTGCTGTTCTTTCCTGCCGTCAACGAAGTCAAAGCCGAAGTCCGCACCTACTTTGATGCGTTGGCTAGCGCGACCGGCAAGCTGACCGTTGAAGCCTACGACCGCATGGTTGCCGCTGAACTCGCTGCCAAATACAAGGTCAGCAAAGACGGCGTTGCCGTCATCGTGCGCGGCGACAAAAGCGAAATCGTCGATGTCGGCACGGACATGGAACGCGAGCGGCGTAGCACCGGCAAACTACGCAATCTGGATCGCGACGTAAACGCAGCGTTGCTCAAAGTGTTGCGCGACAAACGCAAAGCCTACATCACGGTCGGCCATGGCGAGCTCAACGATCGCGGTTCGCTCGCGCCGATGCTCAAAGACAAGATCCCCGAACGGCAAAGCACCATCGTGCGCCAAGCGTTGGGCTTTTTGGGCTACGACGTGATCGATCTCAACCCGAGCGACCTCGCGGTTGACGTGCCCAAAGATGCAACCGTGGTGTTGTTGTTAGGGCCTGCGCAGCCACTCGAAGCCGCCGAACTCGCAGCATTGGATCGGTATCTCACCCGTGGCGGCCGCTTGCTTGCAGCCTTGAATCCACTTGGCGATGCCGACCTTGGCCCGTTGAACGCACGCCTTGGCGTCACGTTGGATCGCACATTACTCACGGATAACAAATCGTTCTATCCAGAACGTAACAGCGATGCCGACTTCCGCAACGTTGCAACCACGCAAGTGTCGGCGCACGCGTCGACCACAACCTTGTCGCGCGCATCGCGAGCGCGCTTGCCGTTGGTGTCGTCGGGCTCGTTGCGCGACGCCGAGTTCGCAGCGGTGCCCGGC
>JAKQOD010000729.1 GCA_029565465.1 Deltaproteobacteria bacterium
CACGACGTGCTTCGGCAAGCACTGGTCATGGCCGGCGTTGCGTACGATGTTGTTGACGACACCGCTTCCGCTGATCAGCTAGCAAGCTATCGTGTGGTAATCGCACCAACCGGCGTGCACCTCGCAGCGCATTTTGCTGCCACCTTGCGGGATGTTGCTAGTCGCAAGCACACCACGTTGGTGTTGGGGCCGACGCCAGCACAACGCGACGAAGCAAATCTGCCGCTGCCACCTCATGCGTTGCCAACCCGGGTTGGCCGGTTGCGTGCAGCCTCGCTCGATGATGCCGCGGGCTTGGCTGCCGATCTCCGCTCGCTTGGCGGCGATGCCAGCGTAGACCTTCAGGTTGATCCGCCGACGGCGGATGTTCGGCTCGGGCGAGATCCTGCACGGATTGCGGTTATTTTGAATGATTCGCCACAGCTGGTGCAAATCAAAGCCAGTCGCTCCGATTGGCAAGACGCAACTTTACGCGCTCGCCCGTCGTCGGAATTTTTCTTAGAATCGGGCCACTGGCTGTTGCTGCAACGCTAGGCGACCCGCGGTTATGACGCGCTGTCGTCCGCCACCGCAGACAACGCGCTAACGCGATGCAAATCGGTGGGTTCATCTTCCATTGTAAACGTGGAGCGAATGGGGCCAACCAACCGATTGATCTCGCGCAACACATCGTTGTCATCACACGGCTTCGGCAAAAAACCGGCGGCGCCGATGCGCGCTGAAATCTCCGGTGCCGTCGGAGAATCCGAAATCAGCAACAGGGGCGGCGCGTCGACCAAGCGATTCATACTGGCGACTAAATTGCTCATGCTGCCCAACGAATCGTGGGTATCAAGGATGATCAGATCTATCCCGCCTTCGCGCAGGTGATGAATCGCGCGGTCGATGGATTCAAGTGTCACAACATCGTGACCAACGCCCATCCAATCGCGACGCCAGGCAGTCGCATTGTCAGACGCAGCAGCAACGAACAACAAATTTGCCACGATGCCATCGTAGCAGAAACCAAGGTCGTCTATGCAAACGGAACCGCCGTGATCTTAGGCCATTCCACCAGCGGCGCGCGTGCACCTACGAAAGTTCGAGGTCGACGGTCGGCGCGGTGCCAAATGCAGGCGGCGTCTCATGCGCCAACTGTGCTGCGCGGTTTTGGCCTTCTTGCCATCCAATTTCACTCGCGAGGCGGCCCGCTTCACGTGCAAACATCGCGCTGCCTTTGGCCATCAGGGCCCGCGCAGGAATCTCTGCAAGCAAGAGTTCAGCGGTCGAGCGGCGGTCGCCTAACGTACGCATTTCGTCGATGGCGGCTTCGCGGTACGCTTTGGCTTTGCCAGCAAGCCCAGCGCGATCGCACATCTCGGCCAACATGGCTTGAACGCGCGCCGTGCCGACCCGCGACTGGGCGCGAATTACATGGGCCAAGGCGGCCTCGGCGATACGCATGGCGCGATACGAGTCGCCCAAGGTTAGGGTGAGTTGTGCTTTGAGGCGCAGCACGCGCCACAATGTCGGTGGCCCCGACGTCGCAGCCAAGCCTTCGCCCATCGTGACAACATCGAGACATTCGCGAAGTTCTTTGCGAGCTGCATCGAGATTGCTTTGCCGCATCAGTACGGTGGCAAGATCAACGTACAAATCGCATAGCAGCGTCATGGCGCCACTGCTCATCGCGCGGCCAATGGCCCGCCGTAACAGGCGCAGGGCCGTTTCACTATCGCCTTCGATCGATGAAATGCTCGCCAAGCCGCGGTCGATCGATGCTTCCGTGCTGCCGCGATCAACCCAGGCCCGCGCTTCGGTCAAGATGCCTTTCGCTAAGCCCAGCTCGCCACGATCTTTGAGCAAATCGGCTAACCGAATCGATACTTCCACAAATGTGCTTGCGATGTCTTCGCCTTCGCCGAGGGTCTGGCGTACGGCTAACAAGGCACTGCGATAGCAGCGAATCGCGCCATCGTCGTCGAGCAGCGCATGCGCTTCGCTGCCGGCCGTGATCAGATAATCGATCGCATCTTTGCCTGCGCCCGCGAGTGCATAGTGATGGCCAAGCAACGCTGGATTTTGCACGTTGCCAAGCAACGCTTGCGCCGCGCTCGCGTGGAGCCGCCGTCGAACGTCGGCTGGCGTCGAGGCGTAGACGATGTCGCGCACATAGTAACTTTCGAATACCAGTTCAGTGGCATCTGCCGCTGCGCCGGCCGGCACCGGGCGTAAAAAGCCGAGCCGCACGGCTTCTTCGATGCCTTTGCTTGCGTCAGTGGTTTCCAACAGGACCCGAATTAACTCCGGGGTACCCTCGGTGCCTAACACCGCAACCGCCTGCAAGACTTCGAGCGTTGCCAGCGGCACGAATGCGAGTCGCGCTGCAATCAGATCGGCTTCGCCTTCCATTGCATCGTCGAGCTTGCCGCCGCTGCTGGCGAAACGCAGAATGTGAGAAACAAAAGCTGGCTCGCCGCCGCTCATGCGATGGACCCGCGGGGCATCAAGATCAGGCAGGGTTTCGTCAATAATTTGGCACACCACGGCCAGTGGCAAAGGCTGCAACAACAACGGACTTTTGGCAAAACGCTGCGCGGTTTTGGGTTCGGCAGTCAAAATGATCGGTGGCAAGCCCGCATCTTGCGAATGTAAGATGCGATGCAGGATCTCGATGCTTGCGCTGTCGTAGCGATCCACATCTTCAAAGACGATTGCCATCGGGCTGAGCGCTGCAGCCGCAACGATCACCCGCCGCACCGCTGCCACCGTTTCGCTGCGGCGCACGCCCGCATCTAGCTCGAGCAATCCGGTTTCATGCCCAAACACATGCAAAATGCCGGGAGCATCACGTTCCGACAAATCGAGCTCGGCGACGCGGGCTTCAACGTCACTGCTGGAACAGACGGCCGGCAGACTCAACACTGCCGCAAGCAACGAGCGCAGCGGGTAGTAGGGCGACTCAACCAGCGTTGGATCAGCGCCGGCTTGATAGATCAACAGCTTGTCGCCTTTGACGCGTTGGTAACCGGCTTGCAGCAACGTCGTTTTGCCGCTGCCAACCGCGCCGCTGATCACCAGCGGCCCAGCGTTGCGAATTTCGCCGCGCAAGTGGCAGATCAAATCTTCCAGTTCGGCATCGCGGCCACACATTGGCATCACGAAGCCGTCGAAGCGCACCGCCGAAACCACGTCGAATGCCCGCGACAAGCGCGCGCGCGGCGCACCACATTCGGGACAGAACTTAAACGTTAACGCGCTGCGCACCCCACAGGCACTGCACGCATCCAAAGTAGCCAAGCCACGCAACCGCGTCAGCTCTTCGAGCAAGTGGGTACGCATTTCGCCGGCCGATACGAAGCGATCGGTCGGCGTCTTCGCCAAGGCTTTGGCGACCAGCTGTTCGAGCACAGGATTTTGCAACTCAGCGCGATGCAAGGACAACGGCCGCACCGGCGATTTGAGATGGTTCGTTAAAATCTCGACGGTCGAGCTCGCGATAAATGGGGTTACGCCAGTGATCAGCTCGTACAGAATGATGCCAATGGCGTACAAATCAGCCGCAAATCCTGGGGCGCCGCCACGGATGACTTCCGGCGCCATGTATTCTGGCGTGCCGCACACCGAGCGTTCTTCACCGTCGCGTGGCGCATTGGCCAACCGTGCAATCCCAAAGTCGACAACCTTCACCATGTCGACGCCAGCACGGCGTTGATCGACGATGATGTTGTCGCACTTGAGATCGGCGTGCACGACGCCAGCGAGATGAGCTTCTTCGATGCCGGCGAGAATCTGCGCCACAATATCGAGCGCCCGTGGCACCGCGATCGCGATCCCTGACTGCAATAGTTGGGTCAGGGTTGGACCGCTGACGTATTCCATCGCCAAATACAGCAACCCGTCGCGGGTCTGGCCGAAGTCGATGATCGAAACCGTGTTGGGATGATTCAAGCTCGATGCCGAGGTCGCTTCATCGCGGAACCGTTTGACCAAACGATCGTCGGTGGCCAAGTCAGCGTTGAGAATCTTGACTGCGACCGTGCGATGCAACGCGATCTGCTCGGCTCGAAAGACCGCACCACTACCACCAATACCAATGCACGCGACCAGCTTAAACTTGTCGTCGAGAACACGCCCCACTAACTTCTGGGCGGTCGCAATGAGCTGGTCGACATCGGTCATGGTGAGACTTAGGCTCCTTCGATCATCATGGCGATGCCTTGGCCGACGCCAATGCACATCGACGCCAAGCCGAACTGACCGCCTTTGCCTGCAAGTTCGTGCATCATGGTTAAAACTAAGCGAGCGCCCGACGCGCCCAGCGGGTGGCCCCACGCAATCGCGCCACCGTTGATGTTCACGCGCACAGGATCGAGGCCAATTTGCTCAACACACGGAATGGCTTGTGCAGCGAAGGCCTCGTTGATTTCAGCAATAGCAATTTGATCTGCGCTGCGGCCGGCCCGCGCCAACACTTTTCTCGACGCTGGAATCGGCCCCAGCCCCATATAGCTTGGCTCGACGCCGGCGACGGCTGACGTTACGTAGCGTGCCTTTGGGGTCAGGCCGAATTCTTTGATGGCTGCTTCACTTGCGAGCAGCACGGCGGCCGAGCCGTCGTTGAGCCCCGAGGCGTTGCCTGCGGTAACGCTGCCACCGGGCCCTTTGGCGAATGCTGGCTTAAGCTTTTGTAGTTGCTCAAGCGTGGTGTCTGGCCGCGGATGCTCGTCGAGCTCGACCTTGATGGCCGCGCCGGTTTTGCGATCCGTGCCGGTGGTAATTGCAATCAATTCGCGTTGCAGGCGCCCCGATGCGATGGCAACGCCAGCGCGCCGTTGCGATTCCAGCGCAAACTTGTCTTGGGCCTCGCGCGAAACGTTGCAGCGCACCGCAACCCGTTCGGCGGTTTCGCCCATTGGCAGCGTTTCATGCATCGCGTCCATTTTGGGATTTACGAAGCGCCAGCCCAATGTGGTGTCATACAGCGTGTGATTGCCACGTGGATAGGCAGCATCGGGTTTGCCCATCACCATCGGAGCACGCGACATTTGCTCGACGCCACCGGCGATCACCAAATCGGCTTCACCGGAGGCGATCATCCGCGCTGCATCGGCAATGGCTTGCATGCCTGAGCCACACAGCCGATTTACCGTTACGCCAGGCACCGTCACTGGCAAACCTGCGAGCAGGGTTGCCATACGTGCAACGTTGCGATTGTCTTCGCCAGCTTGGTTGGCACAACCCATCACAACATCGACAATGCGATCCGCTGGGATTTGGTTGCGTTGTAACAAGGCTGCAATAACCGCTGCGGCAAGATCATCGGCACGGACAGAAGCGAGCCCGCCGCCGTAGCGACCAAAGGGCGACCGACAACCATCTATGAGGTACGCAGCGTGTGTCATAACCGGTATTCTTACCCATAACTTTTACACTTCTATAGTAGTTAAGCCTACGAAATTTTTACTCAAATACCCGATCGACTACCCGCACATGTGTGCGATTTCTTATGACGCCAAATACTCGCGAAAACGCTTCGAGTTACGTAGGCTTAAGCTATGAGGCAAATTGAACAAAGGTCAGCAGATGTGGCTGAAATGGCCTGGTTGGCGATCCGTCAGCCGGCTATCGTAAGCATGCTGGAACGGGATCTTTCAGAGATTTCCTTGCTCAAGCCCGATCACGATGCGTTGGCGGCAGGCCTTGAACTAACCACCCAACTGCTAGGCGAGATTGCCGAAGGCGGCAGGTTGTGTAACCGGGTTTCGGCGAGTGACTTGCTGCGCGCTGCCGCCGATGTCGCAGCAGCAGGTGTGGCGGCCTCGGTGGTAACCTGGACGAGCGAGCGGTTAG
>JAKQOD010000734.1 GCA_029565465.1 Deltaproteobacteria bacterium
TGCAGTCGATACAAAGATCGAGCTGCCGCACGCGCACCATCTCGCCAGCGACGGAAATACCTTGCCGGACAAAGAAGTCCAACAACTCTTGTTTGACGCCAAAGAGCCAGGCCATGCGTTCTTTGGTTGTGGCCAACGCACGGGTTAGCCGCGCTTCAAACTGCGGATGGCGCGCAGCCATGTCGGCGATGGCGCGCTGATTGATCAGCAAAATATTGCTCGGCGCGTTGGAATAGAAGGCGACTGGCATGCCGCGCGCAGCCGATAGCGCCCCAGCATTGAACAAGTCGGCGCTGGTGAATAGAGCAATATTCTTTTGTGCAACCCGGGCTAGTGGCGGTGGCTTAATGAGGCTTTCTTCTTCGAGTTGCTCGCGCGTGGCATGGGTCAGATATTCTTGCCGATTGCGGCGCTCGACTAAGTCGTTTTCTGCGAACACCCCTGCAACAATTTGGCCCGACAACACCATGACGATTGGCGCTGCTTGGCCACGCGATGTGGCAGTTGCGAGGCCAACCGGATCGACGACCATGTGATCGCGTTCGATTTCCTGGTGAGTGATGCCGTTTTGCACCATGATGGTGGCCAGCTCTTCGTTGCTGATGCCATCAAAAATCGGCTGTTGGCGGACCTGCAGATAGGCGGCAACCAGCGCTGGTGGTAATATCGACGTCGGAACCGCAGCAAGCGCCGCATTGGCATCCGCTGGGTTTGTTTGAGGAGGATGTCTGCTCGCCGTAGCCACAATAAAAACCGAGGTCAAAAGCCGATGGTCGAAGCCCGACTGTAACAGGTACCATGGGTCCGACGGAAGGCCAGGAAGATCGTTCGCCATCTGGGGCATACGAATTGCGGCTTGCACCTTGCTGTTGGCCGCTAATGTGGTAGCTGCCCAGCCAACCGATGCAGCGGTCCAACCAGCGCCTGTGGCCTCGCCCCGCCTCGCAAGCACCGACGATCTCGATGGTTGGTATCTGTGGCTGGGCCCACGGGTCGGCGCGTTGTATCGACAACAATGGGATTCGAACGTCGGCGCGGAACTTGCGTTATTGCGAGTGCGCGAGCATTACCCCCTTGCAGCATATGGCGTGCGTTTCGCAGCAACGATTCCAACTGCCACAGACCGCACCCGTCTCGCGCTTGGCGCTGTGATCGGCACACGTCAGCTAGCCGATACGATGCTTGGGGTAACAGCCGATGCAACGCTTGAGCTCGACCCGTTCGCGCGCCCTGCCCCTGGCTTCAGCGTCGGCATGTGGGCGCATACTGGGGTGGTACCGTTCGTCACCGTTGGCTGGACCGGCGGGCTGCAAGCGAGCGTAACGGTGGAAGCTGGCATCACGATCGCTTTGCCCGTGATGCGGCGGCGTTAAGACTACCCAGTTCGTGTTACGCTGGGCGCCGTGTCTCCTGCGTTAAGCATCAAAGATGAGCCACGCCAAGCTAGCAACTTGTCCGTGTTGGTTGTCGATGACGATCTCGACATTCGCGAGTACCTGCAGGATTTTCTTCAAGCCGAAGGTTATCGCGTCGAAACGTTGGGCGATCCAACCGCCGCGCTCGACCGCATGCGCGACG
>JAKQOD010000746.1 GCA_029565465.1 Deltaproteobacteria bacterium
CCGCATCTGTGCGGGCACGACCTCAATGTATTCGCCGAAGCCTGACATGCGCCAGTTGCGCGAAAGGTGCTTAATCAAGCTTGATGACATGTACTGCGTGAGCACATAGATGCGTCGATAACCCGAATTGACAACGTTGGATAAGACGAAGTCGATGATGCGAAATTGGCCAGCGAATGGGACCGCAGGCTTGGAACGGTGAACGGTCAGCGGCCCTAAGCGTGAGCCTTTGCCACCGGCCATAATCATGACCAACGTGTCTTTCATGCGGGCTCCTTGCTTGGCGCACTAATGAAAACGCTGCGGCGGTAGTAGCGCAGCTCTTCGATCGACTCGCGCACATCATCAAGCGCGCGATGGCTTTCGCGTTTGCTTGGTTGCTTGGCAATCGCGTCGGGATACCAGCGCCGTGACAATTCTTTGATCGTGGAAACATCAACCATGCGATAGTGCAGGCGCGCATCAAGCTTCGGCATATAGCGCCGAATGAACCGGCGATCTTGGTGAATGGAATTGCCAGCTAACACCGGCCGATCATTGCCAGCGATGTGTGCGTTGAGAAATGCCAACGTTGCAGCTTCCGCGGCAGCATCGGTAACGTCGGAGGCTTTAACGCGGTCGACCAGGCCCGAGCCGCCATGGTGTTTTTTGTTCCACGAGTCCATCGCTGCAAGCACGGCATCGTCTTGGTGAATGACGAGCTCAGGGCCTGCCGCAATCTCGTTGAGCTGACCATCAGTGAGGATCGTCGCTACTTCGATGATGCGTTCCTTTTCCGGTTCAAGCCCGGTCATTTCCATATCGAGCCAAAGCAAAACATCCGAAGCAGCGTGCATGGCCGTATCGTACGCTGCCTCGCGCAGCGCCGCAAACCTCGGATGTGGGTTACGGCGTTTTGCTTGGCGCCGGCACCCGGCTAGGTGGCGCGCTTGAGATCGGCGCTCCCAGCTCATCGCGCAACTTGCGCTCCAAACGTTCCATCATCGCCATCTCAATGTAACTTGGTTGGTCGGCGATCTGGATGACGAAGCGCACGCTGGTATTGCTGTCTTTGCCGTCTTTGACTACGGGCAAAACTTCGACCGAGCCGCGAAAATGCCGTTTGCCGTCGACCAGGTCGAACAGAATGTAGCCAGCGTCGGCATCTTTTTCGACGATGACGACGCCCTCGTTAACGCGCAGAAAGCGGACCGCCGTACCAAAGGCTGTGCTCGCCGCGTAGCCCAGGGTCCGCTCGGTGCGGGCCACCGCCAACGACGGTGCGGCGAACGCCAACGCGAACACAACAAACAGGCCACGGCCCAATTTACACATGCTGCGATGGTCGCGAATTTGCCATCGCAATGCCAGTTTTTGGCTGCTGGCTAGATGCGGAATGCAAGCGACGCTTCGATGCCGAAGGTGCGGCCAGGCAACGCTAAGTCGTCGAAGCCAATCGACGTGCCCAGGTCCAAGAAGCGTTTTGGCGAGTACGAAAGGCCCGCGCGCATCACATACAGCAAGTTTAAGCTCGAGTAATCGACGGCAGTTACGCCTAACCGACCGTAAAACGCCAGGTTGGGCTTATGTTGGTACATCCCCCAGCCCGCAAAGCGGAGGTTGCCTTTTGAGGTTGTGGTGTTGGTCCGAATGTTGTTCGCGCCAACTTCGTTTTCGGCTTCCGAGTAAAAGCTAGGCACAAACTTGGTTACTCGGATATCGAGCAAGTCGCCAAGGCCGCCAACCGCGTACTTCGAGCCAAAGCGGAATCGCAATGGTGCGCCAATGGTGATGGCTGTCGCGACTGGGTCGAGGTAGATCGGGACACCAAACGAAACGCCGACATAGTCTTGCACTTGATACGTGACGTCGAGCCCCGCCGCTTTGCCAACGTTGTAGCCGGACTTGCCAGAGACTGGATCTTTGAAGAATCCGCCACCGTTGTAGTGCAAGCCAATTTGCCATTGCCGCGTGATCCCATAACGCGCGCGCAGCGTGGCGTTCGAAACAAACGGCGATAACGTCGAGCGCAGCTCCAGCGCAACTTCGGACATGTTGCGCGGTAGCGTGATCGGGCGTGCTACCGTTTCGATCGGATAACCCGTGTGCTCAACCACTTTCGCGACCACCACCCGAGGCTCAGTCGAAACCGCATTTTCCGGCGATTCATCGGTGCCTTCCATGTCGTTCGGCGGTGGGTCTTCAGCCATTTGCACTTCTTGACCAGCCGCTGGCGCCGGTGCGCCTGGTGTTGCAGGGGCAGGGGCAGGGCTCGGCGCAGGTGCGTCCTTGGCCGATGGTTGCGCCGCAGCAACACTTACAGCGGCTGCGATCAGAACTGCACTTAGAGAACTTGGAACAACGACTTTTTGAGCCCAACGCATGGCTTGGACGATACACTAAGCTGCCGTAAAATCACGGCCTGCGGCGCTGGATCAGCAATGGCCGATCCAGCGGGTTGGCACCGGCTGGTCCGGCGTTGGCTTCACGACGACCGCTGCGGCTGCCGCCGAAGCGACGGCACCTAGAAACCAACGCCGCGTTGGTCGCCGCCACGTCGGGGCCTCGGACGGCTCACCGGTCGGGGTTGATGGGGTGGCTGAACGTTTGCGCAACTTCATGGGGCACATCCTGGTGCATCAAAGCCAAGCACCATGTCTTCGAGGCCAAGTGACGTATCGCATGGATCGCCAACGATTTCTTTTTCGGACGCCATGTTGCCGCCGACTCGATCGTCGGTGACGTCGGCCGGCACCTCCTTGGCATCATCGCGATTGACGATGTGAGTGTCGGTGGCGCTGGCTTCAATCAACTTTTCATTGAACCAGCGAATAAACGTGATGGGGTGATAGTGATAGACGGTGCCATCGGGTGGCAGCTTGGCATGTTTGGCAACGGCGTCATTCCACCACAGGCCAGGCGTAATCTGCTCTGCCACCAGTTGGGCGATTTGATCGTTGCTGAAGCTGCGGAACTCCTTTGGCAGGCGTAACGCATCGGTCCAGCTTGGGTTTTCGGTCCATTCCGATACGTGCAGCGTCACTTTGAAATAGAAGCTCTGATCGCCACTGCTAAAGTAGGTCGCTAATTCTTGGCGATCGAACGTGCCATCTTTGTTGCTGTCGATGAGTGCCTGCACCGTATCTACATCACAAAAACGGCCACCGGCAGTGCCGTCGATGAGCGACCACGGCGAATTGCTTAGATCCGTGAAGATTGGCGTTTTGGCGAAAATCTCCATGTGCACTTGAGCCTTGGACAGATCAGATGGGCCGGCTTTACCAATGCGCCCAATGACCTGGCTGGCTTCGATTGGTTCGTCGAGCAGGACCACGGCGCCTTTGACACCGACCTTTTTCCAATCGACATTGGCCATCCAAGGCGGTTGGTCAGCGGCGGCCGCGGTACTGCTGTCTTGCAGATGCATCATCAGGGTATAGAACTGCGCTGGCGACTTGCCGAGCGTCATGTCATGGCGCAACAAAACAAAGTTGGCTGAGCCAATCGACGTCGGCGGCCCAAAACGTGCCGCTACCACACGACCTGGAAATGGTGCGAACACCGGGGCGCCTTCACTACCGGCAAGATGGACGCCACCATGCCAAAGCCGTTGCTCGCCCCACGGCCCAACTGGAAAAAAACCACCTTCGGCGCGTGCTTCGTTGGCAAGGTACAATTGTTTTGCGCCTTCCATTAGTTCGTCTTGCCGTTTTGGTATTTCCGGTTTTTCGTCGGCGCGGCGCTTCGGATCCGGGCGAGTCCACATCGGAAAACAGTTGGCACCGCGCAGCTGCCGGCAGAACTCCTTGAAGTCCCACGGCCCCGGATCCCATTTTTGCGCGGTGATGTGATAGTGGCCCAAGTAACCATTGAAGCCAAACACGTTGTCCAACGTGCCCCACGCTTGTTGGCCTGGGCTTGATTGCGGATATTCGATGGGCAGGTTGGGCAGCAGGCGCGTCAACGCTTTGGCGAGCAAGCGGAAACTTTCTTTTTGCTCGCGGGTGTAGTCGTACGCCAAGATCGTGTGGTTGTTGATCTTGCATGGCTTGGTGTCGCGCACCGGCCCGAACCGGCCCGACGCGTAGACATCGCGAAACTGGTTGGCGTCGCCGCGATTGCAAAACTCAACGCCAATGGAATTGGGATTAAACTCGGCAGCGTGCCAGGCACACAGCGCTAGGTCGATGGTTTGAAAAATCGTACCGTCGTTGTCGATGATGAAGTGGCAGGATAATCCACGTTCATTTTGCAAAACGTTCCAACACATTTCGGCTGACGTACAGCCGTCATGATGGAGCACAAATTGTTTGATTACCGACTTCACCGCGTCGAGTGGCGGATTCATCCCGAAGCTGCGCAGCGCTGGCCGCAACGAAAACCGCGGGGTATAGTTGGCGGCCTTGAGCCCGTAGGGAATATCGAAGCCCGATGCACTTTTGATACATGGAGGGTTCGCTTCGACGGCGGTTGGCTGGCAATACTGCGATGTCGCATCCCAACCGTTTTCATGCCAATTGACAACATTGGCTTCAATGTCGAACGGTTTATTGGCGATGAAGATGGTGCCCATGTTGCGTTTCCTTATTCTGCCAGATACCGCAAATCTGTGCTGCCAATCCGAATGCTGCTACCGTGAGTCAAGGCGGCTGTGCGAATCCTCGCGCCGCCAACAAAGGTGCCGCTGCGCGTGTTCCGATCGATGATAGCAGCGTTGCCATAGCCGTCGAGTTGAATTTCAGCATGCTGGGCCTCGGCGTCAGGATCGTCGAGCACGAGCTGGCAGGCTGGCGCGCGGCCGATGACAAAGCCGTTGTGGAGCGGCAGCCGTTGGCCGTTGCGCGGCCCCGATAGCACATAGAGTGTGGCTGGTGGCGGCCCGGCAACAACCGGTGGGCGCGCTGGTGCAGCTGCCATCGCTGCACCGCTGGTCCGAGGTGCCGCCGCATACCCTGGTTGCGCTGGTGGTTGTCCGTGACCGTGGGCTGCGGTGGGCTGGGTTTGCACCATCAACGTTTTTTGCGGTGCAGGCCGTGCTGGCGCCACCGCTGGGGCTGCTGGCGATGGCACGGCTTGCGGTTGCTGTGGCAACGGTTGCACGCTGCGTCCGCGAACAACGGCACTGCGCACGACGGTTGCCCCAA
>JAKQOD010000994.1 GCA_029565465.1 Deltaproteobacteria bacterium
GGGCCCCATGCGCCGCCACCTGACGCTGGCTCAGGCTCTGGCGTGTAAATCTTGGAATGACTTGCTGAAGCGCGAAACGAAAAGGAGCTGTTATGCGTACAACTCGTCGGTCTGTTCTCGATACGCTTGATCGTCGTGCCATTTGGCGTCTGCTTGGCCTAACGATCTTGTCGGCCGACGCCACGCCACGTGTGACGGTACGCGCACGCCCCTGGACGTAGTTGTTGGCGCCGCACGTCTGCGCCTGTGCTACGTTGGTTGCATGGCGCGTGCGTGTAGCAAGTGTGAACGGCCTATCGGCCCAACCGCAACACGCTGCATTTATTGTGGCAATGCCTCCCCCCTTGTCACAATGCCTGGCAGTGCGCGTCACGGCTTGGGCGATGGGCCGTTCACCTTGACCTGCAGCGATGGTTGCGGTCGCAAAAATCAGGTGTCACGCGAAGCGCTCGAACGTTTGCTGGAACGCGACGCGCTCAACTGTCCGTATTGTCCTGGCCGCATGCAATTACCGCCGGACGTGTTGGCCTTTGTCGAAACGCTGGCTGCGCCGTTTTCGCGCAAACCGGTGTTGGTCAGCTGTCCGGGCTGCGCGCGCAAAGCACCGACGGTGCCACGCGAGCAAGGGCGCTGCATGTATTGTGGTATCGGCTTCATTGCACCGTCGACGGTCGATTCGGTGGCCGCCGTGGGGCCGCTCAATGGCGACACAGTGGCCGAGCCGGCTGCGGTGCAGCAAGCTGTCAATGCAATGCCGCACGAGTACCACTGCGCGTTGGCTGCGCGGATCTTGCTTGCGCGTGCGCAGCGGCACGAGCTTGCCGTCGGTGAAGCCGAAACGCTATGCGCCGCGTTGATTCGTTTGGCCGATTGGCAGCCCACGCTTGGGGCTACGATCCATCTACCGTTGGCGGCCGAAGACGCCGAGGTATTGGTGCCGCGCCTGCTGTTTGGCGTTTCTGAATACGGCGTGTTTCCGCGCGGCGCACAGACCGAGTTGCTGATGGTGCTTGGCACCAAACCGCGTCTCAATACGCCACGGGTCAGTGGCGCCGATGCCCTCAATCTCGCGGCGGCCTTGGCATTGGGGGTCGAGCTGGGTGCTGGCGACAATCACGAGCAAGTTGCCGCGCCGATTCGAATCCAAATCTACAGTCGATTCAGGTCGGCCAATAACGGGGTCGAATTCAAAGCGCTGAATCAAATCGATCAGCAGCCAACCACGCCGCTCTCAGATGCTCAGCGCGCCGAATTGCATGCACGTGTGACGACAAGTGCGCCGTTGCTGCAGCGTTATTTTGTGCTTGCTGCGTTATTGGGCCCAAGCTGTCGGGCCAGCGTTGCATTCAGCATCTCGGCAGCGGCGATTGCGCAGCGGTTTGAGTATCTTGCTGGCCAGGCTCCACCGCGCGAAGTTGAGGCGTTGAATTTGCGCTTGCCGCCACCATTCCCAACCGCCTAGTGTTGGCCGCAACCGGCTATTGCACGGCAGCGATGGCAGCAAGACCTTTTTGGATACCGTCGTTGCCCTTGAGCCCATCGAAGTAGCTTTGGGCTGCTGGTGTCAGCGTGACGCCAACGAACCCAGCCCATGACAACACGATGTACGCGTAGATGTCGGCAGCGCTGAGCGTTTTGCCGTTGAGGAAGCTTTTGCCGGCAAGCAATGCCGTCAGCTTGTTGATGCGGCGTTCGGTGTTGGCAACGGCCGCAGCGCGCGCTTCCGGCGTCAGGCTTGGGTTAAACAGCGCCCCAAATGCAGGGTGCAATTCGGTGGCCACGAATGCCACGTCATTGAGATAGCGGTAGCGTTCCGGCGTGCCTTCTTTTGGTGCCAAACCGGCGTTGCCGTGGTCGGCCAAAAACGTCAGCGTAGCAACGTTTTCGTTGAGGATCGAGCCGTCACCAAACGCGATGGTTGGCACGTTGCCTTTGGGGTTGATCGCATAGAAATCGGCGCCCGCCTTGGTTTTGTGGCTACCGAGGTCGACCGTTTCGGATTCAAACGTCAGGCCACCGATGGTGGCGGTAATAAAGCTGGCCGCACCGCAGCTGGTGGGCGTGTAGTAGAGCTTAAAATTGGTCATGGCGCGAACTTTACTACGGTGCCTGTAGTGCGGCTTGGTTGCGGCACCGAAAAGCTGCAGCCCTGGCCGATCTACGGGGTTGCAAGTTGGCAGTACGGCAGCAGCGGCGCAAGCGAGGTATCTTCAACGTCATCGGGCGAATCCGACGCGCATTCTTCGTCGGCGCGCCAGGTGCCCCATGGCAACATGTTCGTGGTGGCATACGCTTGATAAGCGCCAAAGGTGCCTGCGGTTTGTTTGAACACGTCTGGCGGTTGGCAGCCGTTAGCTTGCGCTGCCGCAAGTTGTTTCATGATGGTTTCGTGCATGGCGCGGCTCGACGAGTTCCAGCAACAGGTGCGCGACTTGGGATAGTCGAGTGGCGCGTAGATATAATCTTCGACGTTGCGATATTTGCGTTCCACTTGTTCCGCTGACTGGCCGAAGCTCGTTGCGCTCAATGAGATGAGTTGATCAAACAGCTGTTCGCGACCCGCACGTGCCGAGCACGACGATGGATTGTTGCGCAAGTGTTCGCGTTTGAGTTCGATTTGCGCCACCAGTTCATCCCGCAACACCGTCGGTGAAGGCGTACCGAGCATGGTTTCAAATTGCGCTGGCCGCTTCGCGAGGCGGGTAAAGTCGGTGGAGTCGATCCAATTGGCTTCGTCGCCATCCATCCAGGTGTTCGTCCAGTAGCCGTTGATCGCCTTGGCGACGCGCCAACGCTTGAGGCCACCACCAAGTTTAACGTAAGGCGTGAGGTTGTCCTGGCTGAGGCCTTCGCCGCCGCCTTGATTGCTGGTTAAGTTGCGTTTGGTTGCCGACGGGCTTTCGACATAAAGCTGGGCCGGTGGTTCGTTGCCGAAAACGTTCTGCGCTTCGCGGCGACCAGCTCCTACGTCTTTGACGCGCAACATCAGCATAGTGTGGCCACTACCGTTGGGCGCGCGGCGGTACACCAACGTATCGCCGGTGCGCAGCGCCGAAGCTTGCAAATTGAAGGTATTGGCTGAGTCAGCCAAGTTGGCCGAGCCCGTGTACGCCATCAGATACATCATGAGGCGAGCGGCGCGTTTGTTGAGGTGCAGCTCGTCGAGATATGCCCCCGTGCCTTCGCCAGGTTTGAGGTAGAACGGCAATTCGTCTTGGTAGCTGCCACTGCTGGTTTGGCCATGCAAGTGCATGTTGCGCAGCCGCGAGTCTCGCGGCCAGTTGGCCAAATTTGCCGGCGGCGTTGCGCTGAAGTCTTTGTAGATGCGCGCAATTTTCACCGCCGATGCCCATGGCCCGTTCACGGTGCGAGCGCCGAAGTGACCGAAGTACACCGTGGGGTTGCCACCGGCCGTGATCATGAACGGCAGATTGTACCAAGCCGCAAACGTAGCGCGGAGCAGCAACGCGCCATCAGCACAGTCGACTTTTGGCGAAGGCAACACTTTGCCCCACGGCGTCGTGATGCGAATGGTTTGATAGTAGCCCGAGGTTTCTGATGGCACGAACTCTAGCGAGCCCATCCACTTGGCGAATTTTTCGTCCCACGACAACCCAGAGTTCGCAGGCCACGCCATGCCAGCTTTTTTTGCTGCAACCGTAGTGCGGTCTTCCCACCGGTTCTTCACTGCCCACGCTTCGGTATCACTGTAGTCGCCGTTGACCGGCAAGCCGCGACGGCCAATGCCGTCTTCTTTGCCAGGCGTCGTGTTCGCTGGTAGGGCTTCTTCCACGGCGGCGGTGTCGTCTGGGTCTTCGTCGTCCGGGCTGGCACAGCCGAGCAGCGCGACGGCGCTAAGTGCGAGGCTTCCAAACGACAAACCCGTGGCAAACGTGAACTTCCGCATCATGCTGCGTTACTAAGCAAGATGCGATCCAAGTTGCGCACGTTTAAACCTGTTTAATTACAGCACCTTACGGTATGCACAATGCTGCATGCGCAGCAATAAATTGTGACTCTTGACCTCTGGCTACTCAAGTAGCCGCGGCCACATGGAACCGGATGTGTGACTCGATGAAGGTCGCAATGAAGTAGTAACTGTGGTCGTAGCCATCGCATAGCTGGATGGTGGCTGGCTGATCGGCGGCTTTGCAAGCGTCCGCCAAGTTTTGGGTCAGCAGCTGTGCTGGGTAAAAGTCGTCGGCTGTGCCTTGGTCGATCAAGAACGCCTTGGGGTGGCGCTTGCCGGCTTGCACGAGCGCGGTGGCATCATGGGCAGCCCACATCGCGCGAGCTTCGGGGCTATCGCCAAAGTAACCCGTAAACGCTTTAATGCCCCACGGGGCCAACGTTGGATTGCAGATTGGCGAAAACGCTGACACCGAAGAAAACTTGGTTGGATGCCGCAAGCCTAGCGTTAGCGCGCCATGCCCGCCCATTGAATGGCCCGTGATCGCAATACGATCGCCTGCCACGCCGAACTTGGTTTGAATCAGCTGGTGCAGCTCGTCGACGACATAGGTTTCCATTCGATAGTGATCGGCGTAGCCAGGCGTCTTAGCGTCGAGATAAAACCCCGCGCCCGACCCGAAGTCATACGCGTCATGCTCGTTGGGCAATTGCAAACCACGCGGCGACGTATCGGGGCAGATGACCATCCAGCCGTGCGTGGCGAGGTATTGCTGTGCGCCGGCTTTGCTGATGAAGTTCTCGTCGGTGCAGGTCAGGCCCGATAGCCAAATCAGACAGCCTTTGGGTGCCGCGCCAGCAGGGATAAACGTCGAAAACTTCATCGGCGTTTGAGTTGCCGACGAAGCGTGCTGCCAAAACTGAGTAAGGCCGTCAAATGTGCGATGGGTTTTGAGCAGGGTAGGCATGGCGCGACCTTACATCACGATAACGCTGCGAATGCTTTTGCCTTCGTGCATGTAATCAAACGCTTGGTTGATTTCGGCAAGCGGCATTTGGAACGTGACCATGTCGTCGATGTTGATGGTGCCGTTCAGGTATTGCTCGACGTAGCCGGGCAGTTCCGTGCGGCCGCGCACGCCGCCGAATGCCGAGCCTTTCCACACCCGGCCGGTGACCAGTTGAAATGGCCGCGTCGAAATTTCTTGGCCTGCGCCAGCAACGCCGATGATGATCGATTGGCCCCAGCCGCGATGCGCGCATTCGAGCGCTGCACGCATGAGGCCAACGTGGCCAACACATTCGAACGAGTGATCGACGCCCCATTCGGTCATGCCAACGATGACTTGTTGGATTGGCTTGTCGTGATCTTTCGGGTTCACAAACTCGGTGGCGCCGAGCTTCATGGCGATTTCTTTTTTGCCGTCGTTGATGTCGATGGCAATGATGCGCGAAGCTTTAGCGGCCTTGGCCGCTTGAATCACTGACAGGCCGATGCCACCGAGGCCGAACACGGCAACGGTGTCGCCTTCTTGCACTTTGGCCGTATTGTGCACGGCGCCGATGCCGGTGGTGACGCCGCAGCCCAACAAACAAACCTTGTCGAGTGGTGCTTTCGGGTTCACTTTGGCGAGCGCAATTTCAGGCACGACGGTTTTTTCCGCAAACGTCGAGCAGCCCATGTAGTGGAAAATCGGTTGGCCGTTTTTGGAAAAACGCGTGGTGCCGTCGGGCATCAAGCCTTTGCCTTGGGTGGCGCGAATCTTGACGCAAAGGTTGGTCTTGCCCGATTTGCAGAATTTGCATTCGCGGCATTCCGGCGTGTACAGCGGAATCACATGATCGCCAACCGCCAGCGATGTCACGCCTTCGCCAATGGCTTCGACGATGCCGCCGCCTTCATGGCCAAGGATTACTGGGAACAAGCCTTCAGGGTCGGCGCCCGAAAGCGTAAACGCATCGGTGTGGCAAACGCCGGTGGCGACGATCCGCACCAGCACTTCGCCGGCTTGCGGCGGTTGCAAATCAATTTCTTCGATCGAGAGCGGTTCGTTGGCTTTCCACGCAACAGCGGCTTTGATTTTCATCGCTGCACTTTTCGCCGTTGCTTCGAAATAGTCAACCGACCGCGACCGCTTGCCGTACGTTTTACGACAAACGGTTTAGCGGCCTGCGCTTGGTTACTTACCGAGGTGCACGCCGAAGGTCGCCGACAGCACTAACGCCGACAAGTCGTAGGTGCCTTTGTATGTCGGTTCGCCCGGCGTGCTCGAGGTTTTGCGGCTGCCTGGTAGCACAAGCAAAGCGCCAAGATCGAGGTGATAACGGCCGTGGCGGAAGCTAGCGCCGGCCGTAATGTCATGGCGATTCATGTCCGGCAACGCACCCGTGAGGCGGGTATCGGGCACGGGGGTTGGATCGAACATATAGCCGGCCCGGACGGTGACGTTTTGCTGGGTCGGAATGGTGTACGCCGCGCCTGCGCGCCACGTAACCTTGCTGATGTAATCGCGGGCCGATGTTGACACGCTGCCATCAGGCAAGACGATGTCAATCTTGTCGACTTTCTTCCAATCCGTCCACACGGCGTTGGCTTCAACTTCGAGCCCACACACCGGGCGCACAGCGACACCACCGCTAATTTGCTGTGGCAGTGTGATCGACGTTGAAATCTTGCCATCAGGTGGCAACTGGCCGCGGTACGGTTGGTCGGCATCGAAGTCGCCATTGCCCGTGAAGTCGAGCTTGACGTCGGAGCGATACATCGCGCCGAACGACAGCTTCGGCACCGCAGGAGGCGCATACATCACGCCGACGCGGCCGCCAACCCCAAACGCGGTACCGCCGAGGCGCGCGGACCCGGTTGCTTGGCCAAAATAGATGTCTTGGGTGAGCTCAACATCAGACGGCACGAAGTCTGGACCGCCGCCAATGCGCAGGCCCGGCACCCATCGGTTCAAGTCCACGGCAACAATCGGCGTGATGAAAACTGCACGCAGCGCTTGCGACCGCACCTCGTCGGCAAATGGCACGTCGGCCGACCATGAAATTTTTGAACCAAACGGAGCATGCACGCCGACGCCGACCGCGATGGCATCGTGCACCTTCGACGTGACGTAAAATTGCGGGGTAAACGCGCGCGGCGCCGTGCTCTTGATAGCATCGTTGCTGCCTTCTGGCGTAAACGCGCCATTGGGCAAGATCAGCGAGCCGCCGACGAGAATGTTGGTGCCGCTGCCGATCGCAACGCCGGCTGGATTGTGAACAATCGCCGACCCATCTTCGATGGTGGCGGTGACTGCGTTGCCGCGACCCGTTGCGGCGGCGCCGTGGTCAAACAACACGAAACCGTTGGCGTGAGCTAGTGAAACCTGTGCCGCGCTCGCTGCGAGACCCAGGAGCGTGGCTGAAAGTAATTGATTGCGCATCATCGACTCCGTCGAGACTAGAGATTAAGGAATAAGAAGGTAATGGCGTCGACTTGCACTTGCAGCATGCCCAAGATGCCATCGTTATTGGTATTGGCTGGTGCTAGCAGCGACGCATGCTGATAGGTGTTGCCTGGAAACCCGGAGCCTGCATCGGGTGGCAAATTCTTGTACGTTACCCAATGCGACATCGTTGGGGCTGCCGTGATGGCGGTCGAAGGTGGCGGTGGTATTTGCGCGCCGGTGGCGACTGAAGCATCTTGAGACGTGAGCCCCGACAGTTTGGCCAACGCATCGGTTGCCACATTTGGCACCACTTTGTCGTCGACGACTTTTTGGATGAGGAATTTGTGGGTCGCAAGCGTCGCTGCATAGTTGGCAGGGTCAGCGCTATCGAGAATCCAACGCGCAGCGCTCGCAAAGGTGCGGTAGCCAGCTTGGGCCTTCCAAGCATCGGTGGTGCACAAGCCGGTACCAGCTTGCGGATTCCATTTGTCGCCCATCAGCACACCTGCATCAATCAAACTGTTGACGAGTGAGCATCGAATATCCAAGGTGGCGGTGTTTTCCAAGATGTCGATCCAGCCGCCGCCAGGCACGCTCAAGGCCGCTGCTTTGATGTCAGTGCTCATCGAGCTGGCCATCGAACCGATAATGCCGCCCAATGATAGGCCGGCGTAGCCGATGCGCGCGCCGTTGACTTTGAGGGTGCCACAGTTGGTGGTGCCACAGGCTTTGAGTGCTTTGCCTAAGCGCAGCAAATCGAGCACGGTTTGACGGATGTTGTCGCGGGTGCCAGCGAGATCGGCTGACAAGAACGGAGCGAAGCATTGCGGCTGCGCTTTGGGCGTTGGCGTGCCGCTGCAACCCAGCGCGGCGCTGTTGCTGGCAAGCACTGCACGCGATCCGTGGGCAACAAAATCAATCGCGATGCTGGCAAACCCAACCCCTGCAAGTTGCGACGCAACGGCAAACAGGTTGGTGCGGTCTTGTCCCAAGCCGTGACCGAAGATGATGGTTGGGTAACCGGCTGGCGGCGCCGCCGTTGCTGGCACGAAGATCAACGCCGTGATGGTGTTATCGCCGACTTTGGTTGGGGCTACCGGATCCGACCAAGGTCCAGGGATCGTGGCGCCGCCACTGAGCGGGTTGGGCGTTGCTTGTTGATAGTTTGGAGCGATAAGGCCAGCGCCTAAGACATCGCCGACCGCAGCGCAGCCCAACAGCTGGCAGTTGCTTGCGCCAAGCGCACCGTTCATGAAAGCAGCGGTATTGCCGCCGGTGATCGACTGGATGCCAACGAGCGGCGTTTCGGGCAACTTGCCAGCGATGGTGTTGCTGTCGCGTGGGTCGAGCGCCGCCGTGGTGGTTTGCGTAGTGAATTCCCACGCCAGCACAATGTCATCGCGGTTGACTTTCAGCGCGGTTGTCGTAAACGCCAAGGCTTGGGCGTGGGCTTTCCACAGCAGATCTAGCCCAAGCAAGGTTTTGACATCATCGGGATCGTTGCCGTCGAGCGGCGTGCGTTCACTCACCACGGCGCCGGCTTCTACCGTAACCGGATTGGTTGCCTGGCGAACCAATGCCCACGTCGACGATGGCCCAAACTCAAGGCCCGCTGCGGTTTTGATGCCGCGCTTGATCACCACGTCATAGGTGCTTGTTTGCACCAGCGGCTGTAAGGGAACCAAAACGACCGAATTGATGGCTTTGGTCGTGGCGCAGTCAGCGCTGCTGCGTGCCGTCATCGACGCAAATGCGAAAACCGGCACCGGCGTTGCGGTTGCAGGATCTACTGCTGCCGTCCCAGTGGCGCGTCGCACTAAGGACACCGACGCTGCAATCGATGCAGGGTCGAGCGCCTCGGTGGTCGTGAACTGCAGCGCTGGCTGATACGTGCCGAAGCCGTTGAGCTGATTGAGCACCAAGCGCACGGCTGTTTGGCCAGGCGATTCGTTGCAGGCCATTGGCAGCGCAACTTTGCCCGACGCGGGACTGCGCACCAAATTGTTTGGAAACGGAATGACCGATTCGCTAGGACTGAATTCCACCGTCGGTTGCCCCGGTAGTGGATTCGCCGTTTCATTGTCGTCGACGGCAACGTCGATACACGCTGTCGTCCCAACCAACACAACAACCGCTGCTAGTTTATTCATAGAAGCTCCATAGTGATGCTACGCAACCTTTTGCCACGCCACGTTTGCTCGGCAGTATAGGGACTTTTGATTTCTGCGCAGCATACAAACGCAAATCCGTGCAAGAACTGGCACAAATTTTTGCAGCGAGGCAAGCTGCGGCAGTGCAAGATTCGTCAGCGCCACCACACGCATCACAAACGGTGATGCATGACGTGGTGGTGGTGTCGTTTGGGGCACTTGCCGTCGGTGTCGCGGCTGGAATCGCCGCGGCCGGCTTTTTGTATTTGCTCGAACTAGCGACACGCACACGCCTTAGCACGCCTTGGCTGATCGTTGGCCTACCGTTCGTCGGCGCAGCGTTGGTGTCGAGCTATCGAAGGTTTGGCCGCGTTGCGCAGCGCGGCATGTCGGTGATTTTGGACGACATTGCAGCAACTGAACCATTGTCGATCAGCTCGACGGTGCCGCGCCGCATGGCACCGATGGTGTTGGCTGGCACGCTGGTTACCCATTTGTTTGGTGGCAGTGCGGGGCGCGAAGGCACTGCCGTGCAAATGAGCGCGAGCATGGCGAGTACCTTGGCAAGCGTCGCTCGAACGGCCGGCATGCCGCGGCGGTTGTTCTTGGTGGCCGGGATCGCAGGGGGCTTTGGAGCGGTGTTTGGCACGCCGATCGCAGGCAGCTTGTTTGCGCTCGAAGTCATTCGCCGACGGGTGCCGTGGCGAATGGTGGGATTGGCGATCGTACCAGCGACGATCGCCGCGTTCGTGGGTGATCGAGTCTGTTTGGCGTTGGGCACGGTGCATACGCCCTTTGATGCAGGTGCTGCCCTGCCGCTCGATGGGTTGCTTATCGCCAAGTGGCTAGCGTTGGCGGTGGCTGCGGCGGGATGTGCGCACGGCTACATCTGGCTGGTCGACACAATACGGCGTTACGGTGCTGTATTGCCTGCGCCGCTACTTGCGGCGCTCGGCGGCGCGGTCGTGGTCGTCGCACTATTGCTCGTCGACGATCTGTACGCCGGCCTGGGCGTGCCGACCATCGTGCGCGCGTTTTCTGACCCTGCCTTGCCGAACTACGCTTTTGCCATGAAGCTTGGCTTAACCGCGGTAACGATCGCCGTTGGCATGATCGGCGGCGAAGTAACGCCGTTGTTTTTCGTCGGTGCTACGTTGGGCAATGCGATGGCGACGTGGCTCGGTGTGCCAATCGCACTCGCTGCAGCCGTTGGCATGGTGGCGGTTTTTGCAGCGGCAGCGCGCACGCCGCTAGCGCTGATTGCAATGGCTGGCGAGCTCTTTGGTGGCCATGTGATGGTGCATGCCGCGATTGCCATCGCCGGCGCCGAATTGTTGATGCTCCGAACGTCAATCTACGCGTTGTGGCCGAAGCCTGCGCCTGCGATCTCGCCGCCAAGCTGAAAATTCACAATGTTTTGGTGCCGCTGCGCTAGTGCAGCGCAGCGGTCGTTGATACCAAAGCCGCATGAGCAAAGTCCTAATCATCGGTGCCGGCGGTGTCGGCACTGTGGTCGCGCACAAATGCGCCATGGAAAAAACTGTCTTCTCCGACATCATGTTGGCGTCTCGCACGGTTAGTAAATGCGAAAAAATCGCAGCCGAAATCAAAGCGATGCACGGCCGTACGATTCAGACCGCAGCCGTCGATGCCGACAACGTGCCTGCGCTGGTCAAACTGATCAAAGCGTATGGCCCAAAGGTTGTCATCAACGTTGCGCTGCCATACCAAGATCTCACGATCATGGACGCCTGCCTCGAAGCCGGCGTTGATTACCTCGACACTGCGAACTATGAGCCGCCAGATGTCGCGAAGTTCGAATACTCATGGCAATGGGCGTATCAAGAGCGCTTTCAAAAAGCGGGCCGCATGGCCGTGTTGGGTTCCGGCTTTGATCCAGGCATGACCAACGTGTTTTGTGCGTACGTGCAAAAACACTTGCTCGACGAAGTTCACTACGTCGATATCGTCGACTGCAACGGCGGTTCGCATGGCAAAGCGTTTGCCACCAACTTCAATCCTGAAATCAACATTCGCGAAATCACCGCGCGCGGTCGTTACTGGGAAAATGGTGAATGGATTGAAACTGATCCATTGAGCCAATCGATGATGTTCGACTACCCAGGCGTTGGCGAACGCAAGAGCTTCTTGCTGTATCACGAAGAACTCGAATCGCTTGCCAAGAACCTCAAAGGCCTCAAGCGCATTCGGTTCTGGATGACGTTTGGTGAATCGTACTTGAAGCACCTCGAAGTGATGCAGAACATCGGCATCACGCGCATCGACGAAGTTGAATTCAACGGCCAAAAAATTGTGCCGATTCAATTCCTCAAAGCGTTGTTGCCTGATCCAGCGTCGCTGGCTGCCAACTACACCGGCAAAACGTCGATTGGCTGTTTGTGCGAAGGCATCAAAGACGGCAAGAAGAAGCGCTACTTCATCTACAACATCTGCGACCATGCTGAGACCTACAAAGAAGTGCGTGCGCAAGCCGTGTCGTACACCACTGGCGTGCCTGCCGTGACCGGCGCGGTCATGATGGTCACTGGCAAGTGGCAAGGCGCGGGCGTGTGGAACATGGAACAGCTCGATCCAGATCCGTTCTTGGCCGACGTGGGGCCACGCGGCTTGCCGTGGCACGTTGAAGAACGTTAGGTAGGGGCCACGGAACGAGCTCCAGAAGGCGGGCAACAGGCGACGCGCAGGAGCACCTCCCAGTGGCGCTTCGAACGAGGCACGCGCAGCCTACAACATCAAAATCCATCCTCGCACCAGCGCTCGAAACGCTGGCAGCTTGGCGGTGATTTGTTTACCCGCCCCAAGCGAAACCAAACAGCGATCCTTGGCGAGCCATGTACACAAGCCGGCCGGATCGGCGATGGCTACGCCTGATTTTGCCGAGGCTTTGACTTTGGCTCCGGTGTGAAACACAAACTGAACTTGATCGGTGCAGCGCAAATTTAATGTCGCGAAAAAATCGCTGGTGCGATAACTCGCTGAGTTCCACTTGAAGCCTTCGCTGATCGTCGGATCGATGCCAAGCATGACCTTGCGAATTTTCTGCAGGTCTTTGTGCAGCGGATGCGCAACTGCAAGCAACCGCGCGTCAACCGCTGCATCAAGTGAGGATTTCGCAGCAGCAAGCTTGGCCATAGCGTTGGATGATAGAAGCAACCGTCGACCGCGGTTGACGCAAAAATGCAGAAAATGCTTGCCATTGGAAAGTTATCCGTTATAGCGGATGCGAAGGCCAACCTCGATTTCGGAGCATTTAGATGAGCAAAACCAAAGATTCTGTCCTCGCTGCCAATCAGCAATACGCCGAAACCTTCGGCGACAAAGCCAACCTCGCGCTGCCACCAGCTCGCGCGTTTGCCATTCTGACCTGCATGGATGCGCGCATCGACCCAGCAAAAG
>JAKQOD010000794.1 GCA_029565465.1 Deltaproteobacteria bacterium
CGACCGGCGTCAGCGTGCCAGTCGTTACCTCGACGGTGCCACGACTTGGCTTGCCGTTGAAATCGCCGTTCTCGCAACGCACGGAGTAGCTGTAGGTGCAATGAAGGCCGAAGTCATGTTGGAACTGCTCGAACAGGCCGCTGAGCAGCTCTCGGTTAAGGTTACGTATGATTCCATCCAGTCCTCGGTGGGGCACGGTGGTTTGTGTCGTGTGAAGGGACAATTTCGGGTTATCATTGACAAGCGTGCGACGACGGATGAACGCATCACCACGGTCGCCACGGCGTTGGCTACGTTTGATCTAAGCAACATTGCAATTCCTGCCAAAGTGCGCGAACTCATTCGCCAACACGAAGGCAGTGGCAAGTTGCGCCGCCCTGCGGCATGATTCCGCACATGAATCGCGGTTATGCAAAGGCGCGCAAGATTTGCGTAGCGCTTGGGTTCGCGATTTGGTTGGCGTGGCTGTCGGCGTGCAGCCGCGGTTCGGCGATCCAAAAGCTCGACAAAACGAAAGTCGACGTCAACGCCAACGCGCAACTGCGCACTGACACCATCGGAACCGGCCGGTTTACCGGGCGGGCAACCTATGTGCTCGTCGATGCCATCAACGAAACCGGCCACGATGCTGCTATCACCCTAGGCGGTGTCCTGGTTGACAAAGCTGGCGTAAAGGTCAGCGACTTACGGCCCGAATCGTTGACGATCCCTAAAGGCGACAAACGTACGTTTGCCCTCATCGATAACGAAAACGCCGAGCGACCAGCCGCGGTTGGTGCTTCGGTCGTGGTGCGCAGCGCCATCGTGCCGCTGCCGTCGTCGGTCGAAGTTACCCAACAGCGCACCTACGACGATTTCGGCAAACTTGTGATTGATGGCTGGATTCAAAACAAAGCCCACCGCGCTGGCAAAGTTATTGTGTTGGCCACATTTTACGACGCCGACGAGCGTCCGTTGAAACGCCCCTTTACGTTGCTTGGTTTGGGCGCCGATGCCACCCGCTCGGTGCAATTCGTCGGACCGCCGGGCGCCGCGCGCGCCGTGATCTATCTCGGCGAACAAGTCTGGGATTGACTGGCTGAGGCCGTTTATCCGACTTGTGCCGCAAGGGCTGCCAAATGTGGATCGTTGGCCAACAAATCACTAAGCATCTCGCGCAGCTCAGCGCGTTGCGCCGCTGGCAGATCCGGCCCCGCGGTTTGATCGATCAAAACTCCCATCGCTTGTGCTGGAGTCATGCGCCCGGCGCTGATCTCGGCGGCGAGTGCATCCATGCTGTTGGGCACCACAGTAGCAGTCGGCTCTGATGTGGCATTGCGCACTTGGTCGGCAAAGCTGGCACCGCTTGATTCGGTTGCGCCTTCTGGCCCACTCGCACTTGTTGGCCCTAACGGGCTAGTTGGGCCACCTGGGCCTTTGATTCCACTCATGGCTGATGTTCCCGGTTGCCCAACCATACCGCTGTTTGATGCTGCATGGTGGGCCTTTCGCCAGGCGGTTGCCGAAGTTGCGTAAAAAAAGCTGCGCCAAGGCGGTTAGCCGATTAGCCGGCGGTGTTAGGGTGCCAACCGTGGCGAAACAGCCTGTGACTGAAAAATCAGGAGTTGTGGTTCGCGTCCGCGACGTAAGCAAAAGCTACGGCAACGGCGCGGTCCGTACTCAGGTCCTCAAAAAGGTCTCCCTCGATGTCAGCGAAGGTGAATTCGTTGCGCTGGTAGGGCAGTCCGGATCGGGCAAATCAACATTGCTCAACATCATCGGTGGGCTCGATCAGCCCGACTCCGGCGAAGTTGAAGTGTTGGGGCTCGATACAACCCGTGCGTCAGAGCGCAAAAAAGCTGCGCAACGCAACTCTTCGATAGGGTTTGTCTTCCAAGCTTTTAACTTGTTAGACCATCTGTCGTGCCTGGGCAACGTCACGATTCCAGCCGCGTTTGCGCACGGTGCAAAGGATGTTGAACAGCGCGGCCTCGAAGCGCTGCGCCGGGTTGGCTTGGCTGATTTAGCGCATCGTCGCCCGAACGAATTGTCGGGTGGGCAAAAGCAGCGGGTTGCAATTGCGCGAGCCTTGTTTGGGTCGCCGCGCTTGCTGTTGTGCGATGAGCCAACCGGCAGCCTCGATTCAGACACGGGGCGTGGGGTTATTGAGTTCTTCCAAGAGCTCAATTCGCGCGACAAAGTTACCCTGTTGATTGTGACGCATGAACGTCGCGTGTCGTCAGCTGCGGGGCGCGTTGTCGCAATGCGCGACGGCGAAATCATTGATGCAACGGAAGAGGTTTTGACCTCGCAAGCGGGGCCAGCGTAATGCCCGCGAAGAGTGAAGGAGGTCCGCTATGATGCCCGTCGGTCAAATGACCAAAATGGTGGTCAGCAATACTCTGCGCAGCCCGAAGCATTTTGTGCTGTCGGCGTTCGGCATTGTGATTGGGATTGCAGCGTTTGTGTTTTTCATGTCGCTGACATCCAAAGTCGGCATGGTACTGGAAAAGATTTTTCCACTCGAACAAGTGCAAGTGGTTGCGCCGCGCGCGCAGTTCTTGGGCAAAGACATGAGCAAAAAGCTCGACGATGCCATCGTTGAGCAGATTCGCAAGCGGCCCGAAGTTGCGGGCGCCTTGCCGCGGATGAGCCTCA
>JAKQOD010000796.1 GCA_029565465.1 Deltaproteobacteria bacterium
CATTCGCACATGTCGCTGTTCCGCATGCGCCCAAATCAATGTGCATGTCAAATTGATAGTTTTCATTGAGCGAAGGTCCATTCCGGTAGGTGTAACCATACTCGCGCCCGATACCACGGCTTCTAAGAGCGCGCGGGCGGTGTCCGTCGGTTGCATTCTCGTATTCATGGTGCTCCGTGACAAGTTCGCCGCTTTGAACAGGCGCGAATGGAAGCGGCGAACTCGTCGGAATATCGGCGGAATAAACAACATCACTCAATAAGCTAGAACAGTTAGGACAATCCGTTGGCCTCGACCAATAGAGAAACCGCACATAGCCAGAAAGCGACGGCGTTTCAATTCGTTCAAGCTGAACTTCGTTCGAGAAAAAAACGGCAACGTCAATCGGCGCGCTGCTGGCTGCTGCCTTGTACTGCACTCGCTCGAGCCTTCGGCTAATAAGCCTGTTGGGTGGCGGCCCTAAAATTTTCAACTCAGCGTACACAAAGCCGAGTTCACGACCCAACGTATCTACTACGTTCGCAATTTGCCCCCCAGGCAAATAGTTCACGTTGTAACCGTAGTAACCGGTAGTATCGGCCGCACCGGCCGTTGCGGCATGTCGTTTTAACCGGCCGAAATGTTCAGGCCCCGAAGCAGTATTGTACTGGACATCTTCAAATGCCCATACTTCAGAGCGTTGATTTAATTCTCGTGTGC
Organism: Deltaproteobacteria bacterium; assembly: GCA_029565465.1. Classification (GTDB taxonomy): domain Bacteria; phylum Myxococcota_A; class Polyangia; order Haliangiales; family Haliangiaceae; genus JABFXX01. The sequence continues at coordinate 700 of JAKQOD010000796.1, forward strand.
GAATCAACCAACGAGCACTACCTGGTGGCACTGTCGCACCCAAATCCACCAGCTCGTATCGACCACTAAAACTTATCCCCACCGTAGGGAAGGTAACAATGGAGTCACCTTTCACCCAGGCAATCTGACTAGTAGCTGTCAATGACTTGAACGTTAAGCGCTGAGAAAAGTCATCGCTCCAGCCCGCGCCAACGAAGTGCAAGTCTTCATCCGGCAGATGAATCGCTGGTTGCGTTTCTTGAATTAGCAATGAAGGGTTTAGCGGGTCAGGCCATTTACGAGAAAGTGCATTGGTTCGTTGATTGGCAGAATTGTATTGCAAGCGATAACCAAAAAAGATGCTGGCAACAGGTGGCGCTTCAAAAACAACAATGGGGTTAGACTCGACTCGGCCGGATGAAAAGCGAACGGGAAACGGGTCGCGATCAGATCCTGCGCAGCGATTCTCGTCGTCGCCGCATCCTTGGTCAATTGGGCCAGTTCCGTTCAGCTCTCGACCATCACACGTATTGTTCTCTAATGGACAAAGCGGACCACACCACACCCGTACGATAGCGCCACGATATTCCCATCTGCCACAGCCTGCCATTGGTCTGCATTGCAACTTTTCTGTGCAATTCCACCATTTACATTTTCGATGAATTGATGGGTGTTGCAATCAAAAAGGCCTAGGCCAAAGAAACGGGAATACTCCGGCGGCAACGAGTATGGTGGCTGCGAAAAGCAGCCAACGTACAACTGAGAAGCATCCGTCGATGCGTACCGTTCATATGTACAGTTTGCGGCACTGGGCTTACCCAAAACGGCAATAAAGATGGGGGACAGCAGTAAAATCAAGTATGTTCTTGAAATATTCATGGTTGAGCAGCCTTGGTTGCTGGTCCAAAGCCACGCATGGTTGGATCTTCGTTGATCGGGTTGCGCAGCTCATGTAGTCGGCTGGCCTGTTCCAGCAAAACACGTTCCGCGTCAGTGAGCGGCAATGACGGTGTGATGGTGCCAGCAAAATCTGCCGGTACCTCAGGCTCGCTGTTGATGGGCTCAGTCGGCGCAGGTGCAGCTGTTGTGTGAGTATCGGAACTCCCGCTACCGCCACAACCGACGCACGTAATGACGCACAATAGAAGTTTGCGGGCACGCCGCAACTGCGATGGATTCCGTAACAACATTCACAACCTCCTGCGCGTCGACTTCGATTGGCCGACAAGTGCGCAACGGCACACTAATGTTGTTTGCTTTGCGTGATAAGCGCGCGTGACGAGTTTATGAATCACATCCAGTCGATTTCTAGATCGTCATCAGAATATTCCCCTGCGACGATTGCCCGCACAGCCGAAAACGCAAAAGCCGCGGCGTGCCGCGGCTGAGTTACGAACAAGTAAAGCTAGTACGGACTACTGAACTTGGACGGTGGGCGCATCGCAACCACCGTGAGCTTCGCTAGCCTACGGCGTGCCGTCCCAGGTCAACGCAAGGGGCGATGGAGTGCGCGCGTAGTGGAGGCCGTTGGGCACAACGAAGGTAAAGTTGGGTCCCGCGGAGCCATTGGCAAACGTCAACGAGGCGTCGGTTAGGCGCACGTGGAGTTCATACGTGCGTTTCGTATTGCAGGCGCCTGTTCCGAGGTCGAATCCGCCGCACCGGCTCAGGAGGCCGACCGCATCGAGTTCGACGAAAGCATCGCGAGCAGTAACCAACTCGGTTCGGCTGGGATTGAGTTCTGGCAGAGATGTAGTTGCCGCAACTAATCTCACCACGACAGGTTCGGAACCAGCGGCACGACCAGGAATTGTACATTGGGTTTGGTTGGCGCCAACAACTATGCAATTGCCGATCGGAAGGCCGGCGGTATCAATAAGCGTTGGCGACCACGCGACGGTAATGGCGCCAGTGACGGAAGGTTGAACCGTATCCACGGCTGGCGTATCTGCAATGCAAAAATCGCCGCCCGCTGGGCACTGCACGCGTGCACTAACATCAACGATATTGCTTTTGTGAAACGTGGTAATTTTTGTACGTTGCGTTGTAGCGAGGACGCTTGCGGTGAATGTCACAGGCTCTGTTGTTGCATTGGTAAGCTTTTGCTCAAACGCATCGACGTTGCCTGCTTCGTTAATTAGGGCAGCGAGTTCGGTCGCCTGACTAAATATTGACCAACGGGCCAAGCCACGAGGTGCTGGCGTCGATAACACCGACGCTGAATTGGTAATCGGTGCCGCCAGCACTGTTTGCTTCCAGCACGCTTGCGCGACGGTCTTGCGGCCGGCCCAATCGACGATTTCCCATTCGGCTTGAAAGTCGCCGTCGGTGCCGACCATCGGCGACAGTTGCCGATTCATGTCGTTGGTAATGGTCCAATGGTCGTCGACCTTTACCGGCGTGACGGGCATCCAATCTGCAATTACACCTACGCCATTCTTGCTGATGCGCATCTGTGTTTTAACTTCATCAATGGCAGCGCGTGCTTCAACGCGGACCTGCCATTGCATCACGTTGCGCTGATTTTCGGTGCCATACATCGGCGCAGCGCTGTCCATCAGATAGCCATATTTTACAATCGCGGGGTCAGTGCTTGGGCAACTGCCAGCAAGCACAACTGGCGTACCGCCGTGTTCATGATGCGGTTCACCGATCGGGTTGAACGTGACGACGTCTTTGCTTTCGTCCAACATCGAAATCGGAGCGATCGCAGCCGTTGCAGCTTTGGCATCAAAGGTAAACGTAAACGGAAACTCAAGGGTGCCATCCTTGCCAACCAGATGGATTTTGAGCGGCGTGTCGGTTTCGCGAATCGCGCCTTCGGGCAATTGCAACTGCCACTGGCCGTTGAGAATTTCACCGGCGGTGGCGATGACTTGGCCGTCGCGCACGACTTCGATGGTGGACTTTGATTGATCGGTGGAGCCGTTAAGCACCGGGTTTGCGCGCGACGTCCAAAGGCGCGTGCCGTCGTCGTAATACGGCGTGCGGTCGAGCGTGAACGTGGCGTCCGAGCAAATATTCTTATCGATCGAACAAGTGCCATCATCCGGGCACTGCCCCGAATCATCGCAATACACCGGATTTTCTTTGGTACAGCCAACAAGGCCAAGCAACAACGGCGCAATGGCAATGCTACACGTCAATCGATACCGCATCTTCACTCACTCCTGCGCTGGTCGCTAACCGGATGTCGGCCATCGTACCTCAGCGCCAAATAGTCTCGCGTAAAATGAAGAGCTTGTGAAGACTTTGCCTACGCAAGCATCAAGTTGGTCCGACACAACGCGGCGTATTGTGCCCGAAAATGCAAACAGCCGCGAAACGCGGCTGCCCACATCACAAGCCTTTGAGAGATTTACTTAGAAACCCTTGACGCTGTTTGCCGTCACTGAGCCCGCAGTGTTGCGGGACAGTTGCACGCCACCAGTGCCAGCGAGGTTCGATGCGCCAACCGTTGCGCCGCTGCCAGTTGCGGCGTGTGTTGCGGCATACGCAAAGTCAACTTGGCCAGTGCTGTACACAGTTGCGCTCACGCGGACTGCGGCGCCTGGACCAAAGAAGCCGAATTCAGCACCATTCCACTCAATGGTGACTTTGTTGGTGCCGTTGAGGCGGCAGATTTCGACATCTTGCAAGTCATCCCAGTATGGTGCAAGGAAGCCTTTGTGCCCATTTGGCAACGTGTCGTTGCTGAATAGCGCGTTGTTTGCCAACGCTGGATCGAATGACAGCCAACCATTCGACGAAACCTTAAAGGTGGTGACGTTGCTGCCAAATAGTGGGAATGTGAAACCAAGGGTTTGCGCTGCCGTGAGGCCTTCGTCACCAGCTGGGCCATTGATGTCGGCGGTTTAAGCCAAAACGGTACCGGCACCGCCCGCAGATGGGCAGATTTCAACAAACGGCGCAGGGGCAGCAGCCGCAGTGAGCACGTTGATGTTGTAGGAGCCAGCTGCACCTGAAGCATTTTTCACTTCAAAAGCTACGAAGTTGTCGGTACCAGATGGAACGCGAATGACTTCAGCTCCAGTTGGTGCTGCGCTGTTGTCTGCGCTGATAAAGGACGACTCGTTGCGGGTCAAGCTGTTGATGGCCAAGTTGAAGTTGGTAGGCGTTGCAGTAATCGTAGCGATGTGGCCTGCGGTTACTTTCACGAAGTAACGGGTCGAGCTATTCGCGGCAACCGTATCGCCTGTGCGGGTGATCGGCGTACCGGCGGTTGCCGTACCGAGATCAGTGAAAACGCGATCAGCGATTTTGAAGTCAAAAGTCTTGGTGTTCACGGCAGACTGTGTGGTGTCCGAGAAACGAAGAACCGCCTCAAGTGCAGCACCAGCTAAAATGTTACCGCGAAGGTCGGTGCCATTCTTATTGAAGACTTGATTCGAGGTCGAAGCGAAGTCGACGTCGAAGCGGCCCGTCGCCGTTGGGGCATACGCGCGAACGCGAACATTGCCAGCGAAGTTTGCCGAACCTGCGGTCACGGCGGCCCACTGTTTAGTGTTGGCAGCGACGCTAACCGTGCCGAACGCGGTGTTTTGGGTACCAAGGCCAAGCGCGGAGGTCGCTTGCGTACCATACGTGAACGCAGTTGGCGTTGCTTTGGTGACGCTCGAAGCGACCACGAAGTTGCCGGTTACGCCTGGCGCGTAGAAACCGACGTAGTAGCGGCCGGCTTTTGCAAAACGGAACCAGTCCGAATCGACATCAATCGAGAGCGTGTCGTCGCCGAGGTCGGCAAGTGCGGAGACCGTACCTGTTGCAACTGGATTGGTGTTCGAGTCAAAGATTGCGTAGTTAAAGAACTCGTCTGGTGCGGTGAAATCCATGAAGTCGATTTCGCCGTCAGCGGCAACGTCGAAATAAGCAAAGCTGACTTCGCCCAGGTTGTCGAGGGTGCCGTCGCCGTTGGCGAACGTCATGTTG
>JAKQOD010000826.1 GCA_029565465.1 Deltaproteobacteria bacterium
ATTTGGGAACTGATAACCGGTCAGCGACAGCACGGCTTCGTCGACAACGATCACTGCCGTTTCAGCATCTGCCACCGGACGGCCATCGGCGTCTTTGACAACCACCGTAACCATCGCGGTTTCGCCAGGGCTAAATTTGGCAGCACTTGGCGTAACCTTGAGCTGCAACGTGCGCCGCTTGGCTGGAATCGGCAAATTGATTTCGCCGCCCGCGTAAGCGACCCGCTTCGGCAGCGCCGGATCAGCATCGCCCTTGTCGTTGAGCCGCGCGGCTTCCCCGACCAAATCTACGTGGACGTTGAGGTTCGGCACCATCGAATCAGAAATTGGCACCTTCACCACGGCGGTCGAACCGGTCAGCGTGATGCGTTCGGTTTTCACGATGCCCGAACGGCGCCAGGTTACTAACGCTTCGGCTGGCGCAAACGGCGACATTACCAAGAGTTCGGCGACATCACCTTGTTGGTATTCCTTTTTGTCAGGAATGATCTGAGCTTCTTCACGTTTGACGTCACGCGCCGGCACGCGGTCGCCACCGGATACCCAAAACGTGATCGTGGTGGTGTTGGTGCGGCCCTTGGCGTCGACGATCGTTGCAACACTTTCGTAGCTGCCGCCTTCTTTGGTAGCGAACTCGCATTTCGAAACGTCGGCGGCCGAAACCACGTCGCAGGTTTGTGGATCGACATCTTTTTCGACGTACTTGCCTTTTTTGTATTCGTAATCTTTGCGCACGGTCTTCACCGTGATCTTGCTGCCAGGCACAGCTTTGCCTTCGATATCAACGCCGATGACGTCGATCGGGAATGGCGTGCCTTTATCGACGAATGGCCGCTTGGTCCGCATGCCAACGTACAACGACGATGGATGCACCAACACCGCAGCGCTGGCATTCCAGGCTTGGCGATTGACGTCCATCACCGATGCATTGGCGCTCACCGACATCGGTACCGCTGGATTGGCCGACAAGAAATCCATGTGCAACACATGCGCGCCAGCGCCGTCGGTCTTGGCTTGATGCGTCCAGGACTTCGGCGGCGTGTAGCGGCCGCCGCGGCCGTAGCCACCATAGTACTCACCGTCGTCGTAGTCGTAACCACCACGAAAGCCCCACCACGGCACCCATTTACCAAACACGAATTCATCGCGATTTGGTGGCGTAAACGTGGTTTCGCTTGCGCTCAAATTCCACGTCACATCGGCGCCCGCCAACGGACCACCCGAGAAGTACTTTGCGTTCACGGTGATGTCACCGCTGCCACCAATCAGGTTGGGCGCGGTGCTTGCCGTCGCGTTCACTTCAAATTCGGGCCGCCGGAATTCCTCAATTTGGAACTGGTGATACAGCGTTTCGCTGCGTTTGCCGACGGTGTGAAACTGAATCGACGTGTAGCCAAGGTTTGGCGTCTTAGGCAACGTGAACTTGGTATCGAAGCCACCGACCAGGTTCACCGCGCTAGTGCCGCTGAGCATCTTGTTGCCCACCGAGTCGAACACATCATAGGTTAACGACGTAACTTCGCCGTTGAGGCCGCTGACATCGCCGTTTTTGCCGTAGTTGACCAAGCGCAACCAGCCTTTGATGCTGACTTCTTCGCCAGGCTTATACAGCTTGCGATCATCGACGATGTACGACGTCAAGCTGTTGCTACGCGATTGCTTAACCCACGAGTTGTAGTCGTTCCACCACCCGTTGGACTCAGTAACGAAGGCTTCGTCGGCACCACGTTTGGCAATCAGCATCTCGGTGCCGCGGCCACCGCCGCCAGCGGGTAGCTGTAACGTTGCAAGGCCTTGCGAATCGCTCTTGCCGTTCACGCCAGCACGCAACATCCGCAGCTCTACATTCGCTGCAGGTTTGCCGGTTTGCAGCTCAGTCGCGAATGCCAACAGCATCTCGTTGTCGATCGAGGCATCAATGCCGAGTTTGGTCGACTGCACCCAGATGTACATGCGCGGTGGGTCGTACGTTTCTTTCCACGGTGATGGTTCCACCACCACGATCGCGTGGCCCAAGCCGCCTTGGCCCAACGCTTTGGTAATGTCGATTTTGGTTTCGACAATGCGGTCTTTGCCTTGCGTCGTTGGCATGCTGCCGTCGAAGACTTTGCTGCCCGGCATGGTTGGCGGTTTGTCTTTGTTCCACAAGTTCCGCATGTATTCGCCAAACGCGGGGAATTCGTTCGGCGTAACTTTATAGAGCTTGTATTTGAGCAGATCGTAATTCACCGTGAACATGTCGATGGTTGGCGTTTTGGCCGCTGGATCCAACACCACCACCCCGGATGGGCCGAAGAAATTAGGCTGCGCTTCGGTCACGTTCCACGTAAAGGTTGCGTCTTTGCCCAGGGTTTGGCCGTATTCGTCGATGATCGTCGACGCGACGGTTACTTTGTAGGTGCTGCGTGCAATCGTGCCGCCCGTTAAGGCGATCGAACTGCCGTAGTTCATCACCTTGAGGCCAGGCACATCTGGCGTCACCGTGACTTGTTGCTCGTTGAATTTGTCCATGTCCAACTGGTTGTTGAACTGGATGGCAAATGGGTTGCCTGGGGGACACTTGTTTTGGTAGCCACATTCCGCGCGCTCAATTTTTAACGGCGGGTAGGTGCGAAAGCCAAGCGACTGTGACTCGGTGGTTTTGTTCGGACCTTCGGCGGAAGGCGTGCCGGCCGGAAACTCAACGGTCACCGCGGTGTCGGTCGGAAACGCATCCATGGCACGGAACGCAACATAGCGGCTGTCTTGTTCGCTGGCCTTGGCGTTCGCGACCATCTCTTTAATGACTGGATCTTTTTCGATCTCAGCGGCATCGAGCTGGCGCACGGCGTAGTTTTTGCCGTTGGCGGTGACTTTGATCTTGGCGACAACAGCAGCCGCGTCGATCTTCTGATCAAACGACGCAAACATCGGCACATCGGTGCGATGCGAATTGCCGTTCGGATAACGATTCACCAACTTCGGCGGCGGCGTAGTGAACGAAAAATTCACTGCAGCTTTCAGCTCGTTGCCGTTAGCGCTTTTGGTGCCCGCTGGGATTTCGACTTTGTAGGTAGTCGCTTGTGGAAAGCGCACGGCCGGATCGAACAAGATCGTGCGCGTGCCGATCCAGCGCCACTTGCCTGGCGGTTCGGGCGTCAGCTTCACTGGCTTAACTGCTGCAGCGTCGTCCTGCGACGTGACCGCAACCATGGCATCCGAAAAGGTTACCGACAGCTCGGGTGCCAACGGCACGTCGCCTTCAGGCATGTATCGCAACACCGTGAGGGCTTTGCCGGCTTCGTTGGTCTTGGGCGGCAACAGCGAGCTTGGCGGCGCTGGGAAACTGTTGTTTTCTACCTTGCCAGTCCGCGGTGGTGGTAACGATTTAGGGCGCAACGCAAAGTCTTGCCGATCGTTTTTGTCGACGGCAAGCGGCTTGGTGCGGTTGAGCAAGGCAGCCACATCGGCATCGCCGATTTTGGTCGCAGGCGCGAGCTTGCTGTGATCCACAGCTTCAACTCCAGCTTTGCCATTCGACAACCGCATGTCGAGGCCTTTAGGAATGTCGCCGGTTTGCACAAGCGGCTGCCCCACTGGGGTTGCACTGCCACCAGCAGTCGGCGCGGTGGTGCTAGTTTTACTACCGCACGATGTAACAACGAAGCTGCACAATGTTGCCATCGCAGCAACACGCAGGCTGGTTGAACGCTGCACTTTGGGTCGCGAGTTCTGATTCACAGTCCACTCCTTAACGCGGTATCAACGCGCGAACGTCCCATTCGCGCTACGCGCAGAGCGTTACGCGCCGCATGCTCAAGGTCAAGTCAACCTTTGAGAAACTCGGTCATTTTATCGTCGCCGTTCGACCCAAGGCGTAGCCGCGTTCAGGTGTCGCACACCGCGCAACCATATGAGCAGTCAGCGGATTGGGTGACGACGTCCGGACGGCGGACGCAAAATCAGCCGGCCTTTTGCTTGATGGGGTAGCCCGGATTCAGCTTCTTTGTCAGCTTGGCTAATTCACCAGGCCGAGTGATTTCGAGTTCGGCATCTTCATCATCTTCATCCGGTTCGATTCGGTAGAGCCCCGCTTCGAGCGCTTCGACAAAGGTGCGCAGCCAGGCGTCGAAGCTGGCGTGCACGATCGTTCGGCGTGGCTCGTCGTGCCAAAAGTCGAGCACCTGGCCTTTTTTGCCAGTAAACGTGCCGTCGAGATCAATAACCAGAAAGTCGGTGTCATTCATCGCCAGAAACGGCACCCACTTCGTCGACCACCAATTCGCACGCTTGAAGTCACCGGCTTTGAGCAGCCCATTGAGCGTGCGTTGTGCCGAGCGGATCTGCGAAATCGGCATAAACACCCGGTGGTCATCGAGGGCAGACCAACTTGACTCCGGCTGCCCGTTTCGCCACGCTAGAAACGCTTTGAAGCCTGCTGGCAGCGTGGCACCAACCGATTCCTCAAGTTTCTGAATCGCCTGCGCGTCGGCGCCCTTTTTCAACTGCTTGAGGTACGCCGGTCGATTGGCTGACAGCCACGTCTCGAGCCGCGAGATCAGCGATCCTCCGGCCTTCTTCGGCTTCGCGGTCTTCGCCGCGCCGGCCTCCACGTACCCCTTCCGCTGCTTCTCAGAGATCAACTGCTTGAGCGCGGCCTTGGCCTTCGCTGCGTCACTGAACAGAATTGACTTTGACTGGCCCGCGGTGCCAATGCGGCCCCAATGGGTGGTCAACTTCGAACCCTTGGTTTCGGCCTGCCAAAACTTGTTCGCGCCGTTGGTCGTGTTGGTAAGGCGAATCATGCGCGCATGATACCCAATTTCCTGAGCCTCACCTACTTGGCGTATTCGCTAGCGCGAGTTTCGCGCACCACGACGACGCGGACTTGGCCAGCGTAGGCTGCTTCGTTTTCGATGGCGCGGGCAATTTCACGCGACAGCACCATGGCTTCACCGTCGTTGATCTTGTCGTTCATCACCATCACACGAACTTCGCGACCAGCTTGCAACGCAAACGCTTTTTCAACGCCGGTGAAGCGCTGGCACAACGTTTCCAAATCTTCGAGCCGTTTGACGTACGATGCCAGTTGCTCACGGCGCGCACCAGGGCGAGCCGCCGACAAGGCGTTGGCCGCGGCAACGATATGATCGAGCACGCTTTGCGCTTCAACATCACCGTGATGCGAGGCAATCGCTTGGCACACGCGTGGCGCTTCACCGTATTTGCGCGCCATCGCAGCGCCAACTTCGGAGTGCGGGCCTTCTTGTTCGTGATCCACGGCTTTGCCAATGTCATGCAGCAAGCCAGCGCGACGCGCCAGCTTCACGTTGGCGCCGATTTCGGCCGCCATCAAGCCAGCGAGGTAGCCAACTTCGACCGAATGCAGCAACACGTTTTGCGCATACGACTGGCGAAACTTGAGGCGGCCCAACTGTTTAACCAGCTCAGGATGTAAGCGATGCACACCCAAGTCGAACGCCGCTTGTTCGCCGGCTTCTTTGCAGACTTTATCAACGTCTTTTTCAGCCTTGCGCACCACTTCTTCGATGCGGGTTGGATGAATGCGACCGTCGGCAACCAATGCGCCGATGGCCAAGCGGGCGATTTCGCGCCGAACTGGATTGAAGCACGAAATCGTGATCGCTTCCGAGGTGTCGTCGATGATCATATCGATGCCGGTCGCGGCTTCGAGTGCACGAATGTTGCGGCCTTCGCGACCGATCAAGCGGCCTTTGAGGTCATCGGATGGTAACGGCACCACCGCGACGGTCCGCTCATGCACAAACTCGCTGGCGTAGCGTTGAATCGCAGTCGCCACAATTGTCTTGGCGCGAGCCGCGGCTTGCTCGTTGGCTTCGTCTTCGATGCGCTTGAGCTCGCCGGCAGCTGCCGCGTAGGCTTGGCTTTTGACTTCGTCTTCGAGCTTTTTGCGCGCTTGTTCTTCGGACAAGCCAGCAATCGCTTCCAACTTTTGCTTGGCAGCAACTTGCGCCGCTTCGGCTTTTTCAACTGCGGTTTCGGCTTGTTTCACTTTGCCGTCGACGCTGCGCTCTTTTTTATCAAGTTCAGCCAAGCGGCGCTCGGCATCTTTGCGTTGCCGCTCAAGATCGCGCTCTTTTTGCGTCAGCGCTTCTTCGCGTTTGCTTAGCTCAGTGCGGCGTGCACGCTGCTCTTCATCGAGTGCAGCCTTGGCTTTGAGTGCGGCTTCTTGCCCTTCAACCTGGGCAGCTTTGCGAATTGCGTCGGCTTCTTTTTCGGCGGCAGCACGCAGTGCGCCAGCTTCGTCGTCGAGCAGCTTGGCCGCACCAGGGTCGGCCGGCTTTTTGCCTAGCTTGCCACCCAGAAATACGCCTGCGCCGAGCCCAAGCCCAACTGCAAGTAAAATGATGACCGCTTCCATGACGAGCTTTCTGGCAAACGGGTCATGCGCCTACGCGATGAACCCGTGACTCCGTGATGATGAGGTTTACGTTTGAATCGTGCGGTGCCCGCGGCACTTCAGCGACCCACTGACAATCAAACACAACTGCCACTCGCAACGCTTGGGTTGCCAATGGCAGCGTAGAATCATAATAACCGCGGCCCCAGCCAATGCGGGCACCAGTGGCATCAACCGCTAAAGCGGGAATCACCATGGCGGCAATGGTTGCGAGGTCGACCTCCGGCGCATCGGGCGGCGGCTCATGCAGGCCAAAGCGACTTGGCTCGAGTTCAGCAAGCCCCACCGCCATGAACTTCAGCACCCGCGTGCCGGGCATTACTCGCGGATACGCCACCACCAGACCACGCACTCGTGCAAGTTGGTCGAGTTCAGTTGTGGCGGCTTCGCTGCCTTTGGCCGCGTAGAGTGTGACCACTGCGCCGGCTGGCAATGATGCAAACACATGAGCGTCAACGTGTTGAGCAATCTGCTGTGACGCAACGGCGCGCTCCGCTGCGCTCAACGCATCGCGACGCGACACGGCTGTTTGCCGCGTCACCGCTTTGGCGCGGGTTCGCACAGAGTCCGAAGTCATAGATGCATTCACGGTAAAAACGCCGCGATGATAGCGACCAGCGGAATGCAATCAAGGGCCTAAACCATCGGATCGCAAGGAATATCGGCTACGCCAACAGATCGGCGTGGCGCTGCATCATGAAATTCGCAAGAGCGATGTGGTTATGGGCCGCGCTTTCGAAGGTCAGCGCCATCCCACAACGGCCGTCTTGCTCAACCCGAACAACCTTGGCGTCGAATTTGACGGGCTCTCGGTCAGGCAACGACACCATGAGCACGCCGGTGGCGCCCACTTGGTCGCAGTCGGGTGCGTGCAAGAACAAACCTGTGCGAGACAGGTCGTCCACCACACCGTCAACGACAAGATCATCGGTGAGGTAAAGTGCTCGGAGTTTCACATCGAGGCGCGCAGAACGTCTGGAGTCAAACACACTGCCACGCTAGTCGTAGCGATCCTCCAAGGCAAGAATTTTGCGAGGTGATCTCTACGCAGGTTTTTTAGCAGGTGCAGCCGGCGCTTTGTCGGCTGGCTTTTCTGCTGGTTTGTCAGTTTTGGCCTTGTCGCTGGTTTTGTCAGCAGTTTTGTCTGCGGCCTTTGGTTTGTCCTTATTTTCGGCACTTTGCGTACCGTGGCCTTCCATTGGGCAAGCCATCGCAGCAGAGGTTCCTAACACCAGGGACGTTAAAACAATTGCGAGTTTCTTCATGGAGCGCACCATAGCACTGACCGGCCGGACGGCAAATATCGATTTTTCTACGATTGCTGCGTACACACGCTTGATTTGTTTTAGCGAGTAGTGCAGATTGCGCCTCGCCTTCGGAACAAGAGTCCATAGCTCAGTTGGTAGAGCACCGGCCTTTTAAGCCGAGGGTCGTAGGTTCAAATCCTACTGGACTCACAACTAAAGAACCCAAGAAACAGTTAAAGACCCCATCGTCCAGCCGGCCTAGGACACCTGCCTTTCACGCAGGCGACGCGGGTTCGAATCCCGCTGGGGTCGCCAAGAAGCTCTAATCGAAAGATTAGGGCTTTTGGTCTTTTCGGGCTCAGTTA
>JAKQOD010000839.1 GCA_029565465.1 Deltaproteobacteria bacterium
TTGGGCTGTAGCGGGGGCCGAAGCCTGCAACGTTCGCAATTGCCGCAGCGCTGCAACGCTGTACACCATGCCCAACATTTCGTGGCCGTGCCCCGCAGAACCGTGCCCTCCTGGCGCCAAGGCGCGCAGCGGCGCCGCCAACCGTCGCAGCGGCGCGGTGCCACGCAGATAGGTTTGTTGCATGGCCGCCTGAGCCACGGCATACGCCGCGCCGTCCCACACTGGATCCCAGAACACGCAAGCATCAACCCCGGCGCACGCTGCGGCCTGTGTCAGCAGCGCGGCGCCGAGCCGCACACCAACTGCCAGCACCCGGAGTGCGCCGGTACGTGCACGCAGTTCGGCGGCAGCCGTCGCGATATCCTGTTGCCAGCGCGTAGGCGTTGCATCGATCGAGTCCCCTGCCGAATCACCACATGCGAAATAATCAAAACGCAACGCCGGCACACCACCGCTCGCACACGCGCGGGCAAGCCGGGTTAACACCAGATGCGTGCGCGTAACTTCGTGACCAACCGGACCGCAGATCAACACTGCGGTGCTTGGCGGGCTCGCTGCAGCAGCGATCGGGGTGTGCAAAGCGCCGTACAGCTCGGCAAATGCACCAAAACAAATCGGCGTCTGCAGCACCGTTGGCGGTGGCGCCGAACCTTGCAGCGCCGGTGCCGTAACGGGCCGTCCTAGTTTTTGATCACACATCGTCGCCAGCACTTGCAGCGACTCACGCAACACATCGATGCCCAACAACACCACGCCAAGCTCGCGTTCGATGTCCACCAGCAAGTTCACCGCAAGCAACGAGTCGGCACCCAGCTCAAAAAAGTTATCACCTAGCGCCACTGCATCGCGCTTGAGCAAGGCGCACCAAAGCCGTGCCAGTTCCCGCTCCGTTGCAGTCCAAGCAGGCGCTGGCAAGCCTTGCTCGGTGATGCGCGACTGCCGACGGCGTTCATCCGCTGCCACCAGCGGTGGCAATGCCGCTCGATCCACTTTCAGATTCTGATTTACTGGCAAAGCGTCCAACGGCACCACATGCGTGGGCACCATATAATCCGGCACACAATCGACGAGATAGCGCCGCACCGTGGCGGGTTGCATGTCAGGTGCGAGCACAACGTACGCCACCAAATGCAAATCGTCACGGGCGTCACGCTGCCCGACCACCACACCATCACGCACGCCCGGAGCCTGGCGCAGATGAAACTCCACTTCGCCAAGCTCAATCCGCATGCCTCGCACTTTGACTTGGAAGTCGCTACGCCCCAGAATCTCAACCCAGCCATCGGCGCCGCGGCGGCCCATGTCGCCGGTGCGATACCAACGTTGGCCGCCGAGCTGGATAAATTTCCCGTCGGTCAGGGTCGGCCGATTGAGGTAGCCTTTGGCTACGCCAGCCCCGGCAAAACAGATTTCGCCAACCACGCCGAACGGCACCGGCTGCAGATTTGCGTCGAGCAACTGCACCGACGTATTCGCAAACGGCCGACCAACGAAGGTCTTGGCCAAACGTTGATCGCGCCGCACCGGATACGTGCAGCCCATGCACGCGATCTCGCTGCAGCCATAAATTACGAAAACCTCGGCGTTGCGAAATAGCCGTTTCACGGTTTCGAGCAAATCCGGTGCAATCAAATCACCGCCCAACGAAGCATGACGCACGCCATCAAAGTTCGTGCTATCGGCATAGTGCTGCTCGATGTACGGCAACAACTTTTTGAGCAGGCTCGGGCCAGCATGAAAGAACGTCACCGTCGCCAACGTCGGTGCCAGCCGCGCCATATCCATCACGTGAACACGATCGAGCACAACCAACGTGCCGCCCGCGGCTAGCGGCGCCATCAACTCAAACATGCTGATGCTAAAGCTGAAGCGTGCAATCGCCGGCATCACGTCATGCGTCGAAACATCGTAACGCGCGAGTGCTACCAAGATGTAGTGCTGGAGGTTGCCGTAGCTCGCCATCACACCTTTGGGCGTGCCGGTGGTGCCCGAGGTGAAATACACATAGGCCGTTGCGTCGCGCACGACCCGCAACGCGAGATTGTCGGGGCTATAGACATCGAGTTCATCGGCGGCGCTGTCGAGCAGCAACGTTGGCACGTCGAGCACCGCCGTACGATCGGCAAGCCAGCTTTGGGTCACCACGGCCGCGGGCGCGGTTTCGTCGAGAATCGCACGCAGCCGTGGGGTGGGACAACTTGGATCCAAAGGCACATACACGGCGCCGACCTTCTGAATGGCCAGCAACGCGACCGCTATTTCGATACTCGGTTCGATACACACAATCACGCGGGATTCCGCGCTAATGCCGCGCGCGCGCAGATAGCGAGCCAGCCGGTTCGCCGCAGCATTCAGTTCGGCGTAGCTAACTGTAGTGTCGTTGTAGCGCAGCGCGATAGCCTGCGGCCGCTGGGCAGCGTGTTGCTCAACCAACTCGTGGACGTAGAACGTCGACACCGGCATGCGCTCGCCAGTGCTGATGGCATCAAGCGCAGCCAATTCTGCGGTTGTCAGCATTGGCAGCGTTGCGACTAGGGATGATGGTGCGGCCTCGGTGAGCGCCGCGACCATGGTGCAAATGTGGTCCGCCATGCGCGCGATCGTCGCGCGCTCGAACAGCGAACCGTTGTAGATCAGCTCAGCGCAGTAGCAGTCGGCGACCGATGATTCGGCCAGTGCCAACACAACGTGCGCGGCCATGCGTGCACCATTGCGCAACTTAGTGCCCGTGCCCGCGTCCGCGTCCGCGTCCGTGTCAGTGTCCGTGCCCGCATCCGTGTCCGTGCCCGTGTCCGTGTCCATGCCCGCGTCCGTGTCAGTGCCCGTGTCCGCGGCGCCGGCGCGGCTTGTCCGCATCACACCACACACGAAAAACCCAGCCGGCACCCACCTCGTGCTGCCGACATCCTCCACCGATTCAGCAGGCGGCATGCGCAACAACGCCGACGTGCTGGTAAGCAGCACTTCATTCACACCATCCGGCGCCACCGGCACAATCACATCCCAGGCCTGCGCGTTCGTGCGCAAGCGCAGTGGAATCGTTGCCTGACCACTATAGCGTGCCAGCACTGCACTCCATGCCGCCAGCCACACAGCAGCTGCCCCGGTTGTCAGCGCTGGCAACACCAGGCGCTGCGCTACATATGTGGTTGCCGGCGTAAGCCCGACATCATACGGCAGTTGCAAGCCGTCTACCCCTGTAGCGTTCGACACAGACCGTCACTGTAGCAAACTTCAGCAGTAGTTAGGTCGCACAGCCTACGACTGCGCTTGCAAAAATCGACTCAGCACAGTTTTCGTGCCAACCGAGGCAAAATCAACCAGCGTTTTTTGGTCAGCGCCTTCGCCCATGTTGCCCAACACACGGCCGACGCCAAACGCGGCATGACTCACCCGAGTTCCCGTAGCAAAGCCAGCACCCATGCGGCCTTTGCGGTGTGCACCTGCGCCATCAGCATCAACGTCAAAAACGGGCTCATGATCGTCAAAACTGCGTTGATCAAACTCGTCGCGCGAATTGCTGAACGCCGGCGTACGCGGTTTACGAACATGAACCGGCGTTGGCGCAGTAGCGCCAGCCGTGTTTGCATAGCCGCCGCTGCGCGCGGGCGCGCGGGCGGGATACGCAGGAGCGGCAGCAACATCTTGCCACGGATCGTCGTACCCATACGGCGCTGCTGCACTCGGTATCGGCGCACGTACCGCGCTTCCCAGTTTGCCACCCGCCAAACAATGCGGCGGTACATCATCGAGAAACCGCGATGGCATCTGAAACCGGATGTCACCCCATACGCGCCGCGTACGCGCCCATGTCAGCGTTAAGCGATGTTTGGCCCGCGTGAAGGCAACATATGCAAGGCGTCGTTCTTCTTCGAGCTGCGCATCTTGCGATTGCTCTTCGCGTTCGCGTAGTGACGGAAACAATCCATCTTCCAAACCGGCCACATACACCACAGGATATTCCAAGCCTTTGGCGATGTGGACCGTCATCAGCGTCACGAAGTCAGTGCCCGCCGCTTGGTCTGCGACCGAAGCCAATGCAATCCGTTCGAGAAACTCGTCGATTGTCGCTGGCACCATCGCGTCCGGCTCCTGGTCCGCGGCACGAAGCGCTGCCGCGCCGCCA
Organism: Deltaproteobacteria bacterium; assembly: GCA_029565465.1. Classification (GTDB taxonomy): domain Bacteria; phylum Myxococcota_A; class Polyangia; order Haliangiales; family Haliangiaceae; genus JABFXX01. Next base: position 4,127 of record JAKQOD010000839.1, read on the forward strand.
TCTCCATCAACATCAGCTTCGGACGGTTCGCCGTCGGGCGCTGCCGTTTGCGGTATTGCCATCGCAGGCGCTGGCTCGACCTCTTCGTCGTGAAACGCACCAAACATCGCAGCGCCAGAACCGTTCGCGCGTTCGTCATCAAAATCCGATGCAGTAGTGACCAATTCGGCCAAGTTGCTTAGCCGGTCACGCGACTCTTCGGTGTCTTCAGCTTCGAGCTTAGCTCGCAAGCCAGAACGCTCAACCACTTGAATAATAATTTCAGCAACCGAAGCGCCAGCCGCAACCACCGATGCTAACCCATCCATCACGTCGACAAACACAGCAAGTTTCTTGCGCGGTCCGGCGCCCAACCCCGAGACCTCGCCTCGCACCGCTGCTCGCGCTGCCGCCATCGTCGATGAGCCGTCAGCACGCGCCGCTGCGCGCAACCGTTCAACGGTAGCTTCACCAATGCCGCGCGCAGGCACATTCACGATGCGATCGAAGGCGGAGTCCGATGCCGAGTTTGCCAACAAACGCAGATACGCGATTACGTCTTTGACTTCTTTCCGTTCAAAAAACGAAACCGCGCCAATCACTTTGGCAGGCACCCGACACGCCCGCATGTGCTCTTCCAACACGCGCGATTGTGCATTGGTTCGATACAACACCGCAAAATCCGACGGCGAGTAGGGCCCCTCATCAAGCATGCGACGAATCCCAGAAGCAATAAAATAGGCTTCGCCGCGCTCGTCGCCAGCAACAAACTGTTCAATCAGATCGCCGCCTTGAGCTTCGGTCCAAAGCGATTTGCCGCGCCGATCTTGATTGTGCGAAATCACTGCATTCGCTGCATCAAGCACCACTTGGGTTGAGCGGTAGTTCTGCTCAAGCTTAACCACTTTAGCGTCGGGATAGTCGCGATCAAAATCCAACAGGTTGCGCGGATTGGCGCCACGCCAGCCGTAAATGGCTTGGTCGTCGTCACCCACCACGGTCAAGTTACGTGATGCGTCGGCAAACCGCCGCACCAGGTCGTACTGAACTTTGTTGGTGTCTTGAAACTCATCGACCAACACATGCCGAAACATGGTTCGAATCCGTGCGCCGACCTGCTCGTCGTCGGCCAACTTGATGGTTTTGAGCAGAATGTCGTTGAAGTCGACTGCGTTTTCTTTTTCAAGTTGGGCTTGGTACTTGGGGTAGATGAGCGCCACGTGCTCGTCGGTATAGACGCCGATTTCTTCTTTGCCTGGGTCGACCCCGCGATTCTTCGCGCGGTCGATGCGAGTCAGAATGGTGCGAGGCGTTACGTATTCTTCGATTTTGGCTTCTTTTACCAATCGCCCGATCAGCTTCATTTGATCGTCGTCGTCGAAAATTGCAAAGTGCTTGGTCAAGCCAACACGTTCGGGCCAACGCCGCAACAAGCGTGCACACGTCGCGTGAAACGTCCCGATCCACATCGCGTCAGCAGCGCTGCCTAGCAGGCCACGCAAGCGGTGCCGCATTTCATCGGCGGCCTTCTTGGTAAACGTAACCGCCAACACCGTCCAAGGCTCTGCACGACATTCTACCAAGTGCGCGATGCGATGCACCAACACCCGCGTTTTCCCGGTTCCGGCACCAGCCAGTACCAACAACGGCCCATCGGTATGGGTCGCGGCGGCATACTGCTCGGGATTAAGCCCACGCATTTCCATTGCCCTCGCGGTTTACAACATCTGCAGAATCGACATACGAAAAATCGAAATTGATTTGTAGTGTGGTGATCACATTGAGAATTTTCGCCGATCGCTGCGCTCACGACTGTCACCTATGTGCCTAGGCAGAAATGTCACCGATGTTCCGAGTTGAACAAATAGACACAAACACGGGCACGGGCACGGGCACCGGCACGGCCACTTCGTTCAAGCTCGAACGCTCTTGCTCAGGCTAAAGGCCCGAGGCGCGCGACCACGAAGGCGGAGCGAGAACCGGACCGCAGCGTACTTCCTGTACGTGAGGACCGCCAAGCGCAGCGACAACGCCGCCAGTCGCGATGCATCGCCCTCGGACCCACACGAGGTACTACCGAGCCGTTCGTACTAGTTCAGGCTGCAGCGCGCAGCCGGGTGGTTGCGAAGGCGCCTTCGAGAACCGGCGCGCAGCGTACTTCCTGTACGTGAGCACCGGAAGCGCAGAAGCAACGCACGCAGCCGCCAGGATCCGCGCTGCCCCCTTCCTCGCACTACCCCCACGCAAAAACGGCCCGGTCGTACGGAGTGTACTACCGAGCCGTCCATACTAACCTCAGGGCTGCAACGCCTGCTAGTGAGCACTAGACGAGGGGCGAGGCGCGCGGATGGCAAGGCGGAGCGAGAACCGGACCGCAGCGTACTTCCTGTACGTGAGGACCGGAAGCGCAGCGACAACGCCGCCAGTCGCGATGCATCGCCCCTCGTCACCTATTGTGCGGTTTGGCGGAAGATGAACGGATAGTTCACCTGCACGCTGCCGCCGCCCTTAGGTGCTGGGAAGGCGATACCTTTGATGACACTTGCAACACAGTTTGCAACTTCGCCGTTCACGCCTTTGCCGCTTGCAGTAGCAACCGTGCCGTTTGGCGAGATGAGGAACTGGGTCATCACCGTGCCTGCGAGGTTCTTGTCAACCAAGAGTTGTTTTTCGTAGCAGTACGAGAACTTCGCTTCGTTGCGCTTGATGTAGCGACGAATGATGGCTTTGTCCAAGTCGCCTTGCGAGTCTGGTTGGCCGATCGAAACCGATGGAACCGACGCGGTGTGACCGCGACCGCCGCCCCGACCGCCACCAACGCCGTAGCCCGAACCGGTGCCCGAGCCGTGACCGATGGTGCCGTAGCGACCAGTACCGATGGTGCCCCAGCCAGTACCGCCGCCGCCTGGACCGAAGCCCGAGCGACCGAAGCCGAAGCCGCCGTTCATTTCGCCAGCTTCATTGCCGAGCAAGCCACCGAATACGTTGGCATCGTCGAAGCCTGAGGAAACGTCGCCAGTACCAGTCAGCGATGCGAACGCGCCGCCTGCTTGGAGAGCGCTGGAACCAAGGATACCTGCAGTGCGTGCTTGTTCAACAGCTTGGGTGCGAGCGAGTTGCTCTTGGTCCGACGTACGCGCCATCTTGTATTGGCCTTCTGCGCGGGTCGAATCCTTTTTACCCATTTTGCCTTCGTCGAGCGCCATGGCAGTACCAGTGCCGCCCGATTCTTCATTGCCGTCTTCTGGCTTGTCTTCTTCTGGTGGTGGTGGTGGGTCATCGCTCGAGGTTGAAGCCGACCGCATCGACACATCTTCGCTGTCGCTCGAATCGGTGTCACCCGCAGTACCGTCGTTACCTGCCGTGTTGACCAAGAACAAGAAGCCGATGTGCGCCAACGCCGAACCGGCGAAGAACATCATGATCATTGCTTCAAACGTTGCAAACAGTGGGCTTGCGTGACGCTTTGGCTGCGCCACCGATGACACCAAGAAGGTGGTCTGGCCTGAGCGAACGCGAATGCGTGCTTTGGCAGGAATTGCCATTTCCAGAGCCCCGGCAGTCGACGCCGATGGCCGTGCGCGGCCTTGAGAGGCAGCATCTGCTAGACTCATCGACTGGCCGTCGAGGGTCATTTCGCCTTCCATACCAGGCGCAAAATTGAAGACATATTCGCTGCCCCGTGGCTCAACCAGCGAGAACGAAGCGCTTGGCGCACCTTCAATTGGGAATTCGACATCAGCGGCCGTCCCGATGCGGAAGCGTGGCGTCGAGTCAGTTTCGCGACGTGCGCGAACCAACGAGTACACGACCCCGACCAAGCCTAAGATCAAGCCGAACAAAATCACGAAGTCGAGGTTGAGATTAAGCATCTCAGGGCGGAACGACCAAGCCGGCTTTTTGAGCGTGCCGGTCCAGGTTTCGTACTTCGCCGTATTGTACGAAGCGTTGCGGAAAGCGGAGATAAACGCGTAACCACTAACCGCCAAGCAGGCGGCCGAAGCAACGAAGCCGATCTTAGTGGCGGCGGACACCTTGCCACCCGAGTTGTTGATGCAGTGCTGAACTTTAACCACCGAGTCGCCGAGCATTGCAGCAACTTCAACCGCACCCGAGCCGCCGACGTCATCGACGTCCATGCCGCCTTGGAACATTGGTGCGGCTGCTGCGTATGGCGCTGGCATCGCTTGTGGAGCACGAACCGGCGGAGCAGCCGGTGCAGCAAATGCAGGTGCGAATGCTGGCGAAGGAGCTGGCGCAGCGTAGGCAGGATTTGCTTGCGCAACCGGTGCCCCGAATGGCGAACCCGATGGGCTTGCTGGACGTGGTGCTTCGTAAGCTGCAGCGGCAGCTGGAGGCGCAAATGCTGGCGGTGGTGGCGCAAATGCGGCTGGCGCTGCAACTGGCGCAACATCAGCTGCTTCTTCCGCGCCGATCGACAATTCAATGCGGGTTTCCCCGACCAGAATCGTGTCGCCAGACATCAGCTTGGCTTTGTTCACCTTTTGGCCGTTAACAAACGTCCCTTTGGTGGAACCCAAGTCGATGATGCTCACATCACCAGGGCCGTTAACCTCGATGATTGCGTGCATGCGACTGACGGTTTCATCATCGAGCTTCAAGTGTGCCGATGGCACCTTGCCCAGCTTGATGACGCTCAGCGTGAGCCGTTCTTCACGGACCAGCTGGTCGCCTTTGAAAATTTTAAATGAGAGAGGTACTTTTGCTCCGGCCATAAATGCTCCAACAGTCGATGAATGCTGGGCCGAAGCGTGTGCAGGTAGCCGCGCGAACGCGACTAGCCATCACACTACAAGTCTTCGGCCGACTTGATGATTTCAGGAATGAAGTCTTTGCGAATCCGAATCAGGCTTGAGTGTTTACCAAAGTCACGAACGTCAACGTTGCTGCCTTCTGGTTTGATCAGATCGCCTTCAATCGTATCGCCCGAGAAGTCGTAGGTTTTCACCTTCGATTCAGCTTTCTTATCCTTGGGTTGCGCCGAAGCCGAACCGGCCGAGACGCTTACCAAACCAATTGCAACGAAACCAGCTGCCAGAAATTGAATGTGTTTACGCATAATCGACTCTCCCTTTCGGATGTCTCGATTGATGGTACACACTTTCATTGCAGCGTGTAGGACATCGTTCGAGCTGTTCGGTTCCAACTTTTTACAAATTTCGCGATTTAACTCGATAAACCGGGATCGGATCAGAAAAAACAAGCAATTCAGAATACTTACGGCTTAGCTGGGGCTGCAGGCGGAGCCGGCGGTTGCGCCGCTTGGTTCTTCAAGAAGTTTTCCATCATCGCGATGTTCTTATCGCACACCGTAATGTTTTCTTTGGCTTCGGCTTTGTCCGAGTCGCTGCCGGTCTTGCCTTGGAATTCCTTGAAGAAATCGCGTGCGGTGCGGTAGGCGGCTTGGCCGAGCTTGAGGTCGGCTTGTTTGGACGCTTTAAAATCTTTGTAAAGCACGCCGAGGTTAAAGAACGCTTCACCGCGCTTACCATCGAGATCTTTCGCTTTTTTGTACTGAGCTTCAGCGCCATCGAAGTCACCAAGACCGCGCAACGCGATGCCAAGACCAATGACTGCGTCGTAGTTCTTTGGTTGCTGTTCCAGCACTTTGCTGAACTGCTCCTTTGACGTGTCATATTTGCGGAAGCCAAGCGTGGTTAACCCAACGTTCATGCGAGCTTCCAGAAACTTCGGGTCGAGCTCAACGGCGGCCAAAAATTGTTTCAACGCTTCCGATTGGTTATTGCGCTTCAACAGCAGCAAACCGCGAGCGTTTTTCAACGGCGCAAACTTCGCGTCGCGCTTTTCGCCTTCATCAAGCAATAGCTTGGCGAGGTCGAGACGGTTTTTATTTTTGTCGGAACCTTCTAAGTAGAACAGCCCGAACACCGTGTACGTACG
>JAKQOD010000844.1 GCA_029565465.1 Deltaproteobacteria bacterium
CGTCGCCGCCACGGGGTTCACTCGGTTTCACAAGCGCAAGCATAGGTGATGTTGATCTTTGTCGCTTGGGCGCTGGCAAACGTTCAAAGATATTTTGGCCCACCATGTAAGCTTCTGGCCACATGGTTCAACGTATTGAAATAATGCAGTTATCGACGAACCGGCAAGACGGTCAAGATCAGATCTTCATCGAGCGGACACTGCAGCGCTTCTTCTTCGCCCTTGGCGACAAACGCGCATGCAATGACCTCCGCCGCTCGGTCTTTGTTGGGCAAAGTCAACTGCAACGCGGGCTTGGCGCCGGTGGTCAACTGCCACGTGCCTTTGTATTTGCTGTTGCTGACCATGCCTTCGCAGGCCGAACGCACGGTCAGATTGAACTTACGATCCTGCGTGAGCTTGAGTGACACGGTCGGAGTATCGCAACTCGTCCCGGTTTGCTCCCATGCTCCGCCAAATCCCATCACCCGTTCGTACGGGCTCGGCGCGATATGACTGATCGACGTATCAAGGCCAACCGCCATGCGGAATTTGGCGTCGGCGCGCAGCTTAGCAAACGCTGCGTCGAAGCGAGCCGCCACCAGCCATTCAACAGCGTCGGGCGCTTGCGACTTCCGCAATTGCTCAAGGTTAAGGATGGCGTTAGCGTTATCTTTGGTCTGTGCAAACGCTTTGGCGGCGCCAAAACGGGCTTCGGCAAAATCCGGCTCAGCACTCAGGACGATGAGCCACGCTTTGATGGCTTGTTTGCCAGTGCGAGTGCGGGCAAACGTGACAAGTTTCTGTGACGCATCGGCCAGCGGTGCCACGGTTGGCGCTACGGTTGGGGCTACCGGCGGCGGCGTGACGGTAGGCACCAGCGGCTTGCCAGCCTTAATCAAATCAAAGCCGACTACGTCGGTCATGTCGCGACCCAAGCGGCGCACGGTGTACGTCACTGCAATCCGGTCACCGAACTTGCTGCGCTCTACCGCGACGACTTTGCCGAGCGGGTCGTTGGCTTGCCAGGTAACCAAAACGGCGTCGCCTTCGCTGACGGTGAGTTTGGTACCGCTAATCACCGCTTTGATTTTGGCGCTGCCGCCACTTTCGACGGTGCCTGGGCCAAAATCCAGCTTGGCAAGTTGATCAACGGGCAGCGTGCGGCATTGCGGCGTGCCATTGGCGATAGCGTTGGCCACCGGTAGCGGGGTGCAAACTTTGTCAGCGCCGACGAGATAGGGCCGATCCACGGCTGAAAAGCCACGCAACGTATCGGCTTGGGCCAGCGTTGACCCTGCTAGCACCACAACGGCCAGCCAGGTGGCTTTTAAAGGATTTCGCGCCATACTGATAGATAGCGTGCGCCAGTGCGAAATTCCAATGATTTGCGGTAGGGTCCGGGCGTGAGTCGCCACGTCGCTTCGAAAGCCTCGTTGATAACGCGAGCATCCGCTGTGCTTGATCGCACAGCCGCCCGCTTTATTGGCGATCGCATGGGGCGCTCAACCCATCGCGATGGTGCGGCCATACGCGACTTGCGCAATGCCGGCACCCGGTTGCGCGAATTGGCAGCCGCCTATGGCGAAGGCACCG
>JAKQOD010000849.1 GCA_029565465.1 Deltaproteobacteria bacterium
CACCAACGCACCCGCGTTGTACAACAACGCAAACACGCGCACGTAGCGCTGACCGGCCTACGCCGTTAGCGCAACCACTGCACCCACCACGGCGTCGATGGTAATGCCGTACTTGGCAAGCAGCACTTCGCCTGGCGCCGATGCACCATAACGGTCGACGCCGATAGCCGTACCGCGCTGGCCAATCCATTCGCGCCAGCCCAAGGTAACGCCGGCTTCGACGGAGACGCGGGCGGTGACTGCTGCTGGCAACACTTGTTCGATATACGCAGCTGGCTGGCTAGCGAACAATTCCCAACATGGCATGGACACCACGCGGGTGGCGATGCCTTTCGCCGTCAGCGCTTTGTGCGCGTCCATCGCGAGTGCGACCTCGGACCCACTCGCGATCACGATTGCTTGCAACGGTTGGCCCGCTGGCGCATCAGCCAACACATACGCGCCACGCTCAGCGCCCGGAGCGCCTGCAGCGGTAAGAATCGGCAAATCTTGGCGCGACAACACCAACGCCGTCGGGCCGTCGGTGCGAGTCATCGCGTAGCGCCACGCAGCAACGGTTTCATTGCCATCGGCGGGGCGAATCACCGCCAGGTTCGGCATCGCACGTAACGCCATCAAATGTTCGACCGGTTGGTGGGTTGGGCCGTCTTCGCCCAAGCCAATTGAGTCGTGGGTCCACACATAAATCGCAGGCTGCTTGTTCAACGCCGCCAAGCGCACCGGTGGCCGCATGTAGTCGGAGAAGACAAAAAACGTTGCGACAAACGGCCGAATGCCGCCGTGGTACAGCATGCCGTTGGCCATCGAGCCCATCGCATGTTCGCGAATGCCAAAGCGCAGGTTGCGACCAGCGCCAGCCGCGTCGTAGTCGCCACCAGGCACGATGGTCTTCGTTGAGCCGCCGAGGTCAGCGTCGCCGCCGAACAACTCCGGCACCGATTTGGCTAACACGCCAAGGATCTTGCCCGACGCAGAGCGAGTTGCGATGGCGCTGGTGAACGCTGGCATCTCAGCGTCCCAACCGGCCGGTAAATCGCCTGCCAAGCAGCGCTCAAAGTTGGCAGCGAGTTCAGCATGCTCACGGCGATAGGCTGCAAACGTTTGCTCCCACTGCGTGCGTGCAGCAACACCGCGGTCGCGCGCCGACATGTGCGAAGCAACCTCGCTTGGCACCAAGAAGAATTGTTCAGGATCCCAACCCAACGCCTTTTTGGTTGCGGCAACTTCGCTTTCGCCAAGCGGCGAGCCGTGCGACGAACAATTGCCCGCTTTCTTCGGCGAACCAAAGCCAATGGTGGTCTTGATGATGATCATCGACGGCTTGGCGGTTTCCGCTTTGGCTGCCGCAATGGCGCGATCGATCGCATCAACATTGTGGTCGCCGTCGGTCACCGTTTGCACATGCCAGCCACAGGCAGCGTAGCGCGCACCCACGTCTTCGCTCATGATCAACGACAGTGGGCCGTCGAGCGTCACATCGTTAGCGTCGTAAAGGTAAATCAATTTGCCAAGCTGCAAGTGGCCCGCAATGCTGGCGGCTTCGCACGCCACGCCTTCCATCACATCGCCATCCGATACCAATGCGTACGTGAAATGGTCGACGATGGTGTGACCTGGGCGGTTAAACAACTGCGCCAAATAACGCTCGGCGAGCGCCATGCCCACCGCGTTGGCAGCGCCTTGGCCCAGCGGCCCAGTGGTGGCTTCGACGCCTGGGGTTTCGTGCCATTCCGGGTGGCCCGGCGTATTGCTGCCCCATTGCCGAAACGCTTTGAGGTCGTCAAGGCTCACCGCGTAACCGGTCAAGTGCAACAACGAGTACAACAGCATCGAGCCGTGGCCAGCCGAAAGCACGAAGCGGTCACGATTGGCCCACGTTGGCTGGGTTGGATCATGGCGCAAATGCCGTTGCCACAACGCGTACGCCATTGGCGCGCAGCCCAACGGCAACCCGGGATGCCCGGAATTGGCTTTTTGAATCGCGTCAATGGACAGGGTCCGAATCGTGTTGATCGAGAGCGTCGCAAGGTCGGTTGCCATGGGCGAAAACTAACAGCGTCGCAGCGCGATCACCAGCGACCGGCCGCGATCAAAACCGGCATTTACTTGCATCTGGACGCTGTGGTTTCTAAAGTCGGAGGCTATGGGAAGGCTTGCGTCCATTGGCGTGATTGCCGCTATTGCCACGACCGTGTTGGTCGCCGGCCACAGCGACAGCAGCGCAGAGGCGCGCATGCTCAAAGGCCCGTACCTGCAAAATCTTGCGCCGAGCTCCATGACCATCATGTGGCAGCTTGAGCCAGCGCAGGCCGCCACGGTTGAAATCGAAGGCCCCAGCGCCGATGGTAGCGCGGCCCCGCCCCGCACCGTAGCCGTGGCCAAAGCGCGCATTGCCGAAGCGCGAATCACCGATTTGGCGCCAGCCAGCCGCTATCGCTACCGCGTGCGGGTTGGTGATCAAACCTGGACCGGCGAATTTGCCACGGCGCCAGCACTCGGTTCCAACGCGCCGTTTTCGTTCATCGCATTTGGCGATTCACGCGAAAACGCCGGTGCGCACCGCCGCGTGATCGAACGCATTTCGCAAGAAGTACCGGACTTTTTGCTTGGCACCGGTGACATGGTCGACGATGGCGCCAAACAAGAGCAATGGCAAACCTTCTTCGATGTGGAACGCACGTTGCTCAAAGACAACGTGTATTTTCCGTCGATCGGCAACCACGATCGACAAGGTCGCGGCCGCACCGCGGACAGCTACCGCGCGTACTTTTCCGTGCCTGACAACGGCACCGACAGCGAGCGTTACTACGCATTTTCATATGCCAATTCGCGGTTCTTGGTGCTCGATTCCAACTCACACAGCTTTTCGTTAACCGACCAAACCAATTGGATCGAACGCGAGTTGTCGGCGGCCCGCCAAGATGCGCAAGTGCGCCACATTTTTGTCGTGATGCACCACCCGCCTTACTCGATTTCGCTGCACGGCGGCCATCGTGATTTGCGCGAACGGTGGACGCCGCTGTTCGAAAAATACGCGGTCAGCGCCGTGTTGTCTGGACATGATCACGTCTACGAACGCGCCGAACACAACGGCTTGCGTTACTTTGTGTCCGGCGGCGGTGGCGCACCATTGTATCCGCGCTCGCCCAAAGCCAAGCCGATCGACAAAGAAGCCGTGCTACGGTTTGAACGCGCCTACCACTACCTACGGGTCAACGTTACCGCTTCGCAAATCGAAGTTTCCGCGATTCGGGTCGACGGAACATTGATCGAAACAACGTCATGGCGGGACGAGCCGGATCCTGTCGCAGCACCGGCGCCGTTGGCGGTCACCGCAACGCCGGGGCAACCCACCAACGCGCCATCGGTGCCAGCGCAACTGCCTGCCGCGGGCGCACCGCCAGCCGCTGTTGCCACACCGCCGAATGCCGCCAGCAACGAGGCGAACAGTGGCATCACCAAGCTTGCCGTGTTGTGTGGCGTCTTGGTTTTGGGCGCCACGATTGTGGTTGTCCGTGCGCTCCGCCGCTAACTAGCGTTGCATGTGCGCCGCACGCAAACGGCCTACTTCTTGGCGCTGGTTGGCGCCTTTTTTTCCGGCTCAAGCGCTTCTTTAAAAACCTTAGCGGCATCGGGCCGCGCGACCGCAGCTTCACCGATTGGCGCCGGCTTGCCCGAGCGCAAGACTTTGATTGCGACGTACACCGACGCACTGAAGGCCAAAATCGACGACCATTGCGCAAACGTCAACGAGAAGTAGCGCGGGTCGGTAGTGGTTGGCCGCAAATAATCGAGGAAGAACCGGACCGGCGCGTACATCGCGCCGATGAGCACCGCGACGAAACCGGCAGGCATGCGTTTGGACTTGCGGAACGCCAAGCCCAACGCGATCGCGCATACCGGAAGCAAATAGAGCAGCTCGTAAATGCCCAAGTTGTGGCGGGTGACCCAGCTGATGGGATCGCCGTTTTTATTGATTGCGGCGGGCCACGTCTGCGCCAAGAAGAAGTCGCTAGCTTTCCCCATGTGATCGCCGACGATGGAGCAGCCAATCCGGCCGATGGTAAACGCCGGCAATAAGCCGACCATGACGGTGTCGGCGTACAAAAATGCCGGTAGTCGCTTCCACCAGACATAAAGCGCAAAGCCCATCGCGCCACCCAAAAAGCCGCCGTACGACGAAATCCCAGCCCAAATCTTAAACAGCAACACAGGGTCAGCGACCAAATCGTCCCATTGGTAGGCCACCACATCGAAGATGTGCGCGCCTAAGAAACCCGAAACGATTACCCACATCGTTACGCCGCGAATGTGGTCGTCGTGGATGCCATGCCACTCGGCATACTTGCGGAGCAGATGCGCCCCCAACAGCACGCCAATCGCGACTAGGACACCAAACGGCTGAACCGGGCCAAGTGCCGGAATGTGAATATACGGAATAGATGCCAGGGCTGAGAGGGCCATGAGTGCGCGGACAGTACACGGCTTGGTCCCATTCGGTAAACCCGGATGTGAAATTCGCCGATCGCTGCGCTATGGTATGCCTATGTTGCGGTTGCCTATCCTAGCTAGCCTGGTGGCCTGCGCGAGCCTACTTGCGAGGCCGGCGGCGGCACGCCCTGCAACGCAGCATTCGGGCGATCCGTTGGTGACTGTCGAACACCAAGACCCAGTGGCTCCACTGGCGATTGGCCCAGCCGACGCGCCAGTCACCGTAACACTGTATTTGCTGCTCTCCGGCAGCAATGGCGATGTCGCGACGCGGGTGTTGCGCGATGCGCGGGCATTTTCGACGAATCATCCCAAGCGGGTACGCATCGACGTGCGGGTGGTACCGGTTCGGCCCGACTTGCTCTTTGTAGCGGCCGCCGCCCGCGCAGCGCACGCGCAAGGCCTGCTCGATGGTTTCATCGCTGGCCTTCGCCCCGGCAACCGTGGCGTAAACGAAGAAGCATTGCTCGGCGTCATGAAAGCCATCGGCGGCGATCCTGACAAACTGCGCCAAGCGTGGCAACACCATCGCTTTGATGCCGCCATTCGCGCCGACCTCGCCGACTACCGTGCGCAATTTGCAACGTCGGCAACCGCAGCGGCCGTCATCGGTGAATTTAAGCTCGATATGAACAGCGGTTTTCAAGAATCGCGGATTTGGCCGTTGGTGACGGCAACCTACGAACGCATCCGCGATTGGCAAAGCCGCGGCATTGCGGCGACC
>JAKQOD010000850.1 GCA_029565465.1 Deltaproteobacteria bacterium
CTGCGGATCGTATATTTGCGCTTGCTTGAAGCGAGTGGTTTGTCAGCGGTGAAAGTGGTGACGGGCGGGTGGGATAGCCGCGGCTACAAAGATTTTCGCGAAGCGGCGCCGGAGCTGGTGCGCGCAGGTAATGGGGACGAAACCGAAGGTTATGCAACGCTGCTGGGGCTGATGTTCGACGAGCTAGCGCTTGATCTACCCGGGCTGTATGGCCCGGTGCGGATGACGTCGCTGGTGCCGGTGCCAGCGGCCACGCTGCGCGCCGTGGTTGATGCGCTCGACGACGAAGCGCTGGCGTCGGTGTGGACCGACGACACCACGCTGGGCTGGATCTACCAGTATTGGAACGACCCAGAGCGCGAAGCGCTTGATGCCAAACTTGCGGCCAGCAAAAAGCTGGAAAATCACGAAATCGCGTCGAAGACGCAGATGTTTACCGAGCGCTACATGGTGGAGTGGTTGTTGCACAATACGCTGGGCCAAATGTGGCTGGCGATGTGCCAACGGCATGGTTGGGTGGCACGCGTGCGGCAGCCAAGCGCGGAGGGTGGCGCCTGCTTGCTCGACCAACTCGATACGCGCCGCGCCGAGTGGCGCAAGCTGCGCGAGCTGGGCGTCGATGATGGTGCCAAGGGTGGAGGTGTCGCGCTCGATGCACTGATGCCGATTGCGCCTGGCTTGGAAGATCGCTGGAAATATTGGGTGCCGCAGCCGCTGCCTGACGATGCGGTGGCGCAAGCGCCGGCGAGCGTGCGCGAACTCAAGCTGCTCGACCCAGCGTGTGGCTCGGGCCACTTTTTGGTGATTGCGTTTGAGCTGCTGTTTCATTTGTATCAAGAAGAGGCGCAGCACCGCGGCCAAGCCGGACAACCAGGCTGGACGCCACGCGCGATCGTCGAAGATATCCTTGCGTACAATCTGCATGGCATCGACATCGACCCCAAAGCGGTGCAAATCGCTGCGGCGGCGCTGATGCTCAAAGCGCGGCAATTGTGTGCAACCGCAGAACCTCGCGTGATGAATCTGGTGGCGCCAGCGCTGAGCTTGGCTTCGCTCGCCGAAGGTGACCCAGCCTTGCGCGAGCTGCATGCTGCGGTGCAAACCGAGACCGGCATTCCGCCCGAGCTAACCGCGCGCATCGTGAATGGCCTTGCTGGTGCCGATCACTTAGGCACATTGCTGCGGGTTGACCGCGCCATCGACGAAGCGATTGAAAGCTATGGCGATCAGCTCTCGAAAGTGGTGCCAACCAAGGCGGATCAAGGCGGGCTGTTTACCGGTTTTGCGCCGGCGCGCCGCAAAGCTATTGACGCTGAAAAGGCCAAAGCCGCCGTGCTCGATCGGCTAGAAGGCTTTTTAGCCCAGCACTCCGGCGGCGCTGACTTAGGCTTGCGCTTGCGCGGCGAACAATTGGCAGCCGGCGTGCGCTTCGTGCGCCTGGTGCGCGAAGGCCAGTACGATATCGTGGTCGGAAATCCGCCTTATCAAGGCACCAGCAAGATGGCCGACAAAGCCTACGTTGAAAAACAGTATCCGCGCGGCAAAGCCGATCTGTATGCAGCGTTTCTTGAGCGTGGCTTGCAACTCGCGAAGCCCGGCGGTGTGTCGGCGCTGTTAACGATGCGCAATTGGATGTTTATCAAGCAGTTCAGCGCGCTGCGCGAGTGGCTGCTCGCGACCTACGATTTGCGCATGTTGGGCGACGTCGATCGCGGCGCGTTCGACGAGGTACCTAACGAGGTGCTCGCCGCTGTCATGAGCGTGTTTCGAAGCGCACCACCGAGCGAGATGCCTAGCGTGGCAATGCAGCCGACGCCACTCGACGACAAATCGTACGACCGCGAGCGAACTAAGCGCAAGCGCGCGGCGCTGCTGTGCCAGGTCGGTCGGTTTGAGTTTGGCGTTGTCGATTCCTCTCGAATCGCTCAGGCGCCTCTAATCTATTGGTGGCCTGCGTCATTCCTTTCGCGATACTTAGCCAGTCCCAAAATCGGCGAAGTCGGCAAACTTCCGATCGGACTTCAGACTGGCGACAACGTCCGTTTTCTACGACTTCCGTGGGAGATCCAGGCCACAGCGATCGACTATATGCCCACCAAGGGCGGGATTCCTACGGATGCGTACCCGTGGAAGCCATACATCAAGGGCGCAAATGGAGCCCGATGGTTCGAGCCGCTCTCCTCTGTCATCTGGTTTCCCGTTCGGAACCACGCCGAATACGATCTTCTTTCCAGCGCGCGCTATGGCCAAGGCGAGGCGTACTACTTTAGAAAGGGCGTCGCTTACATCACAAAGGGCAATGAATTCGGCGCGAGGGCGCACCAGTTCGCCAGCGTCTTTGACGTTGAAGGTCGGTCCCTCTTCGGAGTCTCTGAGGCCGTAGCGCTGATCGCTATGAACGGAAAACTCGCGCGATCGGTCGCAACAGCGCTTAATCCAACGATTCACTTCACGGCTGGCGATGTTGCACGACTCCCGCTTCTGGTACCTGATGGCGCAGACCGTATCTTCGAAGTCGTGCAGTCCTCATTTGGTTTTCACGAGGGTGCGAGGGAGTGCTCTGTGGAGTTTCGGAATCCGTCGAGGTCACCGTGGCGGCACGCCCAGGCTTGGGCGCAACTCGCGGTCGATCGTCCCGACGGTGCGCCACTTCCACCATACGAGCCTGTTTACGACGCTGAGCCACCGACCGATCATCTCTCTTTCGCCATCGGCGTTGCGCTCGGTCGTTTCGGCGCCAACGGTGAAGGCATCCTCACTAACGCGCCGGCCACTTCGCTGCCGCACGGGATTCTGTTTCTGTCGGACGCCTCCGACGAAGATTCGCTCACGCACCCTGCTGCTGCGCCGATCCTCGCGGCCTGGGCCACTCACGGTGTCGCCATCGACGACAAGCGCACGCTGAAAAACTACCTGCAAGACAAGTTCTTCCCCGACGTGCATCGCCAGATGTACGAAAACCGGCCGATCTATTTTCCGCTGTCGTCGGCGAAAAAATCCTTTGTCGCCTACGTGTCGATCCACCGCTGGGCCGCTACCACGCTGAACGACTTGCTGGCCGAGCACTTGTACCCAGCCAAGAAGCGCCTCGAAGGCGAAGTCACCGACTTGCGCGCCGCACGCGATGGCGCCGACAAAAAAGCTAGCAAAGCAGCTGAGAAGCGCTTCGGCGATGTTGGCAAATGGCTCGAAGAACTAAACGACTTCATCACCGCCGTCGAACAATGCGCTGAGCGCGGCCCGCTGCCGCCCGACAACAAAACCACGCCGCGCGCCGCCGACGCGCGTTATGCACCTGACCTCGACGATGGCGTGATGATCAACAGCGCAGCACTGTGGCCACTGCTCGATCCGCAGTGGAAAGATCCCAAAAAGTGGTGGCGTGAACTCGCCAATGCTGACGGCAAAAAAGATTACGACTGGGCCCACCTCGCCGCGCGCTACTTTCCCGATCGCGTCGACGCCAAGTGCAAAACCGACCCTAGCCTCGCCGTCGCCCACGGCTGCTTCTGGAAATACCACCCTGCCAAGGCCTACCAGTGGGAGCTGCGCCTGCAAGACGAGATTCGCCCCGACTTCACCTTAGATGAAACCGACCCCGCCGCGCCTGCCACCACCACCACGAAGGCCGTCACCACGAAGGCCGCCGCCAGCGACCGGGCCCGCGCCGCCTTCGAGCGCGACCACCCCGAAACCGTCGAAGAACTCGTCGCCAAAGAACACCTGCGCCGCGTGCGCAAACTCATCAAAGCCGGCACCACCGGCACCGCCGGCGATGCTGCCGAACCGGGCGATGACGACGACGCCCCACAAGGCTCCCTCGATCTGGCCGAACCCGACGACGAGGACACCGACGCATGAGCGATGACCTGCTCTATCAACGTGTTGCCGAAATCCTCGAGCAAGCTCGCGGCCAGGTCGCCCGCACCGTCAATACGGCGATGGTCCAGGCTTATTGGCTGATTGGCCGTGAGATCGTGGAGGTTGAGCAGGTCGGTGCGGCGCGGGCTGGCTACGGCGAAGAGCTGATGCAGCGGCTGTCGGCCCGGCTCAAAAGCAGCTTTGGTAAGGGCTTTGGAATCGCGACCCTGCGTCGGCTGCGGCAGTTTTATCAAATGTTTCCGCATGGTTCGGCGCTTCCTGAGATTCGCGCAGCACTGCTGATCGAATCGAGCGATAGCTCGGAGATCCGGCAAGCAGTGGTTGCCAGATCAGCTGATGCCGGGGCACCGAGGTTCCCATCGGCGCTGGGATGGACACATTACCTGATGTTGATGCGGGTCACGCGGCCTGAGGCGCGGGCGTTTTACGAGATCGAGGCGGTCCGCGAGTGCTGGTCGACGCGGCAACTTGAGCGCCAGATCGGTGCGCTGCTGTTTGACCGCCTAGCGAAGCACAAGGATCCGCAGGCTGTGCGCGCGCTGGCGCAGCAAGGGCAAGAGATCGCGACGCCGGCCGACGTGATCAAGGATCCGTTCGTGCTCGAATTTCTCGATCTCGGCGAGCACCCAGCGCTGCGTGAGCGCGACATGGAGCAAGCGATCATCGATCGGCTCGAAGCGTTTTTGCTGGAGATGGGCAAAGGCTTTTGCTTCGTAGGGCGGCAAAAGCGGCTAACTGTCGAGGGTGATCATTTTTACGTCGACCTGGTTTTCTATAACCGGTTGTTGCAGTGCTTTGTGCTGGTTGACCTCAAGCTCAGTAAGCTCACGCACCAAGATTTAGGTCAAATGCAGATGTATGTTAACTATTTTGATCGGACCCAGCGCGCAGCACATGAGGCCAAGACCATTGGCATTGTGCTGTGCTCAGAGAAGAACTCCGCCATGGTGAAGATCACGCTGCCCGAGGACAACAACCAGATCGTCGCGAGTACGTACCAGATGTACCTGCCGACCGAGGCTGAGCTGCAAGTTGAACTCACGCGCGAGCGCGATGAGGCTGAGCGCGTGCTGCGTTTGACGGCGGATGATGCCGTCGGAGTGGATGAGCCATGACCAACCTACTGACTGACGTCAAACCGGTTTCGGCAAGCCTCACCGCCGAGCTGCGCGATCTGGCGCGGCAACGCGGCATTGTGGTTTGGCTCGACAAAGAAGGCAGCTACACGGCGTTCGCCGACGCACTGATGGCAAGCGGCAACGCAGCGCCTGTGCCAATGCGCGCCTACCGCGGCAGCTATCTCGAAACCATGATGGCGCTCGAAGACTTGCAAGATGGCGTGAGCATGACGCCTCTGGTGGTGCATGTGCCTGGGCATACCGAGGAAAGCATCGCTGAGACGCCGCTGTTTGAGCTGTATCGTGCTGGCAAACGCCATCGGCGTTCACTGGTTTCGCTGGTGCGGGATGCTGCGCATGGCCGCGCAACGCCGACGGCAATCGAGGCGTTTTTGGACCAGCCAGGGCTGACCCTCGACGGCGCCGACATGTGGTTGGCACGCCAGTCGGATGCATCGGTGGCAGTCAACGGCCCTGACTTGAGCTTGCACTCGGCCGAGGCCTTGTACGATGACGTCGCTAGCCGTGGGCCGTTGGCGCAACAACTTGATAAAGCAGAAGTTGCAGGCGCGGTGTGGCGACGTGCCGAGGTGCTGCTTGGCATCGCGGATAACGATCGTCGCAAGCTGCTGGAACAACCCGACGAGGAAATGCTCGGAACCAGCACGGCGCGAGCCCGTTCCACCGCTGAGCTTGCCGACGACGTAGCTACGGCGCTGGCGCGCTGGGCACTTGTGGTTGAGTTTGTGCACGACTTGCGGCGCCCACCGACCGATGCGTGGCTGCTGCCGCTGCTGGCCCTGCCCAAAGCCGTGGTCACAACGTGCCAGAAACTCGCGATCCACCTGCGGCGCGCGCACGCCAAACAATACGCCAACGTTGCCATTCACATGGAGCCGCTGCTGCCAACCGAAGTGGAGCAGGCTACCGCCGACGATCTTGGCAAGATCGATACGTTTCAGTTCGAAGACACCAAAGTCATGGCCGCTGCGCTTGATGCGTTGCTGGGCGCCCAATTTCAACGCGCGTACGATTTGGCGCAGGCCCGCACATCTGGCAAAAGTTTTTGGACCGCGTTCGATCTGCGCCGCCGCATCGCATGGAACTTGGTTGAACGTGCAGCGCAGCTCGGCTGCCATGTGATAGCGAACGGCAACCTGCTCAAGGACTGCCGCACGCTGGCCGACGCTGTGGCTCGTTACGCGGCCCAGGGCTTTGAAGTTGATCGTTGCCACCGAC
>JAKQOD010000995.1 GCA_029565465.1 Deltaproteobacteria bacterium
GCGGTTGCGCAGCGGCCTGCATTTGCCGATGCGCATAATCAACTGGGGCGGTTGGCTCACGAGCTGGCACAACTGCCATCAACCACCGCGGCTGACCGGCAGGCGCAACTTGCGATCGCCGAGTCCCACTACCGGTTAGCACTATGTGCAACGCCGCACGACGGCATTTACTGGTTCAATCTAGGCCTTGTGCTGGAGCAACAAGGCCCATGGTCGTTAGCCATTGCCGCATATGAATCGGCACTGACATGTGATCCAACGTTCGTCGAAGCGCACGTTCAACTGGCCGCACTATTCGAACAACGCAGCTATGCGGGCGACCCTGATGCGGCACGGCTCGCCATTCGACATCTCAGCGCTGCGCGCCGTGGCAATTAGTTGTAAGCGTTGCAATCCGCTACGCTTTTTTGCGCGATTTTTTTGCCGGTGCGTCGGCAATTTCGACGACGTCAGCAACTGGCGTAGCGGCTGGCTTGTGACCGCCGTCGGCCATCCCCAGTGAAGCTTTGAGTGCTTCCATGAGGTCGATGACTTTGCCTTGCGGGGCTTCGGGCATGGCGGTGATTTCTTGGCCTTCAACTTTCTTGTTGATGAGGTCCATCATGCGCGTCCGCACATCGTCCTTGTACTTTTCGGGGATAAACGAATCCGTCGCGATTTGCTGAATGATCTGTTTTGCCAAGTTCAGCTCGGCGGGTTTCACTTCGGGCAGATCACCGATCGGTACTTCCGACCACGCTTTCACTTCATCGGCGTAGCGCAGCTGATGCATCATCAGGCCGCCTTGGAATGGGCGCACCAACACGATGTACTGTTTGCCACGCGCCGAATATGACGCCAGACCGACGAGCTGGGTTTGCACCATCGCTTCGGACAACAAGCGATATGCGCGCTCCCCGCCTTTATCGGGCCCCAAATAATAGCTCTTGTCGAGATACATTGGATCGACTGCCGCCGCTGGTACAAACTCTTCGAACGCAATCGTATGGGTAGCGACCGCATCGAGGGCTTTGAGCTCTTCGGCCGAAAGCACCACGTATTGACCTTTGGCGTATTCGTAGCCTTTGGTCATTTGGTCGCGTTCGACCACAACGTTTTCTTTGGTGCAAACGTATTGTTGTTTTAGTCTTGAGCCGCACCCGGCATGCAGCATGTTGAAGCTGATGTCCCCACTGGACTCGTTGGTGGTGTAAAGCTTGGAAGGAATCGAAACCAAGCCGAATGAAATGGTGGCGGTACCAATAGAACGTGCAGGCATAAAATAATTGTAACCGGCATTCCTGTGGCGAAATCAAAACTTCCGAACAATCAAACGCCAAGCGCGTTGGCCACCACCGCGACCGACGAGGCCGAAGCTATTGAAATATTGGCGGAAGCGTCGCTCGAAGCGTATCGAAATAAACGCACGGGTGGAGCTACGCCTGAACCAATGGCCAGTGCCCAGCCGGCCGCCACCGCAGCGGCACGCGCGGCACGCACATTCGTGATTCACGAGCATCACGCCACTCGAGTGCATTGGGACCTGCGTTTGGAAATCGACGGCGTGTTGATCTCATGGGCGATACCGCACGGCCCGTCGATGAATCCCGACGACAAACGGCTGGCGGTCAAAGTCGAAGCCCATCCGCTCGAATACGCCAACTTCGAAGCCGTGATTCCCGACGGTAACTATGGCGCTGGGCCCATGATCTGTTGGGATCGTGGCCGGTTTGCCCCCCTGCTCGACCCTGCCCAAGGCATCCTCGACGGAGAAATCAAGTTCGAACTGTACGGCTACAAGCTACGTGGCGCCTTCACGTTGG
>JAKQOD010000880.1 GCA_029565465.1 Deltaproteobacteria bacterium
TATTCCTTAGATCGCGCGCCTGCAGCGGGCACCGAGCATCTGCCGCGTGAGATCGGTGCGTTATTGTCGATTGGCCAAGAAGTACTTGGCATCAAAGGTTTTCGCCCGGGCCAAGCCGAAGCTTACGAGCATCTGCTCAAGAATCGCGATTTGCTTGCCGTCATGCCAACCGGCAGTGGCAAATCGCTGTTGTACCAACTGCCATCGCTGGTTTCAGCTGGGGTTACCGTCGTCGTCAGTCCGCTCATCGCGCTGATCAAAGACCAAATTGACAAGATGGTGGCCAAAGGCGTCACCGCCGTGCGGATCGACTCGACGCTTACCACCAAGCAACGGCGCGAAGTTGACGCCCTGGTGCAGTCACCGGGCGGTAAGCTCTTGCTCACGACGCCGGAACGCATGGCGGATCCGGAATTTCGTACGTTTTTACGAACTGCAGCCGGCAACGTTGGCGTAACTCGCTTTGTCGTCGACGAAGCGCACTGTGTTTCGCAGTGGGGTCACGATTTCCGACCGGCGTATTTGTCGCTGCGTAAAGCGCTCGAAGAAGTGGGCCGGCCACCCGTCTTGGCAACAACGGCAACCGCGCCACCTCACGTGCGCGAAGACATTCTGCATCAACTCGGCATCGAAGATGCGCAGGTGGTCACCACCACGTTCGATCGCCCGAACCTGCACTATGAAGTAATCGTTTTCCACGACGAAGACGAAAAGATGCGCACCTTGGTCACGCTGCTCAAAAAGCTGCCACGACCCGGCATCGTGTATTGCGCCACCGTCAAAAAAGTGGAAGAGCTGCACGAAGCGTTGAGCCGCTGGGGTATTCCGGTTGCGCGTTACCACGGCCGCTTGAATAAGAATGAACGCGATGCCGAACAGCAACGCTTCATGGATTCCAAAGACATCGTGATGGTTGCAACCAACGCGTTTGGGCTTGGCGTTGATAAACAAGACATTCGCAATGTGCTGCACTATCACGTGCCCGGTTCGCTCGAAGCGTATGCGCAAGAAGCTGGCCGTGGTGGGCGTGATGGCAAACCAGCACGCTGCGTGTTGTTGTTCTCGCCGGATGACGTGGCGATCCAAGAGTATTTCTTGCAAGGCTCGTATCCAACCCGCCGGCAAGTGCGCTCGGTATTTGAAGCGTTGGAAGCCTTTGGTGCGCAACGTGGCGCGGCTGGCACCGGACCCAACGAAGATTCGTTGCCGACCATCGCCAACGTCGCACTAAGCGCAGGCGTCGGCGCGCAACGCACGCGGACGGTTTTGAATTTGCTCAAAGAAGAGAAGTTCATCACCGAACAAGAAGGTGGCCTGTACTACGTAGCCGTGCCACCACCAGCGCCTGAATTGATCGCTGAACGCGCACGCCAATACGAAGGCCGCCGCATCGCCGACCGTCGACGACTCGACTCGTTGTTGGCGTATGTCAAAACGCCTGGCTGCCGCAACCAAGTTATTCTCGATTATTTGGGCGAGCCGGATGCGCCGGCCTGCGGTCGCTGCGACAACTGCCTGCGGTCGAAAGAAGCTTCGCTGGCAGCGGCCAACGAAGCAACGCGGCTCGGCTCAAGTCTGATTCGCAAATATGACGATGATGGCATCGAGATTCCGAAGCCAAAGCGCGAAGTCAAAGCGCGTACGATTCGGATCGATGCGCCAGCTGCACCACCAGCGGCATTGCCGGCGCCAGCGCCGAGCCCTGCAGTCATGCGGCGTAGCAGCGCCGCGGCGGCTGTCGCGCCAGCACCTGCGGCGCCAACCCCGGCCTCGCCCGCCGTGATGACGCGCCGAGCCCAAGCGCCGGTGATTGCGCCAGCAACCGCGCAACAGGCTGCCAAAGCGTCGACTGCGTTAGGCGATCCAACCCAACGTGCAGCACGCCCCGATGCAACCAAAGCGCAGCTGCCAGCACAGCCGGGAAATGTCGCCCAGCCTTCTGACGAAGATGATGACGACCTGGACGATGATGACGATGATCTCGACGACGACGATGACGATCTCGATGATGACGACGACCTCGAAGGCGACGACGACGACGATGATGACGATGACCTCGAGGATGGTGAGGACGATGACGAAGACGATGACGATGATGACGACCTCGACGATGACGAGGACGATGATGACGAAGACGATGACGATGATGACTATGAACTCATCGAAAAAACCGCTGCCGAGCTAGCCGAAGAAGGCATCGAAGGCAGCGGTGAAGTCACCGTGTTGGCGCGCAAACGCGTTCCCAAGATTCCGAAACAACGCGGGCCGCGCGGTGAAGTCACCAATGAAAAAGACCTTGAAGCGGCAGCCGAAGCTCGGCGGCGGCGGCGGCGGCGGCGGCGCAAGCGGCGCGCGATGCTGCCACCGAAAAGTGCGTTTACGACGCCAGTGTTGTCGACGCAACCGGCGACCAGCGGACGCCGTGCTGGTGGCCCGGTCATTGAATACGTACGTAGCCCCATTCGCATCGGGTCATCGCCCGTCGCGTCAGCGAACCCGAATGATGCCGGCGTTATGCGCCGTACCAAAAAGAAACGGCGCGGCGGCGGCTGGGAACGTCGGCCAGAACGCTCGGAGGATCGAGGCTGGGTCACGCGGACGACCCACAATCAAGCCCCGGGCCCAAGTGGCGGGCCACTCGGTCCACCAAGCGAAGAAGGCGCAGGTCGTCGGCGCCGACATCGGCGTCGACGTCGGGATGGTGTCGCCGGGCCAGCTGGCAATGCACCAAACGTGGTGAATGCTAACGGCGGCGTTGCAAGTGGGCCAAGCGGGCCTGCTGGTGCCATGGCGCCTGGCCAAGGGCCACGGCCGCAAGAAGATGCTTTCGCCTTGGGTCCCGACGGTTTGCCGTTGCGCAAACGCCGGCGTCGACGGCGGCGTGGCCGTGGCGGCCGTGGCCGTGAACGTTGGCAAGGGCCTGGCGCGCCCGGTGGCGGTGACGGCGGTGGCAACGCGCCAACCGGCGGCGGCGACGGCGGTG
>JAKQOD010000888.1 GCA_029565465.1 Deltaproteobacteria bacterium
TCGCTCAACTCCGGACTCCTCATATGTAAGCAGATAAAGAAGCAAAACCAAATCTAGACATAGCTACGCCGCACCGCGTCAGGCAGATCTCCGTGACGCAAGTTGGGCTTCGAACCTCAGGGTCGCAACGCCGAAAACCGGTCACCGCGTCTGATGAAATAATGCTACCGCGCGATCGTGTAGTGGATCAAATTATCCACCTGTTTAGGGATCTCATCTGATCGCAACTACAAGGATTTTGCCTTGTCGGATCGCTGCGTTAACGACCACAAAAGACTCGCTGCGAGCAATGAATTTGGCTGCAAACAGGTCTAGAGTGCGCCCTTATGAGCACCTTTTTAGCCACCCACACTCGGACCCATTCATGCGGCGCGTTACGCGGCACGGACGTCGGCGCACGCGTTGTACTCACTGGCTGGGTACAAGGGTCCCGGGACCATGGCGGTTGCGTATTTTTTGACCTCCGCGATCGCGAAGGCATGACCCAAATCGTCTTCGACCCATCGTTTGCAGCCGAAGCGCACAAGCTTGCTAGCGACGTGCGGTCAGAATGGTGCATTGGTGTCGTCGGCGAAGTGCGGTCGCGCGGCAGCAAAGTCAACGACAAGATGCCCACCGGCGCGATCGAAGTATGGGCGCAATCGCTAGAAATCTTCTCGAAATCGGACACCCCGCCGTTTGCGATTGAAGATGACCTCGACACCAATGAAGCATTGCGGCTCAAGTATCGCTATTTGGACCTCCGTCGGCCCAAGCTGCAAAAGAACCTGATTGCGCGTTCGCAAATCACGCGCACGACGCGCAGCTACCTCGGCGACAACGGCTTCCTCGAAATCGAAACGCCGTTTATGGTGAAATACACGCCGGGCGGCGCTCGCAACTTTCTGGTGCCGTCGCGCCTGAATCCTGGTGCGTTTTACGCACTGGCGGAATCACCACAGATCTTCAAGCAACTGTTGATGGTTGGCGGGTATGAGCGCTATTTCCAAATCGTGCGCTGCTTCCGCGACGAAGACTTGCGGTTGGATCGCCAGCCTGAGTTCACCCAAATCGATATTGAAATGTCGTTTGTCGACGAGAAAATCCTGCAGAACATGATGGAAGGCCTGGTCTCCCGCTTGTGGAAAGACGTGCTGGGCATCGACATCCAACTGCCGCTGCGCCGGATGACGTTTGCCGAAGCGATGGACAAATATGGCGTCGACAAGCCAGATTTGCGCTTGGACCTAATCCTCTGTGACATCAGCGCGCCGAGCAGCAAATCGGGCTTCCGCGTATTTGAAAGTGTGGTGCAAGGCGGCGGCATTGTGAAGTGTTTGCGCGTGCCAGCGGCCGACGCTGGCGACAAACTCACGCGCTCGCTGCTCGACAGCCTCGGTGATTTTGCCAAGCCATACGGCGTCAAAGGCGTGGCATTTGCCCGCGTGCAAGAAGGCGGCGTCTGGCAATCGCCAATCGCCAAGAGCTTCAGCGATGAAGCGCGCAATGAAGTAAACCGCCTTGCCAATGCAGGCGTCGGCGACACGTTGATCTTCGTGGCTGAAAAAGCCAAAGTGGTGAACACCTGCCTCGGCGCAATCCGGTTGTACATCGGCGATAAGTTGGGCTTGATCCGCAAAGGCGAGTACCAATTTATGTGGTTGGTTGACCCGCCACTATTTGAAGTTGACGACGAAACCGGTGCGATTGCGGCCGCCCACCACCCTTTCACGTCGCCACGCGTGGAAGACGAACACCTGTTGGACAGTGCGCCAGCAAAAGTGCTCGCACGGGCCTACGACTTGGTGCTCAACGGCGTCGAAGTTGGCGGTGGTTCGATCCGGATCCATCGCTCCGAACTGCAAGCCAAAAACTTCCGCGCACTGGGCATTTCTGAAGAAGACGCCAAAGCGAAGTTTGGCTTTTTGCTCGAAGCGTTTAAATACGGTCCGCCACCCCACGGCGGCATTGCCTTCGGCCTCGATCGCTTAGCGATGCTGATGACCGGCGCCGAGTCGCTGCGCGATGTCATCGCCTTCCCAAAGACGCAAAAAGGCTCGGACTTGATGACCGATTGCCCAACTGGCGTCTCCAAGAAACAGCTGGACGAACTGTTTATCGCAAGCAAAGTCGAAGCGTAACCGCTTCAGGCCCGCGGCGTTGCAACGTCGACGGTGTCGTGAAATTTGGCCATGTTCATAAAACGCACGCCGGCGCTGTCGACTTCAAAAATATCGACGAGGCGCTGACCAAAGGCGATGCGATCGAATGGATAGGTGAATCGGCTATGTACCGTCGCCGCCAGCCGATCATCGATACCGGTGAAGGTAACGATAAGCTGCAGCCCGCGCTCCTCTGCAAGCTTGGCGGTGAGCCCAAACAACGGCGACGACTCGTCGATCGTATGGGTGGCGGTCCACGACAACGCGAACAACGGCGACGTATTGCGGCGCATGGTCAAGTCGTAGACCCGTCGCATCACTTCGCCGTCGGCAAGTACTTCGTTCTGCGATAGATACACTTTTATGGTGGCTTCGACGATGGCCGTGCTGCGCGCATTGGCCATTCGAAATACCAGCGAAGGTTTGCCATCGTGCGTGCCAATAACCGCGGTATTGCTGAAGATGAGCCGCGCACTGGGGGTTGAGAAGCGCGCGAAAAAGATACCAGTGACCATCGCGCTAACCAGAATCCCCACAAAGCTCTCGATGGTGACAACGCTGTGCGCGAAGGTGTTGAGTGGCGCCATGTTGCCGTAGCCGATGGTGGCCATGGTCTCCACGGAAAACCAGAAGTAGTCGCCAAAGTGGCCGCTGCTGTTGGCGATCTTGGCACCACCGATCAGCATGGCGAGGGCAAACACTGCATTGATGGCAATGAAGGCACCAAAAATGGCGATGGTAACCGACGTCCAACGCCACGTGCGTAAGGCGTGGTAGGCGTCCTTGGCTAACACGCTATCGCGCGGCATCCCACGTCGCTCGATGGTTGGAATGCCCCGGGGATCAATAAATGGTCTGTCGTTTGGATGTTTGGGCTTACTCATACATCTGGAATCGTTGCATTTTTCACCGCGATCTCGAACGATCGGTCCGGAATCGACCGAGCGCCACTTGACGGTAGCGAATTAGGCCCCAACTTACGTCAACTATGACTCGCAATCCATTAATCACCGCAGCGGCCGTCACCAGCCAACCTCGCACCCACGTGAGCGTGATCGCGGACGACGCGGCCTTGCTAGCGGCCTTAAGCCGGGTTGCCCCCGCCATCGCATGGAACATGGTGAAGCCCGACACTGCGATTGTCGGCGATGTGGTGATGCTTGATAGCCACACCGCAAGGCCTTTGGATGTGAGCCACATCGCTCAGCTCCGGGCCCGCAAACTCAACGTCATCGTGTTGGTCGAATCCAGCGCAGATGCCAAAGCTGCGGTCGCAGCGGGGGCCCGTGGCGTCTTGATGCGTGCCCAGTGTGCCGACGGCGCCGCTGCAGCGATTGCAGCCGTGCGCAACGGCTTGCAAGTTGTTGATATTGGCTTGGCTGATGCGTGGGCCCCTGCCCCGGCGACGCCAACCCGCGGTAACTTGACCGAACGTGAATATCAAGTTGTGCAACTGTTGGCCGAAGGCTTGTCAAACAAGCTCATCGCAGACCGCCTTGGCATCAGCGATCACACGGCGAAGTTTCACGTCAACGGTGTGATGGTAAAACTCGGTGCGTCAACGCGGACTGAAGCGGTCGTGGCTGCGATGCGCCAAGGCGTGGTCAAGGTTTAAAACGATCGGAACCGGCGTCGGTCGGCAGCCATCCGTAGCGCCGCAAATCGATCGTCCAGGCATCGGTAACTTCGACGCCTTCTCGTTCGAGTAGTTGGCGTTGGTGCGCAGCGCCCGCCGGATCGTAGATGGCAATGCGGCCGCGCACCTCGCTTGCCCGCCCCACAATGCGCTGCCACGGCAGCCGGTCACTTTTCTGGCTAACCTTCAAGGCGGCCGCCGCGACCCGCCCGCCGCGAGTAACGCCGGCGAGTGCAGCGATTTGTGCGTATGTGGCAACTCGGCCACGTGGCACCTTGCGAATAATTTCATACATGGCGCTATAAAGTGGAGACACGGACACCGCCGCAGTTTAGCTGGTTCATGGTTCAATAGCTGTCCATGCAGATTCGGGTTTTGTATTTTGCCGTGTTTCGCGAACGGCTGGGCACAAGTTCGGCCGAGGTCACACTGCCGGAGGGCGCCACGGTGGCCGCATTGGTTGCGCAGTTAGCAGCTCAACATCCGGCCATCGCGACTTTGCGCGGTCATTTCCGTGTTGCCGTGAATGAAGCGTTCGCCGACGAGACGGCAACACTACAAGCAGGCGACGTGGTTGCGTTAATTCCACCTGTCTCAGGTGGTAGCGGCCGTTACGTGGCCCTGCTCGAAACGCCGTTGGCAGTGCAACGCTGCATCGACCATGTCGCCCACGTTGGCGCTGGTGGCATCGTCACATTTATCGGCAACGTGCGCGGCATTAGCCATGGTAAGCGGGTTTCGCATTTAGAGTACGAAGCATATGGCTCGATGGCGGTTGCCGTCATGCACGAAATCGCAGCCGAAATTGAAGCCGAGATTCCGGGTACTCGCCTCGCGGTTGAACACCGCACCGGACGCCTCTCCCTCGGCGAAGCCGCCGTCACGATCGCTGCAAGCGCGCCCCATCGAGCCGAAGCGTTCGTTGCCTGCCAAGCGATGATCGATCGCCTGAAACAACGTGTTCCCATCTGGAAAAAAGAATTTGCCGAAGACGGCGAAGTTTGGGTTGGGCTTGGCCCGTAAGGCTTGTAGCCTTACTGAATCATCGGTTCAGGCGTTTTTTCTGGCGGCTTGTCGGTTGGCGGATCGCCAACCCCGGTTGCCCCCGCTGCACCGGCGCCAGGCGGCAAGTTCTGCTTACCACCACTACCGCCACCAGGAGGTGGTGCCACCGGTG
>JAKQOD010000904.1 GCA_029565465.1 Deltaproteobacteria bacterium
GAGGGTGAAGAGGCATGGGAACGGTGGGCGATAGCAGTTGTGCGGCTGAATCCTCGAGAGAATTATAAAGTAGAAGCCCTTGTCGCAGATCTACGTTCGCGTCGCCGCTTGGTCTTTGCTGTCGAGAGCTACCTTATGGCCAATCGGGGCAGCGCTCCATTTAGCGAATTCCGTTTGGCAGCTGCTGCATTGGCAAGGGGCACACTTGCGTATCACCTAGCTGATCAGGGATTGAAGCTTGGCATCTGCCATTTGTTCGAGTCAGTTGCGGACTACATTGAGCGACAGGAACCAAGTGTGGAGACGCAAGCTCAGTATGCCAAGACCCTTCTGGGACTAGAGAGCGCCGCGGCCGTCGCCGCTTGGGTGGCTGCGAATCGAGATGTGTTGCTGTCGATGGCTTCGAAGGCAGACTTTCTTGATATCGTGTGGCCGCTATTCTCAGACCAGTCCAACGACAAATTCTTTGACACTCTGGAACCGCCAGGCCTGGCGATCCAATTGGCGGCGATGTGGATTGAGGGTTCACCGTACTCCGCACTCTTTGATTACTCAACTCGCGCAAAAGGTACAAAGCCATGGGGCGAGAAGCGGCGAAAACTAAACGACCACGACATCATCAAATTTTGCGAAAGCACATTGGGGTTTGGGTGCGCGCTGGTGCTGGCTGCCGTTGGGCAATTTCTCTTTGGGAATACGAGTGGGCAAGATGCGCGCTCTGCCGATTTCACGATCTTTCTCAAAGCCTTGAAATACGGCCTCCCGGGTACGCTGGAGATTTCTTGCTACGAGTACGGATTCGCTGACCGCGTTGTCGCGCAGCGCCTTTGTGACGAGGTGCGCGAAGATGGGTTTACTGGTTCGCACTTCGCACTTGCACTTGCGCCACATCGCGCTGCGATCGAGGCGGAGCTTCTCGAGTTTCCACGCTATTTTACTGCAGTCTATCAAGGTCACCGTTTTTCGTGATTCTTGCCGGCCTCATCGCAAGAGCACCGCAAATGCATAGAGCAAAGTATCGTGTTCCGGCCAGCGACCCGATGCAAATCGTACGCCGCCGTAACTCCCGCGGTCCCCGAACGCTGCGACACCTGCGACGCCCGACGAGACGGCGCCGCAGCGCACGCACGGGCCGGACGCTGCAAAATGTAGGGAGGTTGGGTTTGACCCGGAGCGGTTGGGCCCCTACGCTTATGGATAATGCAGCGAACATCTGTTTCGAGGAGCCGGTGGCTGGCCGTGGTCGTGGCCGCATCGGCGTGTGGCAATCATTCGGCAAAGCCAGCGGAAAAGCCCAATTTGCCGCCGGTGGCAGCGGAAACGCCCATCGAGCTGCCGAATATTCCGTCGTCACTAAAGGTTACCAAGAGCGCACCGATCGACGGTGACACGCCGTCGGCGCGCTCGCCGTTGCTCAACATCATGAAAGCCGAAAACGATCGGGCCATGGTTGAGCTGCGTGCGAAAGCCGAACCGGCACACTATTTGGCGTATCAGCTCGTCGAGCAACGCCAAGTGCGGCTCGAAGCCGAAGGCGGCGCGTTAATCAATGACGACGATGATACCGATCGCAATCTTGACGTCGAAGTGCGTGTGGGTACGGCCGAACTCGACAATACCCGGCAACTTTCCGACGACAACGGACTCAACGCACCACTCACGCGGCCTGGCGTGGTGCCTTTCGGTGCAGATCCTTTTGCGATCTCCAACGCGCTTTGGCTTGAAACCGATCGACGCTACAATGAATCAGCTCAAGCGCTGGGCTATGTACGGCAAGATTTGTCAACCCTGAGCAAACGTTCGGAAGTGCCGGACTTTTCCTCGGACCAACGAGAAGTGTACGTCGAAGCGCCAGCCACGCTCACCTTCGACAAAAAGCTTTGGATCGAACGCATGAAACGCTGCTCAGCCAAAGCGCTGCGCGGTCATGCCACCCGCGGCTCGTGCGGCGTAACGTTCAAGCTGACCACGGCGTGGTTCGTCAACAGCGAAGGCTCGCAAATCCAGCAGTCGTGGACCTCGGCCCAACTCAATGTTTCAGCGGGGGTCAAAGCCGACGACGGCATGAATCTATCGCGCCTCGAACAACGGTTCGGACGCACCCCGGACGATTTGCCAAACGATGCCGCGATCGATGAGGTCATCAAAACCGTCAACACCGATCTCGACGCGTTGCATGCTGCACCGCTCGCCGATCCATACGTCGGCCCTGCCATTCTCGAAGGCCGCGCCGCGGGCGTGTTTTTCCATGAAGTATTCGGCCATCGCATCGAAGGCCATCGGCAAAAAGACGACACCAGTGGGCAAACCTTTGCAGCGCAAGTGGGCCACGACATCGCACCGCCTTGGTTGAGCGTTTACGACGACGCGACGATTCAGACGGCCAATGCGATGCAGCTCAACGGTTTCTACCGATTCGACGACGAAGGCGTGCGCGCGCGTCGTGTCGAGTTAGTCACGGCCGGCAAGCTCGTCGGCTTTTTGCTTGGCCGCAATCCGATTGAAGGGTTCCCGCGCTCCAACGGCCATGGCCGCCGCTCGCCTGGTTTGCCGCCCGTATCGCGCCAAGGCAACTTGGTGGTTGAAGCCAGCAAAAGTGTTGAGCGCACCCAGCTCGAAAAGTTGCTGCTCGAAGAAGTGAAGAAGCAGAACCGGCCATACGGCATGGTGTTTACCGACATCAGTGGCGGCTTCACCAACACCTCGGCATTCGCGCCGCAGGCGTTCAAAGTTAACCCGGTGATGGCATATCGCATTTATCCCGACGGTCGTCGCGAGTTGGTGCGGGGCATCGATATCGGTGGCACGCCGTTGGTAGCGCTGCAGTCGATTCGTGCAGCGAGCCGCGAAGTGGAAACCTTCAACGGTGTCTGCGGTGCTGAGAGTGGCTGGGTTCCCGTGTCGGCCTCGGCGCCAAGCCTATTGATCGAAAAACTCGAAGTGGAAAAGAGCTTCATTCCGCCTGATCGCCCGCCGCTGATGGACGCGCCGTCGATCCGCCAAACTGCTTCGTCAAAGACCCAGGAGACCGCTCAATGAAACGCGTATTAGCTTCCGTTCTGCTTGGGGCTGGGTTGTTAGTTGGCAACGTTGGGGGTGCGCACGCCAAGCGCATGCTGGCGCCTGACGTGGTGCCAAGCTCACAAGCGATCACCAAAGACATCGTCGACGCTGTGCAAGAAGAGATGAAGCGCGCGATGAATAATTTGCAAATCCCTGGCGCGCCCAAACCGTACAGTATCTCGTACAAGATCACCGAAGTCGAAGTGAATGACGCGGTGGCTTCGCTGGGCTACAGCACGTCAAAAAAATCGCGCCACTTTGTGAGCCTCGAAGCCCGCGTCCGCGTCGGCTCGGTCAACTTCGATAACGGCAATTTTGTAGTGCCTGGCGGCGACGATATCGACGCCGTATCGACGGTGACCTTGCCGCTCGAAGCAACGCCGCGGATTGCTCGGCGTGCGGCCTGGCTCGCGACCGACAGCGCGTACAAAGAAGCGT
This sequence comes from Deltaproteobacteria bacterium, assembly GCA_029565465.1. Lineage (GTDB taxonomy): Bacteria > Myxococcota_A > Polyangia > Haliangiales > Haliangiaceae > JABFXX01. The sequence goes on from JAKQOD010000904.1 coordinate 3,502, forward strand.
TGATTCAATTGCGCGCCAAAATGGAAAGCCGCAAAGCTGGCGGCGTTGGCCGTGCCGACGTGCCGGCCTGGACGGAGCAAAAAAAGCTTGAGTCCGATACGCAGATTGCAGTCCCTGTGTTGGAAACTGTGGCCGAGCTGGAAGCGCGCGCCAAAGCGTTATCAGCTGAGTTTCGCGGCGCACCCCATATCCGCGATTCGCGCGTAGCGGTGACCAGCTACTTAGAGCGGCGCTGGTATCTGACGACCGAAGGCACCAGCGTGACCGATACCCGACGCGCCAGTGGCGTGTTGATAACGGCAAGCAGCCAAGCCAACGATGGCCAAGCATTGGCGCAGCACTTCTTGCGCTACGGCCACACCGCGAAAGACTTGCCATCAGATCAAGAACTCAAAGACGAAGCCAAAAAGATCAGCGACCTGCTGCACAATCAGGCCAAGGCTCCGTTGGTTGGCCGCTACGTTGGTCCGGTGCTGTTCGAAGGTGAAGGCGCGGTTGGCTTCGTACGCCAAACGCTCGCACCGCATCTTGGCGGCACCCCGCTTCCGGAAGGCTTGCGTCCGCAAGACGCTAAACAATTTGGCGGCGCGCTCACCGAGAAAGTCGGCTTGCGTGTGGCAGCCAATATGCTGACCTTCACCGACGATCCAACCGCGAGTGCAGCATTCGGAAAAGCCTTGATCGGCGGCTACAAAATCGACGACGAAGGCACGCCAGCGCAACGCGTGACCATGGTCAAAGATGGCAAGTTGCTTACGCTGTTGACCAGCCGTACCCCGTCGCAACGAGATGCGGTTTCCAACGGCCATGCCCGCCGCACCGCTGACGGTGGAGCGTTTCACGGCAGCGCAACGAACTTGTTTATCTCGGCCAAAGGTGGCTTGTCAGCGCCTGCGCTCAAGGCCAAGTTGATTGCCAGCGCACGCAACGAAGGGCTTGGCTATGGTTTGTTGATCAAGCGTTTCGACGACGCTGCGATCACGTCGGCCCCGGAATTTTCGCGTCATGAGCTGCTCAATATGTTGCAGACCACCGACCAAGCCTTGCCACCGCCAGCGTTGGTTGCGTACAAAGTGTATCCGAACGGCAAAGAAGAACTGGTGCGTGGCGTGCAACTTGCCGAGTTGCCGATTCGCACCTGGAAAGACGTAATCGCTGCCGGCAACACGCCGTTTGTGTACAACTACCTTGCGCCGTCCGAGTCTTTCATCTCGTTGCGCATCGGCGGAGGCACTGACAATGGCAACGTGCCATCGGGTGGTATCGAAAGCGCGATCATTACGCCGGACTTGCTCGTTGGTGAAATTGAAGTCCGCACGAGCACGGTTGGGCAACGGCCGGTGCCTGCGGTTGCGCGGCCAACCGTCCCAACCCCGTAGTCATGCGCGCGTACCTGCACGCCATCGAAGCTCGCTCGCGTGCCAATGGGCCGGGCGCTCGCATGGTCGTGTGGTTTCAAGGCTGCACGTTGGGCTGCGTTGGCTGCTTCAACCCGGCAACGCATGTTGCTGGCCGTGCCGAACATGACGTTGCCACTGTGGCTGCGCAAATCGCGGCGGCTACCGGCATTGAAGGCCTCACGCTTTCAGGCGGTGAGCCGATGCAGCAAATCGATGCAGCGATTGAATTGCTGGGCGCTGCGCGAGCCGCAGGGCTTTCGACCTTGATGTTCTCCGGCTACACGCTGGCGGAAATTCGCGAGCTGCCACGTGGGCTCGAAGCCGTTGCACTGCTCGACGTCTTGGTCGATGGCCGCTTTCGCACCGACTTGCGGTTGGGCCAAGGCTTGCGTGGGTCGAGCAATCAGCAAGTGCATTTGCTGACCGATCGCTACACCACAAGCGACATCGACGACGCGCCGCTTGGCGAAGTGCGCATCGCTCCCAATGGCGATGTGATTCTCACTGGCGTGACACCGCTCAAGCTCAAGCGCTAGCGCTGCGTTTGCGATTTGGTAATTACTCATACAATGTTGCCGTAATGGCATTGTGGGGTGCCAGGTCGCCATACCTGATGCCAAAACGGCGAAACACACCCGGCAAAACTGCGCTAAGTGCTTGATCGCGCGTCGCTAGCGCTGGCACGTCACGTGCTTATGTGTAGCTTCATGAAGATTCTATCAACCCTGCTCAGTGTGGCCCTGCTTGCTTCTTCTTCTGTCGCGATGGCCGAACAAGCCGCGCCTGCGAAAGGCGCGCCTGCGAAAGCTACACCAAGCGACAATCCTGCCGATGTCTTCGGTGCACGCTTGGTTCCGGCTACGCGTGACGGCGCTGTGATTGGCTTCAAAGTTTTTGCCATCAAAGCGGACGGCCCATTCGGTAAGATCGGTTTTCACAACGGCGATCTGTTGACCGCTGTCAACGGCCGCGCCTTTGACGAACAAGCGCTGGTTGCATGGAAAGGCAAAGGCGCCATCACCTTCACCGTCGAGCGCGATAAGAAAGTTATGGAGCTGGTTCGTCCAGCATCGTAACTTTTTCAATCGGCGCGAAAGCCAACCTTGCTGTGGCTGCCGTCGCAGTAAGGCTTGTTCTGTGAATGGCCGCCTGCAATGGCGCCTTGCGCGCGCACTGCTAACGGGCCGTTTTCGCGCACCGTAACCAAGGTTACTACCGGAGCAGCCTCGGCCGGGCCACCGTCGTGGCGCTCGTAGCCGATGGCGCCCGACGGGCAGTTGTGTGCGATCTCGGCCACCACCGCTGCCGCCGCTGCGTCAGGCGAAATCCGTTCGCCTTCGACATTGGGCTGGAACACCTCCGCGCGAGTGAATGCACTTTTTGCCGTCAAAATGAACAGTTAAGCTGGTTCCTTTTACAACTTCTTTGGCCATATGAAAGCATAGGCCTAAACCGGCCGTCATGGCGTGGGCCTGGCACCGCGGAATCGACCTGCACCGATTGCGCCCCGGCCTGCTCGGTGCCAGGATGCCAAGCGTCAACAAGGAGCCACGGTCATGCGTATGATTCTCGTCGGTCCGCCAGGTGCGGGCAAAGGCACCCAAGCTGCCAAACTAGTCGATACGTTCAAGATTCCGCATATCTCAAGCGGCGACATGCTGCGTGCTGCAGTCAAAGAAGGTACCGCGTTGGGTATTCAAGCCGACACCTTCATGAAAGCTGGTCAGTTAGTGCCAGACGACGTTGTGATCGGCATGATTTTGGAACGTATTGCCAAGCCCGATTGCGCGCATGGTTTTATGCTCGATGGCTTTCCGCGCACGCGCCCGCAAGCTGAAGCGTTGGATGAATCGATGCACAAAGCTGGCGTTGCTCTTGAAGCTGTCGTCCTGATCGAAGTGCCAGATGCACCGATCGTTGAGCGCATCACTGGCCGCGTAAGCGACCCGGACACCGGCACGATCTATCACTTGAAGTTCAATCCGCCGCCGGCCGACGTGGCTGGCCGCGTGGTGCAACGCAAAGACGATACCGTCGAGGCCGTGACCACACGCTTGGCCAAATACCACTCGGAAACCGCACCGATCGTTCCGTTTTACGAAAGCAAAGGCATCTTGAAGCGCGTTGACGGCATTGGCAATCCGGCCGACGTCACCAAGCGGATCACGACGGCGTTGGGCAAGTAGCCCGAGCGACGGTTCCTTCTTCTCCGCATTGTTCGAGCAGTAAGAAAAATTTATGGCTGGTTACGATCACAAGACTATCGACGAAAAATGGCAAGCCTACTGGGAACGTGAAAACACGTTTGCGACGCCGACTGACCGTACGCGTCCCAAGTACTACGTGCTCGACATGTTTCCATATCCATCGGGTGATGGCCTGCACGTTGGCCATCCCAAGGGCTACACCGCGACCGACGTTGTTGCGCGCGCCAAACGCATGATGGGCTTCAATGTCCTGCGCGTGATGGGCTGGGATAGTTTTGGTCTGCCTGCCGAGCGCAAAGCCGAACGCGATGGCATTCATCCACGCGTGACGACGGCCAAGAACATCGCCACGTTCAAAAAACAGCTGCAAAAGCTGGGCTTATCGTACGACTGGTCGCGCGAAATCGCGACCAGCGAACCGAGCTATTACAAATGGACGCAATGGATCTTTAAGCAATTGTTCGACCGCGGTTTGGCGTATCGCGCCGAAGTGCCCGTGAACTTTTGCCCGGCACTTGGCACCGTGTTGGCCAACGAAGAAGTGCACGACGGCAAATACGTGGAAACCGGCGATCCTGTCGAACGCCGCATGATGAAGCAGTGGATGCTGAAAATCACTGCGTACGGCGATCGCTT
>JAKQOD010000905.1 GCA_029565465.1 Deltaproteobacteria bacterium
CCTTTTGCGCAGCGTGCAACACCACGATATCGCCACGATGCGCATCTTGCACGGCTCGGTTGGCTTCGGTGCGATGGCGCCGAAGCAAACGCAACGGCACCCAGCCTGGCTCACCGCAACCCAACGTTTCGACACGGCCTTTGAGCCCACGTGGCGGCCGCATGATCCGAAACAACTGACCATCAACCGAGCGCAAGCTGCGTGGCCAAATTGTATCGCTACGTACCAACGTCAAGTACGCAAACTTCAAGCCGCTGTCGCGCAAATGTGAAAGCCGCGCAAGTTCGGCAGCTCGCGGAGGCAAGCCACCCAACAATTCTTCGTGACACCAATCGTCGTCGTCGGCGAGCGCCGGGCAAACCGCACCATTGTGCACACACGGCGCAACCACCCGCGCCGCACCACCGCCCACCAATGCGTCGCGTAAGCGATGCAAGCCGCGCGACGTTTCACGCAACGCTGGCTCAATGATCACCGCGTGCCCGCTCGGTGTTAGCAACTGCAGCGCCGCACTCGCAACGCTTAGTTGATGTGACTCCGGTAATTCGTTGAACACAGTGCCAGCGATGATCAGATCAAATGGCCGCAGCCCACGCATCCACGTACCCGCAGTTACATCACTGCGCACTTCAGCAATTGTCATCGTTACACCAAGGCTCGCAGCCGCACGCTTGAGCGCTGCGCTGGCCAAACCCAGTGCCGCACCGTCACGCTCAAGCAACGTGATGTCCAGCCCGCGAACTGACGCAAGCTGCAACGCTTGTGCACTGCGCGCCAACCAATCGAGCAAGCCTAAACTCATCGCGCCACACCCGGCACCAACATCCAGAATCCGCAACGGTGCGCCACTACCGTCGAGCGTAAGCCGCCCAGCCGCGTACAATTCACTGAGCGGATGATGCATTTTTGCCGCGTCGGCGATGGTAAAAAACAGCGCGCGCGCTGCGAGATCCGCTTGTGGATTGCTCGGCCGATCCAACGCATCGCGTTCGCTGGTGTAGCGTCGCGATCGATCTTCCACTGCGGCGAGCAAGGCACTCGTACTTTCGCAGTACAGCCGCAAACTCGGCTGTGCGGCTGCCCACACGGCGGCTTCGATCGTATCGGAGATTTGCCAAACCGTGCGGGTCATGGTGGGCCGAACGCCAAATCAAGAGTTGCGAGCTCACCGGCAATCACGGTCACCTTGCCGGTCGCCGTTACACTCGGTCGATCGCCGCTCGCCGGCAACATAGCGGTTACCGTGTGCTCGCCAGGCTGCGCCGTGAATTCTAAAATGCCGTCACCATCGGTGACGCCGGCGGCGTTACTCGTCACCACCACGAGACCGAACCGCATCGGTGCTGCGCCATCACCAACCAAGCGATAGTGGCCCCGCGCCAAGCCATCAAGGCTTACCGTGTGACCGATCACGGGCAATTGCACCACGCGAGTTGGAACCACATGCGCTGCATCTTCCATCTGCACATGCACATCGCGACTGCCTGTACGCTGCAACCGTGGCGCACCACCAACTGGCACCACGGTCGCTAGCGGCAACAACGCGCAATCACTCAATGTGATCAACGGTTGTTTCTGCGCACTGTTGCGGCCGTTGGCGGTGGCGGTGCCATCCATTTCGACCACCGCGCCCACCACCAAGCGCGTGGTCGTAATGGTGGCGGCTTGATCACCGTCGGCAATACAGGTCGGCAGCGTTATAAAAGCTGCCGGCGGCGGCTTGGGCCAGCGGACCGTGACTTTCACGGTGCCAGGCTTGGCCACGCTTGGCCCCGCCGCGGCATCACGCACGACCGGCCGGCTGTCTTTGCCAGCCGCTGCATCATGTGCAGTCACTTGATTCACCGCTGCATCGTCGCGCTTTTCTTTGCGGCTGCCCGAACACGCTGCAACACACATCACGGCAACCGCGCCAGCACGCCAACGAACTACCATTGTGCAACCTCGTGGGTCACCACCGCAGCGTCGGCGCACAAGTCATTCACGCTCACACCACGATAGTCGGCACCGGCCAACACGATGCGATGCCGACGCGCTACTGCTTGCGCAGCTGCCACATCATCAGCGTGCCCCATGGTGACCCGCGGTATCCCCTGCCGCCATCGCACTACGCTTTGATGCGTTGGTTCGGCCCGCAAGTCCAATGCGGTTGCCAAGTCCGAGCGCGCTTGCGCCAGCAGCGTTGCATCGTCGAAATCGAAGGCCGAAGGATCTCGACCACCGCCGTAGATGCAGCGAAACAAGACGTGGCCTGCAGGGGCGCGGCCTTCCCAGACGACCGACTCAAACACCACGCCAAGCACCCGCAACCGCTCGCCCATCGCAACCAAAAAACCAAAGCCATCGCGGCTCTCCGCCGTTAACGCCGATTCGGCAAATCCCACGTAGGCCAACGCCACGGGGGTGCGTTCAAAACAAGCCAAGCGGCTTTTGAGGTCGGTCGCTTCGTCGGTCAACAGCGCGGTTGCAGCGCCGGCCGACACCGCAAGGACGACGCCGTCAAATGTTGCGCATGTGCCGTCGTCGAGCGTAACCACGGTTGCGTTGTTGTCGCGCTGCACCGTGCGGACCGTCGCTTGGGTCTGAATCACCCCTGGCAAGTTGCGTTCGAGCCCTGCGATCAAGGCCCCCAACCCACCACGCGGTGCCCACATACCGTGAGGCGTGGATCCAGCCGACGGGCTGCCGTCGTCTTGCAGCAGCCCTAGCAAGCGGCCCAGCCGCTGCACTGCGCTTTTGCCAGCGCCGGTGAGCACGCTGCGCAAAATGCCGCCGCCTTTGTCGAACTCGGCGAATTTCTTAAAGCCTGCTTGCAGCGATACATCACGCGCATCGGCGGCGTACACGCCGGTGACAAACGGTGCAATCAACGCACGCGCTGCTTCTGGCCCAAAGCGCCGAACCGCGAACTCATACACCGAGGTATCGCCGTCGCGTTCAACATCGCGCGGCGGCACCATCGATTCGCGCAGCAACTCGTATTTGCCACGATTGGTTAACAGTCCGCTACGCACCAGCTCGATTGGATTGCGAGGCAGCGCTTGCAGTTTGCCATCGATGAAAATCCACCGACGCTTGGCACGCGACGATGCTTTGTCGACGGCAACCCCGAGTTCATTGCACAGCGCCAACGCACCGTCGCCGGGCCCGCCCAAAAACGAACTCGCTGCATGCTCACGCACAAAACCATCGACGTTGGAAGTATTGATCAAGCCGCCGACGCGCGCTTGGCCTTCATACACGACAACCTCGTGGCCAGCTTGCTGCAACCGTAAAGCGGCAGTTAAGCCGCCAATGCCGGCACCAATGACTGCAATTCGTTTGGGCTGCACATCGGCCTCTTAGGTACGTGTCGAAAATTCGCGCACAGCGTTGACCATTGCGCGCACATGCTCAGGATTGGTGGGTGGCATGACGCCGTGGCCCAAGTTAAAAATGTGGCCAACCGGTCCAGCCTTTTCAATGATCTCAGCAACGCGCGTCCGAATTTCGGCTGGTGAGCAGAACAGCGCGCCTGGATCAAGATTGCCTTGCAACGCCACGCCATCACCGACGCGGCGGCGCACTTCGGTGATATCGACACGCCAGTCGACCCCCAACACATCGGCGCCACTTTTGGCGTAGTCGTTAAGATACGGCGCGCAGTTGTTGGCAAAGTAGATAATCGGTACTGGATTTTTCGCAAACGTCGGCGAAGCACGCAGCATGCTGATCGCGGCGGTCGCATGGCGCAATGCAAACTCGCGGAAGTCGCCCGGCGACAACACGCCAGCCCAGCTATCGAACAACTGCACGGCTTGCGCCCCCGCGGCGATCTGCGCTTCCAAATACGTTGCGCAGGTCCGCGCCAATTTATCGAGCAGCACGTGCGCGCTCGCTGGGTCGCCAAACAGCAAGCTTTTGGTGTTGGGATAGTCTTTCGAACCACCACCTTCGACGGCGTAAGTCGCCATCGTAAATGGCGCGCCAGCAAAGCCGATAAGCGGTACGCGATTGTTGAGGCCTTTACGAATCTGCCGGATCGCTTCCATCACATACGGCAACTCGGCTTCTGGATCGGGCACCACCAACGCATCGATCGCGGCTCGGTTGCGTACCGGATTGGTGATCTTCGGCCCTGCTTCGGGGAACGTTACATCCACGCCCATCGCTGGCAACGTGATGAGAATGTCGGAGAACAAGATCGCTGCATCAAAGCCGAATTCATCAATTGGCTGTAGTGTGACTTCGCACGCTAATTCCGGGGTCCGGCACATTTCCAAGAACGACGCTTTGGCACGTACCGCACGATAGGCTGGTAAATACCGACCCGCTTGTCGCATCATCCATACTGGAGTGCGAGACACGGGTTTACGCCAACAGGCTTGCAAGAACAGATGCTCGGATTCAGGTTGCGCCATAGCGCGCCGAGCCTAGCACCGACCCGCCGTCGGTGGCAGGGCCGAAGGGCTACAAGCGCGTCCGCTTGCCAGCGATCGGCATAATGTCGATGTGCGGGATTTCCCCGATCGGTTGATAGGTATATGGTAGTAGGCGCATGTTGGTTGTGATCGAAACGTCGCTGGAGTTCACGCCGTGAGCTCTGGACCTATCGCGGCAGGGCCGTTGCCATTGGCTGCGGCCATCGTTTGCCCCGACGGCGCCATCGGCCCCATCCGCGCCTTGGTCGATCGTTTGAGCAATGCTGGCATTACCGTCGAAGTTGTCGACGAGATCGCCGAAGCTGCCGATTTCATCGTGCGCGCAGAGCGGCCCGCCGCGCTGGTGTTGGATTGTCGCGCTATGGCCACCGACGATCCCCAAGATCTCGCGGAAACGGCTGAGCTCCTGCGGCGCTGTCGCGGCATGCTGCCAACCCATCGCCCGATTATCGTGGTTTCAAGCGCACCGAATTCGTTCATTGTTGCCGCGTTTCGCGCTGGCGCCGGTGATGTCATTGATATGGCACTTGAAGGCACCACCCACGCACGCACCGTCATCGCAAGGGCCTGTAGCGAGATGGTAACCCGGCGTGCGGAACGCGATCAGGCACGCGACCTACGCGCGGTGACCGAGGACTTTCTACGGGAACTGATTCGCACGGAGCGGCAGAAGATCGACCTCGAAGAAAAGCTGGCAGCACCAACCGGCGAGCGCGCCGGTGCGAAGCGCAACCCTGTGGTGTTGTTGGTCGAAGACGACCGTGCCGTCGCCGATCGGCTCACCACAAGCCTCGAAGATAAAGGCATTACGACGTTCACCTTTACGTCGGGTGAAGACGCCGTGCACGAAGCTATTTCGATGGACTCTTCAGCGGCGGGCTTTGACCTTGCCCTGGTTGATCTCGGCTTGCCTGGCATGGATGGGCTCGAAACCATCGCGCAATTGCGTGCTGCTATTCCTGGCATCGCAACGTTTTTGATGGCAACCGAACGGGAACGCGATCGAGTTAGCCATGCGACCGAAACCGATATCGGTGGCTACGTCATGAAGCCCTTCGAAAACTTCGACGCGCTGACGAAGAAGCTGGGCACGTTGGCGCGCGAATCGATGACGCGGAACCAAGAACTGCGTTACCTGCAACGGATCAAAACCCGCCACGCCAAGCTGCTCGAACGCTTCTTGGCTATCCCGAATTCGTAGTTCGCCGCAGCCCGATGTAGGCTTTTGTCGGCAGACCTCTGGTGGCAGGTATTATCGGCGCACACCGCATCACATGATCCATGGATCGCACGTCGAGAATACCCGATCGGAGGCCCCGTCATCGATTGTAGGAACCGGCAAGCTGGAATATCCTAATTGAACTTCCGTACATGAAAGACTCTGCCGCCAGACCTCGGTATGTAACGACGAGCGTGCGCCCAAGCAGCGTCATGCGTGCACTCGTTAGTCCCGAGCGTTTCGAAATGCGCGGTGAGTTGGGCTCAGGTGTGACGGGTACGGTCTGGCGCGCGTACGATCGCACCCGCCAGTCAGAAGTTGCACTAAAAAGTTTTCACCACCAGTTTAGCCCCGATCAACTCTTACGTTTTAAAGAGGAATTCCGAACGGTCGTCGACATTCGGCACCCCAACTTGGTTCGGTTGTACGAACTCATCGAAGTCGATGGACGCTTGCTGCTATCGATGGAACTCATCGACGGCATTGATTTTCTGTCATGGGTTTGGAGCCACGACGGTGCAGCCGGCAAAAAGCTGGGCACCGACCGCGACGAAGGCGGCTTCTCGCTCGACGAAACTACCAAAGAAACCGATCTGTTAGCGTTGGGGCCAACGCTTGATCAAGCCCGGTTGCGCGACGCAACTACCCAGTTGGTTGCAGGCATGACCGCCATCCACGCCGGCCATGCCGTACATCGCAACATCAAGCCGTCGAACGTGCTGGTTAGCAAAGATGGCCGAGTCGTGTTGTGCGACATCGGCCTCGGGGCCAGCATCTTCCCAGCTGATCAAACGACCGTAAACAGCGTTAGCGCGGTGGCGTATTCGGCCCCGGAACTGTCCGCGGATCGGATCGTTGACGAAAAAGCCGACTTTTACTCGCTAGGCGTGTTGTTGTTCGAAGCCTTTACCGGCCGCACCCCGTTTAGCAACACCGAAGGTCGCGACATCCGCATTGCCAAAGCGTCGGCCGATGCGCCACCGCCTTCGGCGATCGCCAAGGAAGTTCCAGCTGACCTCGACCACTTAACCAGTGCGTTGCTGCGCCGCGACCCAACCGACCGAGCCGGTGCTGCCGAAGTGCAACGGGTCTTGGAACCAAATCGCAAGCCGCGCCGTTCGGCAATGATCGAAGCGCTGACCTCGGTGCAAGATCATATGCCTGCGCCGCGCTTGCCGTTGGTCGGCCGGCAAGCCGAACTCGCTGCGTTAGCTGGTGCACTCACGGGCGCCAAACGTTCGGGCGCGACGTTGCAACTCGTGCTTGGACCATCCGGCATTGGCAAAACGGCGTTAACGGAATCTTTTGCGCGGCAACTTGCCAATGATTCGATCGTGTTAAGCGCGCGCTGTCACGAACGCGAAACGCTGCCGTTCAAAGCGTTCGATGGCATTGTCGACGCACTGTCACGACGGCTCAAGCAATTGCCCGCAACGACCCGGGCCCGGGTGCTGCCAGAACGCGCGGATCTGCTAGCCGAACTGTTTCCAGTATTGCGCCGTGTTGAAGGCATTGGGGGCGGTGCGCGTAAGTGGCGGGGTGCCGACCCAGGCGAACTGCGGCTGCGCGCATTTGCAGCGCTGCGCGACCTGCTCGCGGCACTCGCACGCCATGCACCAATGGTCATCATCATCGACGATGTCCATCAAGCCGACCTCGATAGCCTCGACTTGTTAGCCCATTTGGTGCGGCCACCCGCCGCGCCGCGCTGCTTATTCATTGCATCAGGCCGCCGTGGCCCGGTGGTTGATCACATTTTGCAACTGCAAGCACGCGGTTCGTTTTGTGATGTCAAAACCATGCATCTCGAAGCGTTGCCGCTCGAAGAAGCCGAATTACTTGCCGATATCGCAGCGAGCCACTTTGATCTCAACCTCGACAACCCACGCGCGGTAGCAATTGCGTCGACGGGCCATCCCGGATTTGCAATCGAACTCGTGCGGGCGCGCTCCGAAGCACTCGACGCGCGCGAAGCCGCGCGGACACGACGCAGTGAGTTTGGCGAAGAAATCACCAACGCCGATGATGTCGACGAAATGGATCCGCGCTTGCTCGAAGAAGGCTCGATTTCGCGCCGGCTGCCGGATACCGATATCAATGGCCTGTTAGCGTCGCGGGTGCAGCGGCTCACGCCAAGCCAGCGCGGCATCCTTGAAGTTGTCGCGGTGCTAGGCACCCCCGTGAGCATCGAACTTATCGCAACGGCCGATGGCCGCGCCTACAGCGACTGCACACCGGACATCGAGTATCTTATCGACCACGATTTGGTCGTCGCTTCGGGGCTAACGATCGACGCCATCGTCGAGGTTTACCACGATCGCATTCGCGAAGTAGTGCTCAATCAACTGCCGCGCCCACGCGGCAGCCAGCTACATCATCAGATCGCGCAAGCACTTGAAGGCCGGGAAGACGCTGACCCCGAACGCTTGATGCATCACTGGCGTGCAGCCGGTCAAAATCGCCGTGCCGTTGATTACGCTTTCGCGGCGGCCCGGCGGGCTGCCGATGCATTGGAATTTCACCGTGCGGTGGAGCTGTATCAAACCGCGTTGGCTGAACAGTTGCCGCCCGACGTTGAACGCGCAACCCGAATGGAACTCGCCGAAGTGTTGCTGTTTGTTGGCCAACCAAGCATGGCTGCCGATGAGTTCATGGCGGCCAGCCGCGGCGCCCTGCGTGAACAAGCCATCGATTTACGGCGCCGTGCTGCGCTGGCATTGTTCAGCGCCACGGAAATTGAACGCAGCGCCGAACTGATGGCCGACGTGACCGCCGCACTAGCGTTGCCAGTCGAAAAGAAGGCCGGGTTGTTGAGTGGGCTGTTTGGGCGCAAGCCAGCCCGCTTCACCGCAGCTGGGGCTTTTTTCGAGCGGCGCGCGCCCGAGAATATTGCAACGATCGATGTTGTCACGCTCGACGCGTTGGCAACGGCGTCGATCGAGATGGGCGTCGTACATCCACAACGCGCGTTCGACGCACACTCGCGCTTCTTAGAACTTTCATGCAATGTTGGTGACTCGATTCGCTACGCGCGTGCGTTGTGCGCCGAAGCGGTGTGGAAAGCATCGGTTGACCCAACCGCGAGCTCACGCGTGGATCATCTGCTGGCAACTGCGGAAGCGGCGGCGGCGATCGACGGTGGCGCGCTCGAACGCGCGCAAATTCAACTAACGCGTGCCATCACGGCGTTTCAACTCGGCAATCTGCAAGTTGCACAAGCGGCCATTGGCGATAGCCTGGTTGCATTGGAAAGCGACTGTCGCGGTGCGGTGTGGGAAACCCGCACCGCTCGGATGTATGCCGGGTGGATCGCTTGGCAAGCTGGCGACTTGAGCACGTTCATCACGCAATCTCGCGATTGGTACGACACGGCTATCAGCAACGGCGACTATTTCGGTGCCAGCACGCTGACGATGGGGATTGGTAATCTGGCGTGGGCACTACAGCGTGACCCAACCCAAGCCCAAGAACTCGTCGATAACGCCCACCAACTTTGGGCGAATCGGCCGGTTCCAATGCACCATTTGATGGTTGCCGTGGCCCAAGTAAACCTTGAGCTCTTGCGCGGCAACGCCCACGCTGCCGCCGATCGCTTGAGCAAGTACGAATCGATCCATAGCAAAGTTGACCTCGATCGCTTGCACTTGGTGGGGACCACGCTGTCGAGCATGCGCATGCATGTGGCGATCGCACGAGCCAATGTTGCGCAGGCAGCGCAAGACGCAAAAGCGCTGCAAGCTGCCCTCAACGTGATTCGCAACGAACGCAAACAACAGCGCATCGCTTCGCCTACGAACGAAGCGTTGCTCACGCAAATGAATGCTGCGTTGTTATCGTTTTCCGATGCACCAGCTGCAATTGATGAGTTTCGTCGAGCGGTGACCTTGTACAAACAAGTAGGCCAAACGATGGTGGCAACAGCTTGTCGGTGGCGCGCGGCGCAGCTTGCCGGTGGCGCCATTGGCATTGCCGAAACCATGGCGGCGATTGACGCCGTCAAACAGCATCCTGTCGCGAACCCGGAAAAGCTGTTGGCGTTCTTGGCCCCAGCTGCAACTGTTGAGTGATAGTCAACGTTTGCGACGAAAGGCGTCCGCGATGGGGCTTGCACCAAATTCAACGGCCGCAGCCACCAACTACACACGTAACCGCCCGATGACCTTGCTCGAAGGGTGAGGGTTTCTCTATACTTGAGCGCCGGATGTCCAACGCGCCACTAAGCATAAAACTGCGATGCGCGTCGTGGGCCCAGCTTGCGAGCATTCATAAGCGAGACCTTTCGCGTGGTGCCCTGTTTTTGAAATCAGCCGCAGCCCCACCAGCGATGGGCACGCCAGTCAACGTAGCGTTG
>JAKQOD010000925.1 GCA_029565465.1 Deltaproteobacteria bacterium
ATGCCCGAGATGGACGGCTTTGATCTGATCCGCGGCATCACGGCGTTGCCCAATCCGCCGCATGTGGTGATGATTACCGCGTTCGGTTCGATCGAAACCGCGATTCGCGCGGTGAAGCTCGGCGCCTACGACTACATTACCAAGCCGTTTGAGATCGAAGAACTCTTGTTGGTGCTCGACAAAGCGCAAAGCGAACGTTCGTTGCAACAAAAAGTCGCCCGCCTGCAACGCGAAATCGAAGACCGCTTCAGCTTGGGCAGCATCATTGCGAAGAGCCAAGCGATGCGTGATGTCATCACCATGGTCGAGCGCATCGCTGCGTCGAGCGCCACAGTATTGGTGACGGGCGAGAGCGGCACCGGTAAAGAACTTGTGGCGCGTGCGATTCACTATAATTCGGCGCGCAAGAGTGCGCCGTTTGTTGCCGTCAACGTGGCGGCCGTCCCCGAATCGCTGATCGAAAGTGAACTGTTTGGACACAAAAAAGGCGCGTTTACCGACGCTCGTGCTGATCGCATCGGTTTGTTCGTCGAAGCCAGCGGCGGTACCTTGTTTCTCGATGAAATTGGCGAATTGGCGCTGCCGCTCCAAGCCAAATTGCTGCGCGTGATTCAAGAACAAGAAGTACGGCCGTTGGGCGCCACCAAAACCCAAAGCATCGACGTGCGCGTGGTCGCTGCCACCAATCGCAAACTCGAAACCATGATCGCCGAAGGCACGTTTCGCGAAGATTTGTATTATCGGTTGAATGTCATCGGCTTGGATTTGCCGCCTTTGCGATCGCGGCCCGAAGATATCTTGCCGCTGGCCGAGCACATGCTGCAAACGATGGCACGCAAGACCGGTCGCGAGTTGCGGTTGTCGTCGGAAGCGCAGGATCTCCTGTTGACCTATCCGTGGCCGGGTAACGTACGCGAATTGATGAACGTGCTCGAGCGCGGGGCTGCGTTGTGCCAAGGCCAGCTGATTGCCGAAGACGATTTGCCGCCGACCGTGCGCGAAAAACGCAGCACCGATTTTCTGGGTGCGGCAGTAGCTAGGCGCATGACGTTAGCCGCGTTGGAACGCGATTTTATCGAGCGCGTGCTCGACGACGAAGGCGGCAATAAGAGCCGCGCAGCGCAACGGTTAGGGCTCGATCGCAAAACCTTGTATCGCAAACTCGAAGAATACGCCAAAGCCGACCCGACGGGCCCTGTGTTGGCGCCAAGCCGAGCGGCGTCGCCGGATCCGTCCACGGACCCATCGGCTGAGCCAAAGGGCGAATAGCGTCACAACGTGTCGCGAAATCGACGCAAGCCAATTTCGGTTTTGGCGTCGCATAGATCGCCGCGCACGCAGGCTGCAATCGCGGCATCGAGCGGCAGCCAGCAGGTAGTGGCGCCTTCTTCCATCGGCGAGCCATCACCGGCGAGCGCGCGTTGCGCCGTCGCGGTTACCTGCACTGCGGTGAAATAGAACTTTTCAATTTTGCCACCAGGCGATGGATAGGTGCCGGCGCCCAACAGTTGCACCGCGTCGGGCGCAACATCGAAGCCCGCTTCTTCGGCAACTTCGGCGCAGGCGCGCGCGCGCAGGCCAGCTTCGCCATGATCACCAACTTCAAGAATGCCTGCGACCAATTCGCGGGACCACGGCGAGGCTGCTGGCTCGGGTAACGGCGCTAGGTCAGGTCGTCGGCCAAAGAACAGCGGCGGCCGCAAGCCGTCGCGCAGCAACACCTCGACGCGCCCGTCGGCATTGCGCGCATAAACCACCACGACCACCGCATCTTGGCCGTACGGCCGAACCATGTAGTCGCAGGTGTAGGAGGCCGAAACGGTGCCGTCGACACGGCGATTGCGCAAGCGCAGCCGGCGCAGCGCCAGAAATCCACCGGTGCCAACGATCTCATCGTGCTCCACTACGAACTCGGCAAACGTGTGCATGGCGCTATCATATGCTGGTTATCGCGAGTTGCGATACGCTACGCTGCACGGCACGATACGCTCAGAAGGACGTTGCACATGACTAGCAAGCATAGCGGGATGAGGGCCTTGGTCACGGGTGCTTCGAGCGGCATCGGCGAAGCCATGGCGCGGCGGTTGGCGGCGGATGGCGTTGCGCTTGTGATCACGGCACGGCGGGGCGACGCACTCGAAGCGTTGGCAACAACGCTGCGCACGACAGTTGCAGTGGATGTGGTAGCTGCGGACCTCGGTAAGCCAGGCGCGGCCGCGGAGGTGTGGCGCGCCGCGCGCGCAGGCGGCCCAATCAACGTACTGATCAACAACGCGGGCTTTGGCTATTTCCGGCGTTTCGATGCAGCCGATGCCGACACGGCACGCGACCAGGAGTTGCTGACGCTCAATGTCGGCTCGCTAGTTGAGCTTTGTAAGTACTTTGTCAATGACACCGAGCCTTCCGGCCAACGCCGGCATATTTTGAATATTGCGTCGATCGCTGCGTATCAATCCGTGCCCCGCATGGCGTTGTATGCAGCAAGCAAAGCAATGGTGCGTAATTTTTCCGAAGCGTTGCACGACGAGTTGCGTGGCTCGGCGACCGCCGTCACATGCGTTTGTCCCGGTGGCACCAAAACCGCATTTCATGCAGCCGCAGGTGCCGGTGATTACGGCAAGATTGCCAATGCATCGATGATGTCGGCGGATGCCGTGGCGCAGATTGCGTTGGCTGCGATGTGGAAAGGTAAGCGGACCGTCATTCCAGGCGTCATTAATAAACTTTCGTGTTTTGGTGTGCGCTTAGTGCCGCGCTTCTTGGCATCGCTGACCGCGAGTTGGGTCTTAGGGCAACCGCGTGCAGGCACGTTGCCAACGCGTGCGCTGCCGCCGGGAGGCGACCGATGAGCAGCGAAGCTGACAATGTTCGCCGCACCACCGAACGCAGCGAAGGCATCTATGAAGTCTGGTATTTGACGTGGAACCACGCAGCAACCAACACTGGCTACTGGCTGCGGTACACCTTGGAATATCCCAGCCCGCGGGCCGACGGTAGCCATGCTGAACCGCATGCCGAAATCTGGTTTGCACGGTTTGATCGCAATAATCCGAGCCGGACCTTTGGCGTGCATCGCCGTTTTTCCGGGGCGACGGTCAACAGCGGCACTGCACCGTTTAGCCTCAATATCGCCGCTAACCGGCTCACGCACCAAAGCGCAACTGGCAGCGTCGCAGGCGCTGGCCATGCCGTGTCTTGGAAGTTACAGTGGCTGCCGAGCCCGACCACCCATCGGCAGTTACCTGATGTTATGTACGCACGCGGCGGCATCGGCGAAACCACCGTGCAATCACCCAATGTTCGGGTGCTTGTCGACGGTGAACTTTTTGTCGATGGGCAGCGCATTGAGCTGACCCAAGCCGTCATGGGCCAAACCCATCTTTGGGGCAAAAAGCACGCTGCGAGCTGGGCGTGGGGCCGGTGCGCAGAATTTGCTGAAGCACCAGATGCATGGCTCGAAGCGCTATCGGTACGATTGGTGCGGGGCGGTGTGCAGCTGCCACCGTTGACGTTGGTTAGCCTAGGCATCGACGGTGACGTGTTGCACTTTAATCAATTCCGCCACACCGCAATGAATCGTTCGACCTGGCGTACGGGCCATTTTGCAATGACTGCGGTTGGTGCCAGCGCGAAGTTAACCTGCACGTTAACCGCAGCGCCGGCCCACTTACTAACGGCACCGTATCGCGATCCAGACGGGACGGCGGTGTACTGCGCCAATACGGAAATCGGCGACGCCAAAGTTACCCTGTGGCGCCGCGCTGGCTTGGGATGGGGCAATCCACGCGAACTCACCGGGCTTGGCCGTGCGCATTTTGAAACCGGCGGCGCGACGGCGGATCCTGCCGTTACCAAATCCCATATTTTGTTAACTTAGTTGCCATGCCCAAGCGCTGGCGGTGGTCGGCGGCCCGCGCCCCACACGGTGATCACTAACAGCGTCAACACGTAGGGCAGGGCTGGCACCAATTCACGTGGAATCGTCGAAGCTGCCAGTTGTAAACGAATGTTGAGGGCTTCGGCGGCCGCAATCGCGAGGCAAACCAGCACGGCCCGTGGCGGTCGCCAATTGGCGAGAATCACCGCCGCGAGCGCCATGTAGCCACGCCCACTAGACGTGTCAGCGGAAAAGCCGCCAACCGCCAGCGACAGTTGCGCGCCGCCGAGGCCGGCAATCGCGCCACCAACTAACAATACGGACCAACGCACGCGTGGCACGCTGATGCCCGCTGCAACGAGAATTTCCGGTCGCTCACCTGCCGCCCGCAAGCGAAGGCCCCAGCGCGTGTGACTGAGGGCAGCCCAGCTGGCGATGGTCGCGATGATTGCGAGATAAAACAACGGATTAGTCACCAACCCGTCACCAACGGATTCGCACGGCGGTGAGTTGGCGCCTTCGCTGTACAATGCTTGCAATGCGAAGCGCGTGCCGGCCAGTGCTAACAAGTTGAGGCCAATGCCAACCACCACTTGGTCCGCGCCAAAACGCAAAGCGCACAGCGCTTGCAACCCAGCAATGCTTGCTCCGGCGGCAGCGCCCGCTCCAATCCCGAGCGCCAGCGAGCCGGTCGCGTGGGTGGCAGTTGCAGCGGCGAATGCACCGCAGAGCAGTTTGGCTTCAAGCGCGAGATCGATCACCCCGCTGCGTTCAACCAAGCTGCCCCCAAGTGCAGCGAAAACATATGGAATCGCAATGCGTACAATCGCTGCGATAAATCCAAATGAAGCCAGGGATGCCCACAGATTCATGCGGCCTCCGATGTGCGGGTCGTCAGCCGGCGAACAATTGGATTGGCCACCACGATGGCGAGAATCACGACGGCTTGCAACATTTCGGATAGCTCTTTGGGCACCAGATCAGCAGCAGCCAAACCGCCGACCGAAAGCACGCTGAGCACCACCGCAGCCGCCACGATGCCGAGTGGCTCGAGCTGTCCGACCAACGCAACAGCGATGCCTAACAAGCCCAAGCCACGCCCCAGCCCTTCTTCAAATGCGTGATGGTGCCCGAGCACCAAGTTGCCAGCCGCCAAGCCGGCCAACGCGCCCGATGCTGTCATCACCAATATTGTGGTGCGTTTGGTGTTGCTGCCTAAAGCGCGCGCTACCGCTGGGGCTTGCCCCGTGAGGCGCCAGGTTTGGCCCCACGCGGTTCGACTACGCAACCAAGTGAGGCCAAGCGCTAGCCCCAGTGCAATGAATGCCATCGCATTGGCGGCGCTGCCAGGCGCACCGAGACACGGCAGTTGCGCATTGTTAATAATCGTCTCGCTGCGCGTCGTGCCATTGGTAAAGAGCAACGAATTGCCGGCCCACAGTGCCACGGCTGCAATCAACGCATTGAGCATGACGGACGAAATTACTTCATGGGCACCTCGCAGCACTTTGAGTGCGCCGATGCTGCCACCCACGGCGCCACCAGCGCTTGCCGCAGCGAGCAAACACAACGGAATCGCAAGCGCGCTCGGCGTGCCGGCCGGTAATGCGGCGCCGAGCACTGCGGCCGCAAGCACGCCTGCGGTCATCTGCCCTTCGGCAGCGATGTTAAACATACCTACATCCATGGCGAGGCCAACGGCGAGGCCGGTGCAAACCAGCGTGGTGGCGCGGTACGCGACTTGCGTCAGGTTGTAGTCGTTGCTGACCACTCGGCTGAGCATCGCCCACCAAACATGCGCTGGCGATTTACCCATGGCCAACATCAAGCTGCTGCCGATTGCCAGCGCTAGCAAAAACGCCGTCCCGACGATGAGCGGCTCGGTGGTGATGCGCTTGTGCTTCACGCTTGCACCATCCAATCACCAACGTCATTGCGCTGGACTTCGCGCTGCACGACCTCATCGGCGACCACCGGAATTTCGCCGACCAGTCGACCCTC
>JAKQOD010000930.1 GCA_029565465.1 Deltaproteobacteria bacterium
ACTGCAAATCTGTCCGCCTGCCGGACAGTGGCAACTCGACTGGTCGGGCGTATCGACCTCATTGCGAAATGTTCGCAAAGAGCTGCCCGACGGAACTTGATCGAGGGATTTTGCGCAGCCTCACCGCGAAATTGCCGCTAGAGCGGCAGGCCAGATATCGTTCTCATGACCCCCGGTCCGGTTTCTCCTCATGACCCCCGGTCCGGTTTCTCTCTCATGACCCCCGGTCCGGTTTCTCTGAGTCCGGTTTCTCTGACCCCCGGTCCGGTTTCTCCTGAAGCGCTCAGCAGGCGCGCGCCTTGACACGGTACGACCGCAATGTCTGGCGTTGCCGCAGCGGCTTTTGGGTGGGTCGGCGACGCAACTGGTTCGAGTGTATCGTCGTCCATCCGTGCGATATCCGGCATCGGCTTGTTCGCCGCAGCGCCGAGGTTGGCGGTTGTGCCTGACTTGGGCGCCTTGGGTTGTTCCAACGCAATATCGGGCTGGCCAGCGCTCGTCGGAACCACCGGCTGATTACTCACCGCAGTATGGTCGGGCGTGGTGTCCTCACTTTTAGCAGGGGCAGCCTCCTTTGAACACGCCGAAAACGTTAAGAGTAGAGAAGTGGACAAAATGGCAATGAATCTCTTCATACTAAGAGAACGGCAAGTCTTATTGGCTGCTGCAAAAAATTCGATCGTCTGTAAATGCCTGATATGCATTGGGAAATACTGTCGCAGGCAGATGACGGCGGCCTCGTGCTCTACGTTGCTGGCTTTTTAAAGAACATGGCGAGCGCGTCGTCGGTGTTGCCGGTCTCGAAAGCCTCCGTTCGCAAGACGCGGAAGCCGGCGCCGCGACTCCAGGTGATCACATTTCCTTCTTGTTTGACCCGCGCACTGATTTTTGCGAAAGCCACATTGCGCGACATTTGCCGTAACGTTTTGGCAGCACCGTAGGGAATCACCCACGGCAACGTGGGATTGCGCGGGATGTTCGTTGGCCAAATCACAGTCCAGCTAGCGACGTCGGCGACCGCATGGAGGAATGCGTCGGTGGCTCGTTTACGGTCGGCGTACCGGGCCATGCTTCCAGGCGCAATCACGACAAACTCTCCTTTGTCGTTAAACATCGTTACAACAGGCAGGGCGTGCGTATTCGGGGCAAAATAGCTCGCCACTACGTGACGCGGTATGTCGTCAATGGGAATGGCTGCTGGCAATACCAAGCTGCCACACCATTGATGTACGGATGCGCCCTTTAACCCAGGGTCGAAACTGCCATCGGTAACGACTGGGCGTCTGCAAGCATAGCCCGTCGGGCAACTCACTGATTCACAGGGCCGACTACAATGCATCACCGCGGCTTCGCCGGCGCGTGCCACGTATGCATCCTCGCCAAATCCGATGCACCGCGGCGCGGCGTCCGGACAATCGCTATCAACACTGCAGTTGATCGCAAGCGCTGGCTCGAGACCTGTTGCGGTTTTGGTCGCCGATTCTGCAGGCACAAGCACAGGTGCGCGTGGTGATTTCGATTCGCAAGCAATCATCAGTTGCACCACGACAGCAAGGCCAAAGGTCCAAGCGACACGCGCGGTCATGGCCACGTCGTTAACATGGTTGGTGCAGCGGTCATGCGACCTTTCGACGAAAACCAACATGAAACCTGACGCTGTGTTGGCCCACTGGTTTTGTTGGCGCAACGTGTCCGTCGGTTGGCGTCGCTTGGCAGTACGCGAACTCGTGACGCGAATTTCTCGCTGCTCGGCTTCGCGCAAATAGTCGGTGTCGGCAACCGGTGGAGTACGAAAAATGCTGGGTTTTGCCGAGCAAAACTCGGGCGCACAAGGCACAATCATGCCATGAGGTTTGCAGTGCTTTGGATGTTCGTCGGAGTGATTGGATGCAGCAAGGGGCGCGACAACTCGGCTGCGGTCCCGGGTGGGCAGGTTGCCACTGCACGTGATGCTCGTTCGCTTGATGCAGCAGCGCGGTTACAAGATGCTGCATCCGCCGACGCTCGTATCGTCGACGCTGTGGTGCCTGGGAGCGATGCTGCAACCGCTGCTGCAACGAAAAACATCGATGCAGGCTCCGAGTTAGAGCAGCGGTGCGCGGATGGCAAAGGCCCGGCGGCAGCTTGTGCTGCATGGGTCAAACGCATCGACGACGGTAGCGATACTGACTTCGTATCGTCGTCGGTCTATGAGCGCGCTTGTCAGGGCGGCAGCGTGGTGGCGTGTCGCAAGCATGGCAAGAGCTTGCTCGATGAACTTGACCAACCAATATCCGATGAAGGGCACAAGATCCTCGACCAGGCCTGTCGCAACGGCCACGACGCGCTCGCGTGTCTCTATGTTGCCCGGCAGATGATGGCCGAATCCAACGACCTTAAAGGCCGGTTGCCGACGGCTGTCGAGCGCTATCTTGAACCTGGCTGCGCCTTGGGCAATGCCAAGGTTTGCAACGAACTTGGCTTCGCCTACGCGACGTATGCACAAATCAAGGACCTCGCCAAAGCCGCAACCGCATACGACGGTGCGTGCAAAGCCGGCGACACGGCGGCTTGCGACAAGGCTGAGAAGCTACGTGCGACGCCATAAGCGCACACCAACATCTCGGAGCGTTGAACTTGCAAATCAGGACCTCGAACCAATCTGAATCTGCATTACACTCCCACCATGCGTGCTCTGCTCCTGTGGGTTGTTGTTGCTTGCAATAGCAACGCGTCGTCGACGCAACCGACTGCGACGAAACCACCAACGCCACTTCCGACGCCAACTACGAATACTGGCACCGTCAGCGTTCGCGTCGATCGCCGCATCGAACTGTTGTCGATTTTGCACCGACTCATCGGGCACCAGGCCTATACCAGCGGCCCGGTTACGCCGTACGTCAAAGCAGTCGACGCTGCGTTCGCTCCGTTTGCAAACCACCCGGCCGTGCTTGCAACCCGCGCGCTACGTGCCAGCCATTCCATTACGTGGGATGCGCCATTAATCCTCGCGGTCCATCTCGATGAGCAATTGCAGCTCCTGAATGCTGACGAGCTGGCTACCCTGGATCCACGCTTCAAAGGTGCTGATGTGGCCAGCTATGCCGCGACGCTGCGCGATTTTGCCCGAGACAGCAAGCTTAATGAATTTCTGGCCGCGCACCGCCAATATTTCACCAACGTCGAAACCGGTGTGCAGGCGATTTTCGACAAAGCCAAACCGGTGGGCTGGTTCGATGACTTCTTCGGCGCCAAAGCCAACGCTCGCTACCTCGTTGCGCCTGGGCTCCTTACCGGCAACCGCAACTTTGGCGTGCGTGCCACGCTGCCCGACGGTACCCAAGAGTTTTATCAAGTCCTCGGTATGCGTGCGGCCGATGGCTTGCCCGTTGACGATGCCCTCACCGAATCGCTGCTGGTTCATGAAATGGCACATTCCTATGTGAACCCACTCATTGAAGCGCATCGGGCCGCGTTCGAAGCTGGCGGAGCGAAGCTGTTTGCATTGGTCGCAGCGTCAATGAAAAGACAAGCTTACGATAGCTGGAAGATCTTTGTCGACGAATCCATCGTGCGTGCGCTCGTGGTGCTGTACACGCTCGATCGCCACGGCAAAGCCGCAGCCAACCAAGAAGCGCAACTGCAAATTCAAAACGATTTTCGCTGGACACCCGACCTGGCGAAACTGCTGCTGCGCTACCAAGCGCAACGTGCGACGTATGCCGATTTCGCGGCTTTCGTGCCCAAGGTCGCAAAAACCTTCGATGCGCTGGCTGCGAACGCGAAGTGAGCCACCGAGTTAGTTAGGCACCGGTCTATGCCGGGCATCTGGCAACAACTGTGACAGCTTTGTCAGAGCCAGCCGGCCTGCCCAACGGCGCTGACGCTGTTGGCGGTGCCGCGCTGGACGGGTTTAGGCTTTCCGGTGTATTGGTACGGCACCGTCGAAGATGTTACCGCGAGGCCAAATTTTACTGGAAACTGTGAAACCGCGGATCACGCGGGAATCGGTTGCGTCAGATGTTGGTGAGGTGAGAAGTGGTGGCCTGGCAACGACAACAGTAGCGCCCGCGATTTCAATGCTCGTTGTCGCGTATCGCGAGACGGACTCATTGTTACGGTTGTTGCGAACGTTGGCCGCCGCAGCAAACACAGGCGTCAGTTGCGAGATTATTCTCGTCGACAACGGGCTGCAGCCGGACATCGTTGCCGCCGCGCTGCCGCTGATTCATCAGTATGTAAAATGCCAACGCAATGTTGGTTGCTCACAAGGCCGCAACGTTGGCGCAGCGTTTTGCCAAGCGCCGCTGGTTGCATTTGTCGACGCTGACGCCGAAGTTGATGCCGACTATGTCGAGGCATGCATCCGCGCCCTCGACGACGCAACGCTGTTAGCGGTGCGCGGCCGAGTGGTGCCACGTGCGCCGGGCGGTCAGTTGCCAACGCACTATGACCTTGGTCCGGTAGCCGGACGCGCTCCGATCGCAGCCGAAGGCGCCTCAGTGTGGCACACCGCACCGTTTTGCGACGCTGGCGGCTTTGAAGCTTCGCTGTACGGGCGCGAAGGCCCAGTGCTTTGTTACCGCATGCATTTGTTGTTTGGTGCGTCGGCGAGCGCATTTGGCTACGCACCGTCGATTGTGTTGCGCCACGACTATTTTGAGTCGCCGCAGCACTTGCAGTCCAAACTTGAACGCAACGCACGCATCATCGACCAAGTCGACCGTGCTTATCCGATGCTGCGTGGCTTTCTCGCCGAGTTTCCGGCGTTTGGAGCCAAGAAACGCGCTGCGCTACCAGTGCAAGTACGCTCACAAGCGGCCCACGCCAAAATTCGCTGGTTGCACCGTGCAGCTACCGATGCGCCGTTGCCGGTTGAACCGGTTGCCGTGCACATCACCTCCGAATCATCGACGGATCGAGCACGCAAATGCCTCGCGCAACAAACCGTTGCATGTGCGCACGTCGGCGAGCCGGGCAGCTCACGTCTACCTGCCAACTGTACGTGGCAAATCACCGTGGGCGGCGACGACTGGCTGCATCCAACGCTGATCGAGCGCATCGGTAATGTGTTTCGGCAGTACGCAGATGTTGCAACGATCGAAATTCCTCGACGAGGAAGCAAGGAAATGCTGCGCGCCACCCGCGTGGACGGCGCAAGCGCACGCACGCTTACCTTGGCGCCACCGCCGGTGTTGATCGCAACTCACGCGCCAGCCGAAGCTCGCGTATTTGATCTCGCCCAACGCGCACTCGGCGCATTCAGCACGCTGCGGAGCCGCCGATGAAAAAGCCCACGATCAAAGCAATTGCCGCTAAGGTAAACGTCGCAGCGCTGCGCGACTTGCCGCACAAACGCTGGGGCGTCAAAAAGCGACCGACGCCAGCACCAGTGCAACCGCTGATCGTGTTGGCAACAACCCTTTCACCAACGCAGATCACCTGGTTGCGTCAACTCGAACGAGTCAAACGCATGCGCGTGTTTGCATTCTTGCAAACCCCTGCGCCGACGCCGTTCACAGCGTTGCTTGCAGCCAAGCTGCCTACCGTCGAGGACGCCATCGCGGTGGTGCGCACGATGGTGCACACCCGCGATTTACGTTTCATCCCCGTGTTGCGGCTCGACCCTGGTGCCACCGGCTTGGCGCGTTTGCGCATGCATCCACTAGCTTCGCTGCCGGTGGTGCCACTAGTCGATTTCCCGTCGCTGGCGGAGCCTCGCACGGAGCAGCCTGCGCCTGGCACCCCGCATGTTTCGCTCGCCTTGTGTGGCGAGCCTGCGCTTGGGCCCACCTCGCTGCAATTGCTGCCCACGGCATCCCCAGGCAGCGTCGACGGCCCACGCGTTTCCATCGTGATGACGTCGTACAACGACGAAGGCTTCATTGCGCAGGCGTTGGCCTCGCTCACCACGCAGACCTATCGCAATCTTGAGATCATCGTCGTCGACGACGCCTCGCGCGACGGCACCGTCGCCATCGTGCGTGCCGCTGCCGCAGCTGATCCGCGCATCTCCGTCATCGCACTCGAGCAAAACCAAGGCCTGTTCACGGCCCGCAATATCGGCATGGCTGCTACCAGCGGCACCTTCGTTACGTTTCAAGATGCCGACGACATTTCGCGTATCGATCGTATCGAACGCTGCGTCAACGCGATTGGCAGCAACGATTATCTCTATGGCTTGTTCGTTCGCACTTTGCCCAACGGCACGCTAACGCCGCTCAACGCACCGTCGATTTATCAAGAAGGCATCATCACGCTGTTCTTTAAGCGCAGCCTGCTCGACGGTGTGGTTGGCTATTTTGATCCATTGCGGGTCGTTTCTGACAGCGAGTACATCGAACGCTTCCGTGCATTGCGTTTGCGCGCGTACTACTTGCCTGAAGTGCTGTACTTTGCGCGGCTGCGCGAAAATTCACTCACCACCACGCGCGGCCCGCTAGCGATCTACACCGTCGACGGCAAAATCACCAAAAGCGCACCACAAGTTGCCTACGTCAAAGAGTATCGCCGCGTTCATCGTCGACGCGGCGCCTTGCGTTGGGACGCTGACCCAACCGATCGTTTGTTTGCTGCAGGCCCCAGCTGCCTCGGCGGCAATCAACAGCGCTGGTTCAATGCAACATTCCCAACGCTGAATGCACAAACTCACGAGCTGGTGCTGGCCCACGCAGCAGACACGCTAGTGCGCCGCGACGCCTACGGTGGCAAATCACTGCGTACTTTATTGGCCAACCTCGACCCTGCAGCCGGGGTCGCTCCACGTGTCGCTGTTGTCATCGCGTCCAATCGTGCACAGTGGGTGAACGCTGCAATCGCCAACATCGCCCGGCAGAACTATCGCAATCTGCAAGTTATTGTCGTCGACAACAGCGTCGAATCCAACGAAGCAGCGTGGCGCGCTGCCATCGCTGCGCACAATGTGCAAGGTCAGGTGCTGCGAATGCCGCCGCCGCACGCGTTGGGCGCATGCCTCAACGCAGGTCTCGAAGCGGTGGCAACATCCGCCGACGTCTTGATGAAATTCGACGACGATGATTACTATTCACCGTCGTACGTGCACGAACAAGTCGCCGTGCTCAACGCGGCTGGTGGCATCGTCGGCAAGTTTCCGTTGTTCTATTATTCATTCGCGCAAGGCGTGTTGTACGCGCGGCCCGGTTCACGCAGCAGCATGCAGGCCAGCACCCACGTCGCCGGCGGCACGTTGACCTTTGCCACCGAGCTGTGGCGCAAAATCCCGTTCGACAACACGCTCACCCTCGGCGAAGACCGCAACATCGTCGCCCGCGCGCGTGCCCAAAAGCACCCGGTCACCACCACTAGCCTGTTTAACCACTGCAACATTCGCCATCCGCAGCAGACCCACACTTGGAACATCGCCGAGCGCGAGCTGTTTGCCGAAGCCACCGCGGTGGCAACCTGCGACTGGGCCGCGGTACCCGCGTTGGTCGATATGGTGACGCTGTGACCCGTCCTGACAAGCGCTCGCTTGCTCAGCTGATCGCTCTAGGATGCCGTCGCTACTTGCGCAATGGCCCACTGCGCCGGTCGATTCATGCGGCAACAGCGCGACAGCTTTGGCGCTTGCCCAACATCGGCGTAGCTGCAACCTATGAGCGCCACCTTGCAACGATGCGAACCTTGGTTGCCCCGACGAGCGGCCGAGTCGACATCCTGGCAACCAAACACGTTTCGTATTTGGCGCACACCATTCAAGCAACCCTCGCAACGATGGGCCTGCGTTCGGATATTTACTACGACGATGCGGTCTTTCACGATTTCGGGCAGCGTTTTATTGTGTTGTGTCCCCATGTTTTTAAAGTCATGCCGGCTCGTTATGTCGCGTTTCAATTAGAGCAGTCGGTCAGTTCGCGCTGGTTCACGCCAGCGTGCATCACGCGCCTTAAAAATGCCGAAGCTGTGTGGGAGTACTCGCATCACAACGTGCAGTTTCTCGTCGACCATGGCGTGCGCCGTGACCGGATTGTACACATGCCGATAGCTACGATGCCTGACTACCCGACGTTGTTACAGCGCATCTATCCCAACTTCGTATTGCCCACCGCCAAAAACATCGACGTGTTGTTCTACGGCGATCCTCATTCACCGCGTCGACAGGCGTTTCTCGCGGCGTTGCAGAAACATTTTGCGGTGCGCATCGTCGACAAAGTTTTTGGCGTTGAACTGCAACAACTGGTGGCATCGGCGAAGCTCGTTGCCAACATTCACTACTATGAAGGAGCCTTGCTTGAAACGACTCGCCTATCCGAGGCCATGTCGCTGGGGGTGCCTGTGGTGAGCGAAACTGCAGCCGATCAAGCCGACCACGAGCTGCTCAGCGAAGCGGTTTGCTTCACACCGATGGGCGATATTGAGGCAATGATCACATCGATTGCCGCCTTACTCCGCGACCCAGTTCGCTACGTTGCGCAAGTCGACGCTGTGGCCAATTTACAACGTACCGATTCGCGCTTCGCCCATGCAATAGTTAGCTTTTTCCAGTAGCCGTTGCGCTTGTCCGCTAGACTGCCATAGGGCCGCATGTTATAGCGAGAACCTAGTCTATTCGGAGAGTTAGATATGATTTTGGTCACAGGCGGCGCTGGCTTTATCGGCAGCAATTTCGTGCTCAATTGGCTCGCTCATCACGATGAGCCAGTGATCAATCTTGATGTTTTAACCTACGCTGGCAATCTCGAAAATCTAGCGACGCTAAAGCACGATGCGCGCCACGCGTTTGTGCATGGCGATATCTGTGACGGCAACCTGGTGTTGCAGTTGCTACGCAACCACAAGCCGCGCGCCATCATCCATTTTGCTGCTGAATCACACGTTGATCGCAGCATTTTGGGCCCGGAAGCGTTTGTGCAAACCAACATCATGGGCACGTTCCGTTTGCTGGAAGCTGCGCGCGCGTATCTCGCCGAGTCAGACGACGCCATCAAGAACTCGTTTCGTTTTGTGCACGTTTCGACCGACGAAGTCTATGGCACCTTGGCGCCAGACGACCCAGCGTTTACTGAAACCCATCGCATTGCACCGAACAGCCCGTACTCGGCGAGCAAAGCCGCCGCCGACCACTTGGTGCGCTCGTACTATCACACGTACAAGATGCCGGTCGTGACGAGCAACTGCTCGAACAACTACGGCCCGTATCAGTTCCCTGAAAAGCTGATCCCGCTCATCATCCACAACGCGCTCGCAGGCAAAAAATTGCCAATCTACGGCGACGGTTTGCAAGTGCGCGATTGGTTGTACGTGATCGATCACTGTACCGCGATCGAAGCTGCGCTTGAACGCGGCAAGCTTGGCGAAACCTACAACGTGGGTGGTTGCAACGAACAACCGAACCTCGTGGTAGTGCGCACGCTGTGCGAAATTCTTGATCAATTACGCCCACGCGCAAGCGGTGGGTCTTACGCAGATCAAATGACCTTCGTCGCTGATCGCCCAGGCCACGATCGCCGCTATGCGATCGACGCAACCAAGATCATGCGTGACCTCGGCTGGAAGCCAGCCGAAACGTTTGCCACCGGCATTCGCAAGACCGTCGAGTGGTACGTCAACAACAGCGCCTGGGTGAGCAACGTCACTAGCGGTGCCTATCGCGAGTGGGTGGGCAAACAGTACGGCGGCGCAGCGCCCGCAGCCCCCGCTGGCGGCAAAGTATGAAGATTCTGCTCACTGGCAAAAACGGCCAAGTCGGTTTTGAACTTGAGCGCACGCTCGCCGTGCTTGGCGACGTAACGGCAGTTGACGTTGACGATTGTAATCTCGCCGATGAAGCTGCGATTGCGGCTTTGGTAGTGCGGGTCGCGCCTGATGTCATCGTCAATCCTGCTGCCTACACGGCAGTCGACAACGCCGAGAAAAACCAAGATCTTGCATTTGCGATCAATGGTCGTGCGCCAGGCATCTTTGGCGAACACGCCAAACGGCTCGGTGCACTCGTTATCCACTTCTCAACCGACTACGTCTTCGATGGCAGCAAACCAACGCCGTACGTCGAACCCGATGCTACCGGGCCGCTGGGCGTTTACGGTGCTTCGAAGCTCGCCGGTGAACAATCGCTCGCTGCGAGCGGCGCAGCGCACGTCATCTTGCGCACCAGCTGGGTGGTCGGCGCGCATGGTGCAAACTTCGCCAAGACGATGCTCCGCCTCGCTAAAGAGCGCGACTCGCTCAATGTTGTGTCAGATCAATTCGGCGCACCGACGACGGCTGCATTGCTAGCCGATGTCACCGCGCACCTGGTTCGCAACCGAAACATTGCAGCGCAACATAGCGGCGTGTACCACTGTGTCAACGCAGGCGAAACCAACTGGTGCGATTATGCCAAGTTTGTCATTGGTTTTGCGCAACGCGCTGGCGTCGCACTCAAAGCGGGGCCTGAGCAAGTTAACCCAATTCCGTCGAGCGCGTACCCAACGCCAGCCAAACGGCCAAGCAACTCGCGCCTCGACACCTCCAAGTTTCGCTCCACCTTTGGGCTGCAACTGCCGCCGTGGCAAGACAGCCTCACCCACACCCTTCGGCAAATGGTGACTCCATGAAAACGATCAATCGCAAAGGTCTTATTCTCGCTGGCGGCGCTGGCACTCGCTTGCACCCAGCGACGCTGTCGATTTCGAAGCAATTGCTGCCGATCTACGACAAGCCGATGATCTACTACCCACTATCGACGCTGATGCTCGCTGGCATGCGCGAAGTGTTGATCATCTCGACCCCGCAAGACACGCCGCGCTTCGAAGCATTGTTCGGCAACGGCAATCAATGGGGCATGGAAATTCAATACGCCGTGCAGCCAAGCCCCGACGGGTTGGCGCAAGCATTTCACATCGGTGCCAACTTCATCGGTGGCTCCAACTCGGCGCTGGTGCTTGGCGACAACATCTTTTACGGCCACAGCTTGCCGGAACTGATGGGCAACGCAGAGAACCGCCCGCGCGGTGCAACGCTGTTTGCGTATCACGTGCAATCGCCGGAAGCGTATGGCGTTGCCGAGTTCGACGCGGCTGGCCGTGTCGTCAGCCTCGAAGAAAAGCCAAAACAACCGAAGTCGAACTACGCGGTCACCGGTTTGTACTTCTACGACAACCAAGTTGTGTCGTTGGCGCGTGACCTCAAACCGTCGGCGCGCGGCGAGCTCGAAATCACCGACCTCAATCGTTTGTATCTCGAACAAGGCACGCTCAACGTCGAGATCATGGGCCGTGGTTACGCGTGGCTCGACACCGGCACCCACGATTCGTTGCTTGAAGCTGGCCAGTTCATCGCCACCATCGAAAAACGCCAAGGCCTCAAGGTGTCGTGCCCAGAAGAAATCGCGTACCGCCAAGGTTGGATCACCGACACCCAAGTTGAAGCCCTTGCTAAGCCGCTGGCGAAAAATGGCTACGGCCAATACCTGCTGCACATGTTGAAAGACGACGTGCGATGAACGCGATCAAAACCGCGATTCCCGACGTCATCGTGCTCGAACCTAAAGTGTTCGGCGATGCGCGCGGCTTTTTCATGGAAAGCTTTAACGCCAAAACCTTTGCCGAACTCACCGGCGTGCAGCGTACGTTCGTGCAAGACAATCACTCGAAGTCGGCGCGTGGCGTGCTGCGTGGCTTGCACTATCAGTTGCAGCAACCGCAAGGCAAACTGGTTCGGGTTTCGCGTGGCGAAGTGTTCGATGTTGCCGTCGATATGCGCCGCTCGTCGCCGACGTTTGGCAAATGGGTTGGCGAAATCTTATCGGAAGAAAACAAGCGGCAATTGTGGGTGCCGGAAGGCTTCGCTCACGGTTTTTTAGTGCTCAGCGAAAGCGCCGAGTTCTTGTACAAGACCACCGACTACTATGCACCGCAGTTCGAGCGCAGCTTGATGTGGAACGATGCCACTGTCGGAGTGAAGTGGCCGTTGGCGAAACTTGCGACCATGGGGATGGCGGTTCCAACACTCTCTGCCAAAGATCTCCAAGGTCTTTCGCTAGCAGATTCCGTGCCGTACGAAATGATGTAGACGTAGAGGCTTACATTTCCAATGCCAAATGAACTCCCACTGGTCAGTACGTTTTTGTTGAACTGGAATGGTGCCGAAAGCAGTTGTGAATGCTTGGAAAGTTTGGCTGCGGTGCCGTATGCGCGACTTGAAATCATCGTAGTTGACAACGGGTCATCCGAAGCAGATCGGCGGTTGCTGAGGGCCGGCATTGAGAAAGTCAAAGCAGCTGGGTGCGATGTTCGGTTGGTTGAACTTTCCAAGAATACGGGGTTCACTGGTGGCAACATTGCAGCGCTTGCAGAAGCCCGCGGGGAATTTGTTTTCCTGGTTAACAATGATTGTGTTGTTGACCCTCGAATTGTGGAATATGCGCTCCAAGTTTTTGAGTCCGATCCTCGCATCGCTGTAGTTGGTGGACGCGCATTTTTGTGGGACTCTGCCAATGCATCATACGACCAATCTAACGCTTTTCATTCCTTTCAGATAATTCACCCGATAACGGCCGATACGTTGACACTTGAAGCAGGTGACAAGCTGCGCGATGTCAACAATGTGTCGGGCGCGGCCATGTTTGTTCGCCGGTCCGTCATTGCCAGGGTCGGATTTCTCGACGATCGATTCTTTGCGTATTACGAAGAAACGGATCTTTGCGCACGGATGAAGAGGGCGGGCTATCGCGTTGTCTATTGTCCAGAGTTGATGATTTGGCACAAAGGCGGTGCATCTACCAAGAATAGGCGAGAACTCTTTTACTACTTGTACTACCGGAATCAGTTTCTATTCGCCGCGAGAAATTTCGATGCCGAGTTCTTTAAAGCTTTTCGTAAAGCGTATAGGACCGCGGCATTTCGCGCCGTGCTTGACCTTACGTACTCGAAGAATAAAAGTGTTAATCGAGCGAAGGTCCGGGCCTGGGCGTGGAATATGCGTAACCTTGCCACGACACTCCAACATAGACGCTTACTACAAAATCAATACGATGCCGGCTACTCGGAACAGCTTATCCGGGAAAATCCAGCGCCGGTTTCTGCCATTGTTGATGCCGACGGCGACGCGTCACAGTTGACAATGACATTGGTTAGTTTATTTGCGCAGACGATAGTGCCAAACGAGATCGTCGTCGTGGTCAGGGAGGGGAATCACGATACTGTCACGCTCCTAGAGCAAAACTTTCCTTCGGTGGTGATAGTAGAAAAGCAACACTACGTCGATGCGCTGAACTGGAGTCTTGGCTTGGCGTGTGCGAGGGAGCGCTGGCTAATCTTCACTAGCACTGGCGACATCGTTCCCCCAACCTTCGTCGAGGCTTCGCTACGCGTAGCGTGGCTTCGGCGGCGGAGTCTGATTCTGGGCACCGGCGCTAGGAAGTTGGCCCGTACTTTCCAGTTTCGGTCGGTGATGTCCGAAATCGGCAACTCATTTTTGGTTCGCCGTGACCTTGTGGCGCTTTCCGCGGTTCGCCAGAAATCTAAAGCGGATTTTCTCCAGCGGTTGTTGGTCGACTGCCTAGACCAAGGGGTTAGCTTCAATAGCGTACCACTTTCGATTGAAAGCCAGAAGCTCCCGACGGGCACCGGCCCATCTTTTCCAAACACGTTTGGTTATCAACGAGCTGTCGCTCGAAAGGTTATGCGCAATACCACTTCGCGAGTTCGGCGTTCAACACTGGGAAAAGGGATGGGGCTCAAATGCTCCGACTCGGCCCCTTCTGATGAAGGCACCGCAATGCCGGATGCGATTTTCAAAAGCGACGATGTGGTTGTCTTCATCAATTGTAGAGATCGTTTAGAATCGTTGTTGCACCTGATAGCATGGCTTGAGCGAGCAAATCTTCGACGTATAGTTCTGATAGACAATGATTCGACGTATCCGCCACTCGTAGAATATCTGGCGACAACGCGATACCAGGTTCTGCGGCTACGGAGCAATGTTGGTCATAAAGCGCCATGGGTTTCGTTGGCGATAGCTGGAATTGCAGGCGGCGCTTGGTTTATCGTTACTGATCCAGATGTAATTCCCGATCCTGATTGCCCGCTCGACGTTGTGCAGAAGATGCATGCGTTGTTGATCAAATACCCAGGCGTATGCAAGGTTGGCATGTCGTTGGCGATTGACGACTTGCCAGAGCACTATCATTTAAAAGATGCAGTGATATCGTGGGAATCACGATACTGGGAAGATGAAGTCGAGCCAGACGTATTTCGTGCGGACGTGGATACGACGTTTGCGCTTTACCGTCCTAATACGGGGTATATGGTCAAGCCGGCGCTGCGAATTGCTGGTGCATATGTCGCCCGTCATACTCCGTGGTACGCGGATAGCAGTAATCTCAGTGATGAGGAACTATTCTATCGACGACGACTCAACCCCGCCATAAATACGTGGAACCAAGTTGGCGTCAATGAGCATCACCAGAAGCCTGTTAAAAGCTCGGTGGTCGAATAGCTACATCTGTTGTAAGAACAACTCAAAGGATCGAATCCGAGATGCATACTTGGCGCGTCTTTTTGGAGAAAAGATGAATAACGCGCGCTTGATCCGGCAGAGCGCAATATCGCGACGAAGCGATTTCTTCATTGTCACGATTGCACTCTTGCGCCACGGTACTGCGGCCGTTGAGGCGGTGCTGTTGCCTGGTGTCAGCGCCGCTTGAAACTTTTTGTGTTCGTCAACGATGTCGAGTAGCGCTCTGATTTCTTTCGTAGAACCAGGGGGCAAGAGCGTTACGCGAGCATCTTGCTTTGCCAAAATTCGCAAACGATTTGCCTGCCACTCTTCGGCGCTATGCAAATCGCGAGACGTTGCGTTGTTGGCTTGCCACCAACGATAGATACAGGTGATTTCGCTAGATGACGCGACGCCCGTGTAATTAAAGACTTGTTGAAAGAAATCCCAATCTTCGGCTGTTGTGAGGGACTCATCAAAACGGATGCCTGTTGAGAAGTAGGCTTCGCGCGGAATAGCAATGGAATGGATAGGTGAATTGTTGTCTCGTAGCTGATCTAAGAAACTGTGACTCGAAGGATAGATGGATTCGAATGGGCCGCTCGCGTAGCATGATTCTTGTTTGCTAATAGTCGTGATT
The DNA here is from genome assembly GCA_029565465.1 of Deltaproteobacteria bacterium. Taxonomy (GTDB): domain Bacteria; phylum Myxococcota_A; class Polyangia; order Haliangiales; family Haliangiaceae; genus JABFXX01. The sequence goes on from JAKQOD010000930.1 coordinate 15,059, forward strand.
TTTGCGTCTTGCCGAACGCACACTGATCGAACGGCTTGCCCGGGATTTGCAGAAGCAAGCGAATGGAACGTTTCAATCCAATTCGAAAACACAAGGTCGTCGTCGTCGAGACTGACGATATAGTGACCCCGGCTGAGTTCGAAACCCGCGTTCAGTGGGCGGGTGCGACCGCCTTCTTCCACCAGATGGAGCGTAATTTTTTTTCTAAATTGTTCATCCTGATCTTCAATTACTTGCTCGACTCCGAGTTGGAGCTCGGTCGAGAGTTTGTGACCCATGATCAGCACTTCAAAATCCTGGTTGCTTTGCCCTGCCAGGCATAAAAGGGTTTCGGTAAGCTGCGATAACCGCATGCCTTGAGTTCGGATGACGATTGATAAGAACGGACGTTGGACGCTGCGTTGGATGGTGTACGTCGATGTGCTGCTAGGTTGCCCGCTCGCACAAAGGCACAAGAACTGGTTTGTTGTGCTGTGGTTGTTGGCGCGTTCGCTGAGTTGCGCAACCAGTTTGGCAAGTGTAGCTGTCGGTTCAAGCGCAGGATGGCCCACCGGAAAGTGTTGGTCACTTTTTGGTTGAACGATATTGTCGAATTCGATTGGGTAGATACCGCCTTGTTTCAGGGTGTTGACGAAATGTTGTTCGTCAAACAGCCTCAAATGCGTGTGGTCCAGCAACCCGGCATCCGTATACTCGAAGCGCCCAAGTAGGAGCTTGCCAATGATATCGCGGTGCGCAACGTTAGGCGTGCTGATGACAAGCATCGCGCTATGGATACGCGCAAAATCGCCAATTCCCTGAATGACTGCGTTGCCGTTGCTTAAGTGTTCAAGGCAATCAAGAAACGATATAGAAGCAACACTGCGATTGCCAACAGCACTCAATAGCGCGTCTAGAGTCGCCTTGCGGTCGCCCAGATTCACCTGATGTGATTCGAAGCCGCGTTGGCGCAAGCTAGCAAGTGCAGCAGGATCGGCGTCTAGGCCAACGTATGGACGGCCTAAAGCTGCGACGAGTGGTTCAGCGATATGCCCGTAGCCACACCCAATGTCTAGATGTATGGCATTCGACGGACTTTTGAGCTCAGCGTTGGACAATAGCCGAAGTGCACGGCCATACAGATTCGTCGAAGTGTACTGATTGTCATACGTCCCCGTCTTCATTTCACTCATAACGCAAACCTGTGTTTGGCGTAGTTCCCGGCAATGAACTGCCCAATCTTGTGCTCGGGGTCTTGAGGGAGCGGCAAGGTGCCGTTGCGGCGCATCGTTTCAAATTTCTTTGCTGCCTTTATCAAGTAGTCTTCGCCGCTGGCTTTGAAGCTATCGAGAAATTGCTGCGTGAGATCGGCGCGTGACCATTTGTACGAAAGTATTAGTGCCGCTTCGGCCGAGTAGTATCGTTCTGCACTGCTTGTTTGCCATTGCGCTTGCGGTGATAGTTTCTTGTCGTGGAACACGGCGGCACGCGGCTGATAAACTGCTTTGTATCCGGCCTGGCGGACACGCCAAGAAAAATCAACGTCATCGCAGTAGAGAAAAAATGAATCCGCGTCAAAACCGCGAAGTTGCTGAAAAAGCGAGCTGGCCACCATGGCGCATGCTGTCGATACCCAAGAAGTCTCGCCAGTGGTTAGCAGAAAATCTTTAGGATGCTCAATAGGCAGCTGCTTCGCTTCAACAATCCCAACGCCTGGTTCTTTGAATTCTTCAACGAGAATTTGCAATACGCGCGGGGCCATCAGTACGTCTGGGTTCAGAATCACGAACATCTGATTCGAGTTTGAACTTGCCAAAGCGTTGTGGCCGCGTGCTGATCCTAAGTTGCTATCAAAAAAATGATAGTGAACATTCAAATGCATCCCGAATTGGGCGCGAAGCTTTTCCAGTTGCGCGTCGCTAATCATTCTAGTCGGCGAGCAATCTCCGTAGTAGACCGAGACACTTTTGCAAAGGGACGTCCGCTGGACCAACTGCGCGGATCGCGCAACTGCGGCCAATGAACGCTCGACAGATTCGAAGGGAAGTTGATAAATAATCGACTGTATGCCGATCGAAACAGGGCCCAGCAGCAACGCTGCACGACCCGAGACTTCATCGTTGGGTGTTGCCGTGGTCACGATTAACTGTTGTCACTTGTTACAGGTGCGAGTTGAGCTTCGATCCAGCGTGTTAGTTCTACAATGCCTTGTTCGACAGAGAATTTTGGTCGCCAATCGGTTGCTTGGAAAATTGCGGCAGGATCACACGATGCGTGTCGCACGTCGCCATAGCGATACTTCGCACACACATGCGGTTCGGGCGCCCCATAGTGTTTGGCGATGATTTTGGCTAAGTCGGCAATCGTCAGCGCACGGCCGGTGCCCACGTCGAAGATAACGTCGTTGTTGTTTGGCGCATCCAAAGTGTGAAGAATTGCGCTAGCAACATCGTCTATTAGTATGAAATCCCGAAGCATCAAACCGTCTTCGTAAAGCGGAATCGATTTACCATCGCGCGCGAGCCGGCAGAACAGCGATACAATTCCGGTATAAGGATTGCTCAATGACTGGCCCGGGCCGTACACGTTTTGCAGCCGGAGAATCTTGAGGCAAACACTGTAAGCCGTAGCCCAAGCCTTGAGAATGTGCTCTTGGGCGAGTTTCGTCGCTCCGTAAACACTTACCGGTGAGGGTACTGTTTGCGCTGCGTTCGCAGGTCGAGCGCTGCGCTGCGAGAAATCCCAGTGGCTTGCTGCTAGTTGCGTTGCAGTGCGCTGGCCAGGATACGCTATTGTACCATCGGTGTTTTCCCACGGGCCTTCACCGTAGACCGCTCTACTACTGGTGAGCAGAATCTGTGACGGCGTAACTTTGAAGCGAGCTAAAGCATCCAGCATTTGCGTGGTGCCAACGACGTTAACAGTGGCGTGTCGCGTTCCTTCAGTTAAGGATTGGCCCGTGCCAGTTTCAGCAGCGAGATGAACGATCGTTGTGGGTGTGACTTCTGACAACAGCGTGTCCCACGTTGACGCCTCTCTAATGTCTTGAATTCGCAGTTCAACTGCCGCTGCCAATGCGTTGGGGCGCTGCTGAGTCGGGTGGATTTGCGGATGTAAAATGTCCACTACAACGACTCTTTCAAACCGCATAGCCAAACTCTCGGAAAGCGCACATCCGATAAATCCTGCGCCTCCGGTCACAACACATACGCCTGATTGCTTCACTGGTACGAACCTCGAGTTAGTCTAACGAACAATCGATCAATCAAGGATTGTAGTGGCGCTCGTAGTTTAAGCGCGCGTCTTTCAACCCATTTCCACGAAATGAAAGCGAGAACCATGGTGATTGGCCATGAGATCGCAAAATTAGCCCATGGGCCGAGTCGATTGTTGGTGAAATGCACCACTGTTTGCTGAATTGCAAAGCCATACAAATAGATTCCGTAGGAGAAGTCACCTTTTTTGAATAGGAAGTCTAGGCGGGAAAATTTGAGTTCACCGATGGAAATGACCGTAAATGGGAGCAACAACAAGAGCAAAACTTCACCTGCTAAAGGGTTTTTTATGGTCTTGGCGGCAGCGCAAAGCAGTATGAGGGATGCGAGCGGTCGACCAAAGCGTTCCAGGTGAAACACAGCGAATACCATACCGATCATGTAGTATGGCGCGGGGTCTAGCACGCTTGCTACAGATGTTCCCCAGATCACAATCGGAGTCGCTGGCGACGCAACGTGCCCAAGATAAATTGCCAGAAAGACGATAGCCGTGCCTGCAATCAAACTTAGCAAGCCAGCATTCTTCGCCTTGAAACCAAGCACAACTGGCGTGATTACATACATTGCAACTTCAGCTGGCAGGCTCCACAACGAGCCATTGACTGCGGTTGGATAACGATTGCCGGCAAATACTCCGGGTAAGTCGTAAATCGGGAACAGCAAGATGTTTTTGAGATAGCCCCGCGTGTTGGCATTGGCGAAATAGCGTTCAAGTGGCAGCGACGTAGCAAGTGGTCCGATAATTGCGATGGTGAAAAATACTAACGCGATGAGCCCCGGCAGAATGCGTAGCGCGCGCTTGACTATAAATGCACTAACCTTAGGCTCCGCCAGCCAACTTCGGGCAACCAAAAAACCACTGGTTACGAAGAATATCTTCACTGCGATCGCGCCAACATGATTGGCGAGATAGTGCGGGGTCACCCTACCGGTTAGCGGATAGGCATGACCGAAAATGACCGCCGACGCAGCGATCAGTCGAATCAGATCGTAGCCGTTGCGTCGCTGTTTGGTTTGTTCTTGTACCGTGTGAGTCATGGCGATTTGACCACTTGCCAAAGCGGGAAACACTTTGGTGTTCTCGTTAACAGTTGGCGAATGTAGCTGATGAATCTTGAGTTCGAAACCAGCTAACAAGGCAAATGCGACATTTGAGCAAGATCGGGGCGCGCTTGTTTTTGAACTACCTAGTGTAGTTCTTAGCCGTGGTCTTCGTCGGCATTTCGCAACTTAAACAACCACTCTATTCGCGAGGTCTTCGCGGTTGCTCA
>JAKQOD010000953.1 GCA_029565465.1 Deltaproteobacteria bacterium
GCTGGTGGGCACGTCGCCCCGCTAGAAAACGCCAACGACTCAACGAAGCCTGGGGCCAAAGTTAGCAAAGTTGGCGGCGCAAACGATAGCGGCACCTCCACACAGAAAGCTAGCAGTAGTGAGCCCACCGCACCAACCGCGGAGGAACGTGCCCCGTCGAGCACCGTCTCTGACGAAACACTTACCGCTGCCGGTGAAACCGGCGCGCAGCCACGCGTGCTTGGTGAGGATGCGCCCGTGAACGAAGCAAAAGAAGTAGCATCCACGAAACCGGCACAAGACCGAACCGCACCGATTGAACCCGCAAGTACAAATGGTAAGACGAGTGGTGGCGCCTCGCCACAAGCGAATGGCGCCGGCGGTGGTTCGGGACAATGGAAGCCCGCGGCTCGCTATCAAGGACTGGGCAGCGGTCGGGCCATGCGTACCTACAAACGCCAAATGGCGGCGCTGGAAGGCAAATGGGCCGCTCTTTCTGTTTCCGAGCGCGTGCAGCATATGTCCGATATCGTCAATGCCTCTCTTCGGAAGATTGGCGTTCACGAAGTATCCGTTGCGCAAGCAAACTTGCCAATCACAACACGTGGACAGTTTGTGTTTTACGATTGGAGAGTTGTAGTTAATGAGAACATCGTAAACGCGAAGACCTTAACTAATAAAGAATATCGGAGCCTTGTGAATACGCTCTATCACGAAGCTCGACACGTCGAGCAATGGTATCAAATAGCCGGCTATCTCGCGCAACATGGCATGGAAGACAACGGGATTGTCGCTTTGACGGGAATGCAACCGGGGCCCGTCTTGGCCGCAATGACGAACGCCAATAAGTGGAGCAAACAACAAATGGCTGATGCGAAAGCGTATTGCGACAGCATCTATATGCACAACGCTGGATATCGAGAAACAACGCTAGCTTCCAAAGAAGTCGAATGGCAGACGTACGCAGATCTCGACCAGACGCTAAAGAAAGACGAGCAGACTCCAACGCTAACACCATTGGAACGTCAAACAAAACAGCAGTTACGAGAAGAAGCTGCGCAACGGTTGAATGCTCTCTACGAAGCGTACCGCCGCCTGCCGGAGGAGGTTGATGCATTTGGCGTCGGCAATCGAGCTGGCAAGCAAAGCCTTACGATGAAGTTCGTTGATTACGCTGGCAATCTGATCGAACTGGCCAAGCAATGGTTGGCGTCGTTCCGTGCCTCGGGCAATAGCCCACGTGCCCAGGTCGATTTGGTCAAGGCGCTGGGGTATCTTAACGACGCAATCATTCGTATTCATCAACATCTCGGCGCACTTGGGCCATCTCAATTCGCGCAGGCTGCCGCGCAAACTTTGGCCAAACGACTACATGCCCTAACCATTGTGCAACAAGCATATTCCTCGCAAGTCGCGATGAAAGGTGGAGTGGTTCCGTGAGTCACGCCATTGTCGAGATGCTGCATGTCTGGTGGCGCGACCTTTCAGCGCCCGAGGTCCGAACGCCGGACGAGTTACTCCAACTGCTGGCCTTGCCTGAGCCTCGTGATACCGTAGCACTCAAACAAATTGGGCTCGCTCGGGTTGAAATATCCTCCGCCAAAGACAGCATTAGTGTGTGGTTTCACGAGCCGATCGTGTTCGACGAAGTTGTCGCAGTCTTCGGGCAATGGGTGCCGGGTGTGCGTTGTCCAGATAGCTTTCTTGAAAAACCTTGCTGCTACGAGGGCCGTCATCTCGGTGATCCGCGCTTTACGTTTATTGTGCAGAGTAAGCAAATGGTTAGCGAGGCAGGGGCGTTCATTTGGATCGACGTCTGTCAGTGGCTGCTTATTACACTGCCAAGGCGACAGATTGTTGTCCCACCGCCGCCAACTCCCATTGTTACACCACCTGTTGGTCGTTTCCGCAGTTGGTTGCGATGGCTACGACGCGACGGGGAGCCTAGAAATGGCAATGGCCGATAATCTCAATCTCAACTGATAGCTTGGTTCTTACCATCGAGCACGGCGGCCCCATGACAAATCCAGTGGTGAACATGTTGCAGCAGTGGCGGCTGCGGCTCAGCGAAGTAGTGCCGGACACCGAGGAGAAGGTCCTGCAATTGCTGAACTTGCCGCGCCCGACCGAGGTTGACGCGCTACAGGCATTGGGTATTTTGCAACTTAGGATAGATCCTTCTGTTTCATGTGTGACTATCAATTTCCTGAATCTACTCTTCGCTGATGTCGTCGCTGGATTTGGCGAACCAACCTTAGCGATTGCGCGGGCCCCCGGCAACTTCCATGAATCGCCCCGTGGGTACCGCGTTGACGGTTCGTTCTCGACGAGCTTCACGTTCTACGTGCGGTCCAAAGCAATCCGCAACGATGCGAACCAAACTGAGTGGATCGGGTATTGCGATCGCTTACTAATCTCGTTGCCGAACTACACTGGTCTGCACGTTGTGCGCGATGCCAACGCGGTGCGCGTTGGCCGTTTCCGCGCGTGGTGGCGACGTTTGCGGCGTAACGGTTAGCTCATGGCACTCCGATTTTGAAGGACCGCCATGAGAAACTACTGGGTACAAAGAGATAGTTGGCAATACGTCTGGAATTGCACGATTGATCCCCTGAATGTGTCGGTAGCGGCGTTGCGCGACTTTGCCATCGCAGCAAATGAGCTATTGGAACGCGAGCAAGTGCTAGAAGTGCAAACGTTTACGCACGCTCGCGGCTACTACGCGTATCGACGCGAAGAACACGGTGGCATGGCCGCTTATTGTCGCTCGCTGTTTGATAACCACAATCTGATTCAGTTCCCATTTGGTGATGCCGACAATGGCAATGTCAGCACGACGAAGGTTGCGTACTTCGATCGCCGGGACGAGCTGGTAGAAGCGAGCGTTGCGGACCTTGGGGTGTTGCTGCGCGACTTAGAACCAGTGCCCGGTGCGATCCTTAGATACTTGCGGCGGCAAGGTAACGCACCAATCGAAGCGACAGGTACAATCTTTGCTGCTGATGGTTCGCGAACGCAGGCCGTCGGTTTTCAACTAACCACGCACAGCAACCTCTGGGCACCGTACTTGTATTGGACGGGGCATCCATGGGGGCCGCAGGCTGGGGTGTACTACGACAATCGTGAATTGGCGCAGCGTCACACCACGCGGCTCAATCGTGTGATTGCGACGCTGGCTGATATGACGGTCGAGCTGGGCGGAACGTGGGCGTTGTGCGTGGAGGATTCCGGCCAATTCGCAACTGATCGTGGGATTGACCTAGAGCCTGTGTTGCCTGGCAAACTAGCCGAAGGTGCCGAACTCGCCGTATGGCCAGATCAGTTTGAGGAAAACGGGATACCCATGGTGGAACGCGATTACGAATACGGCATGTAGCGAGCAATGTGAGATGGTAATTGTATGAACGCACAAGCAACGATCACGGCGTGGGCAGCGGCGAATGCGGCACTGGGAGAGCAGCCCTATGACGCACTGCAAATGCGCGTGATGGCTGCACTGCGCGCGAAGAGCTACGAGCTGCTTGGCTCAGCAGTGGTTGACATGTGTCGCTTGGCGATGCTGCAACCGGTGCAAGCACGAACGGGCTTGGCGGGGTTGGCGGGGCCAGTGCAAGCAGCATGTGCACGAGCGGTGATCGACGACATGCCATCCGCAATGTTGCTCGCGTTGGCAGATGCGTGGAACGTGCTCGCTTGCGTCGGGGCCATCGGTGCGGAGGCGGTTGCGGAGCAAACGGCGGAAATGCGCGCATGGTTACCGCTGATAGCGGCGAGTGAGTTAACGCAGGTGCAGCGAATGAGGTTGGCGACGATGGCGATGGTGATGGGGGATATGGAGCTTGCCTGGGAGTTGGTGGGACCTGCGGAACGCGCGAACCCACGAAGTATCACACCTGAAGTCTTTGATACGCTCGCACCTGTACTTGCGCGTCTCATGTTGGTGCCTTCGGATCCTCGCTTACCAGGGATACCGTTGCGCGCGTTAATCGAACCGGGACTAGACCACGTCGTCCGCGAT
>JAKQOD010000954.1 GCA_029565465.1 Deltaproteobacteria bacterium
GGGCAATCGCTCCTTCCCGCAATGCGGTTTTTCGTCGTCTGTCGTCAGCATCCTCAACACCTTGGTCCCCAAATACGCAACCGTCAACATCTTGGCGGACGAAGCGGTGCGATCCGGAATGAAAGAGTATTCCGAGTGGCCAACGTTTCCGCAGCTCTACATTAAGGGCGAATTCGTTGGTGGCGCCGACATCGTGCGCCAGATGCACGAATCGGGCGAGCTGGCAAAAATGCTTGGCGATATCGCCAAACCCGCTGCTCCACCCAACGTGACGGTTACCGCGCGCGCCGCCAAAGAGCTGCTCGAAGCACTTAAAGATGGCAGCCCCGGTGACGTCATTCATTTGACGATTACCAATACCTGGGAGCATCAGCTCGACATTGGCGCCAAAGAGAGCTCGCATGTGACGCTGCAGGTGGCAGGCCTGACACTGCAGCTCGATCCACAATCCGCTGGTAAAGCAGCTGGCGTTGTCGTCGATTTTATCGAAAGCAACGAAGGCGCAGGCTTTAAGATCGACAATCCGAATCGGCCAGCTACGGTCCGCCAAATTGGGCCCCAAGAACTCAACGCGATGCTCGCCAGCGGCGCGATTAAGCACTTCTATGATGTGCGCACGGTCAAAGAACACGGCGTCGCCAGCATTGCGAGCGCAACGTTGGTTGATGACAAGGTGATGGCTGATATTGAGAAGTTGGACAAAGCGACACCGCTGGCTTTCCATTGCCACCACGGCGGCCGCAGCCAAAACGCAGCCGAGCATTTCCTCAAGCTCGGTTTTAAGACGGTCTACAACTTGGCCGGTGGCATCGATGCGTGGTCGATGCTCGTCGACAAAACCGTTCCCCGCTACTAGCCCCCCGCATGGGCGTAAGGCCGCGCTCGGTAACTCCTACTGATGCAGTGGTGTTTGGTCGAGCACAAGGTTGACGGTTAACGCATCATCAACTGGCATCGCCATCGTGCTGCCAGCCGCCATCGTGCTGCCAGCCGCCATCGGCTGGCCTGGTGCAGCAAACGCTACAAAAGAATACTCGCCAGCGCGGAGCTGACGAAAGGCAAACCGGCCGTTGGCATCGCACACCGTGCGTTCGATCGCGGCGTGGGGCACTTGCTCGGCGACCGCAGCGACCAAGGCAAATGGCGCCGGGCCGGCTTCCCGATTGCGTACCTGGCCAGTAACTTCGCCACGTGTTCCGCTAGCGCTTGGACGCTCCGCCGCACCGCGATGCGCCGATGCGCATGCGGCAAACCCAGTGATGGACAGTGCCAACAAGTACGTAGGGCGCATCACCGTAGGACTTCGCTGCGGCCGTGATGGTTGCTTAGCTTTTGTAACCGTTCGGATCGAGGCCAAAACGTTTGACCCACCGTTGAATCTGTTTGCGGTCCTTTTGCATCACGCGGGCGACAGCACTAATGTTGCCGCCATGTTCGCGCATGGCGGCGTGCAGCTCGTCGCGAATTTTTTGATCAATATCGTTGAGTTGCACTGGCTTGGGCGCGCCAGGTGGCCGTCCTGAACGCACGGTTTCTGGCAAGTGCAGGGCCGCAACCGCTGCACCAGCGGCCAACACCGACGCGGTGGTCAGCGCTTGCTCAAGCTCGCGCACGTTGAGCGGCCATGGGTACCGAAACAACGCGCGCGCTGCGTCGACTTCAAACCCTGGATGAGTGGCCGGGAAGATCTTGGTGAACAGGGCCCCGATCAGCAAGCCAAGGTCGGCTTTGCGCTCGGTCAGGGGCGGCACTTCAACGCGAAAGCCGGCTAACCGTGCAAACAAGTCGTGGCGAAAGCCACCAGCAGCCACCATATCGTCGAGATCGCGATGGGTGGCGGCAACCACTCGCAAGTCGACTGGCACCGCGCGCGTCCCGCCCACCGGCATCACTTCGCGTTCTTGCAGCACCCGCAACAAGGACGCCTGCGACGCGGCCGGCAGGTCGCCGATTTCGTCGAGAAATAGGGTGCCACCGTCGGCTGCGCGGACCAAGCCTTCGTGATCTGCCACGGCGCCAGAAAATGCACCACGGCGGTGACCGAACAACTCACTTTCGATCAAGTGCTCGGGCAACGCGCCACAGTTGACCGCAACAAACGCGCCCTTGCGCGCCGACATCGTGTGAATGGCACGCGCAATCACTTCTTTGCCGACGCCGCTTTCGCCTTCGATCAACATCGGAATTTCCGACGCAGCGACTTGGCGCACGCGGCGCAAGTCCGCTTGCCAGCTTGCGACTAGGGACACCGCCGATGCAAGGTCGGCCGGCGAGGCTTCGGTGACAACCGGCGCATCGCTGGCGATTTCGAATTTCTCGCAGTACCAAAAGAGCGTGTGCCCTAATTCGATCAGCGCGCCGTCGGTGAGCACGACACGCTTCGTGGAATGACCGTCAACCGCACAGCCATTTTTGGAATCCGTGTCGACCAAGAGCCAGCGTCCAAAAGATGATTCGATGCGCGCATGCTGCGACGACATCCACTTGTCGGGGACTTTGACCGTCGCGTTGCCGCCTTCGCAAACGACTGAGCGTTCGGCGCCACGCCCGATGACAACCGCGGCCAACTGGCTCAAGCGAATTCGCACGGCGCCCGCGCCCGGGCGTGCGCACTCCAACGCAAGCAGCAACACCGGCTCAGTAGGGAGCTGATTGCTGGTCGTTGGCCCCGGCGCGATGCTTAGCGTATTTCCCAACGTTTCCGACACTTGGGCGCAAGCATAATCAGTTTCTCGGCTGTGGTGTCATTTCGAAGGAACTTTCTGTAACTACCGGTGTCCTAGGCCCGAGCGTTATGCTGGATTTCGACGAACCGGCCGCCGATACTTCCCACCAGATGCAAGCGCGACCTGCTGTCGCATGGCCCAACGAGCGAGCGCCAAGGGCGCGTTTGTCGCTGGCGAAAGCCGCGGTTAGTGTTGCGCTGTTGGGCGCCGGCGTCGCCGGCTATGTTGCTACCCGCGCGCCGAGCGACCCTGATCGGACGGCGGTTGCACCGCCAGCGCGATGCAGCGTGGATGTGGTCGTTACGCCGGCAGGGGCGGACTTGGTGCGGCACGGTAATCTGATCGGCGCCGCACCAATGAGCATTCCGGGCCACGACAATGAAGCCATCACGCTTGATGTGCGTAAACCAGGCTATTTGAGCGCCACCGCGACGGGGCATGCGCGGCGAGCGGGCGATCCGGCCGCTATGGTGTCGGTCACCTTGACGCGCGTCGACAGCTTTGCGGGAGCTTGGCGTTTACCGGCAAGCGAAGGCGCCGCCCAAGCGCCTTGGGTGTTTGCTCGAGTCAACGACGAGGTGGTGGTGACGATGGCCTCCGGCGATTCCCACCGCATGGGCTTCGAACCGGGTAATGCTACGTCGGTGGTGTTTGCGTTCGACGAAGAATACCGCGATCCGCGGCGTCCCACCGATGTAACCTGTCGCGCCGGAGCGCATGTTGAGTTCCGCTATTGGCCCCGCACCGACCGTTTGGAGATGCGCCGCGAGCAGATCACCATGCAACTGTTAGCCGAGCGCTGCGATGTCATCGACCGCACGTGGGCGCCAGCGATAACTTTGCAACGCCGTTAGCGCCGCCGTAGCGCGCGCAGTTTCCAAACCTTGCCCATGGCTTCGACGAAGATCGCCTTGGACATTTTGGATTGGCCAACTCGGCGATCTTCAAAAACGATCGGGGTTTCGACCAAGCGCAAACCCTTGTTGAGTGCGCGGTACTTCATCTCGATTTGAAAGCTGTAGCCGTTCGAGGTAACCGACGCCAAGTTGATGGCTTCGAGTGCTGACCGGCGCCAACACATGAAGCCGGCGGTTAAGTCGCGAATATCGACGCCGAGCACCGTGCGCGCGTACAAGCCGCCGCCGCGCGAGATGAGCTTGCGACTTAAGCCCCAGTTCACCGTGCCGCCGCCTGGCACATAGCGGGAGCCGATGACCACATCGGCGCCATCTTCGGCCAGCGCCAACATGGTTGGCAGGTATTTCGGATCGTGGCTGCCATCGGCGTCCATTTCGAACAAAAAGTCGAAGCCACGCTCCATGCCCCAGGTGAACCCTTGCACGTACGCAGTGCCCAACCCGAGCTTGCCTGCGCGATGCATGACGTGGACCCGCGGCTCTTTGGCTGCGATAGCATCGAGCAGGTCGCCGGTACCGTCGGGCGAGTTATCGTCGACGAATAGCAGCTCAACGCCGGGCAGGCCGTCGAGAAATCGTTGCGCAATGGTTTCTACGTTGCCGCGCTCATTGTACGTCGGCACGACGATCAGGGCCTTAGCCATGGCGAGACGATAGGGCAGGCTGCGCCATGGCGCAACGCAAGCGCGCCCACGAAAATGCTACAATCGCTACCCATGATGCCGTTGGCGCTAGCGTTTGATGGAGTGGTTGCCGACGCCAGTCAGGTTGGATTGTCGCCGTTAGACCGAACTGTCGCGTTCGGTGACGGACTGTTTGAAACTCTGCGCGTGGTTGGCCAAACCCCGCAACACCTACGGCGCCACCTTGGGCGGCTGCAACGCAGCGCCGCACAGCTGCAACTGCCATTGCCAACGGACGCTGCGCTTATCGCTGCCAGCGAAAGCGTGATCGTTGCCGCACGCGCTACCGGGTGCGCCGAGGATTTGCGGCTTAAGTGGTTATTCAGTCGCGGTATCGCTAGTTGGCAGGCTGCGGCCGACCAGGCGAGCGAGGCGCACTGGGTGGTCTCGGCACATCAAGTGCCACCGCCGCCAGCCAGCATGCGCTTGGCGTTGGTCGATTTGCCCTTGCCACAACGCGGGTGGCCCGCCCCCAAAGCTACGTCGTACTTGGACTCGTTGCTGGCCAAGCAAATGGCGTTGGCGGCAGGTGCCGACGAAGCCATTCGGCTAGATTGGCGAGGCGACGTTGCCGAAGGCGCTGCGGTTAATTTGTTTGCGATCAAAGGCAACGTGCTCTACACAGCGCCAGCGTTAGGCATTGTGCCCGGGATCGTGCGGGAAATCGTACTCGAAATAGCCGCCGAGGCTGGGTTGGTCGTGCACACCAAGGCCTTGTCGCTTGCGGCGTTTTGTCAGGCAGACGAATGGTTCGCGAGCAATGCCCTTATCGGGGTG
>JAKQOD010000966.1 GCA_029565465.1 Deltaproteobacteria bacterium
AGAGATTGGCCACATCGTGGATGGAACGCCGGCGAACGGCGGTGATAGTGCGGTCGACGCACTTGGCAAAGGCGGCAATGGCGCTGCGGGCACAGCCTCCGCACTCGACGGTGGCGCAGGCTCGATCGGCGGTAGCACCGCAGGCGGCGGCGGTGGTGGGCCGGGGGTTATTCACGTCACCGCGCACACCGGCTCGCCGAGTTTTAGCGGCTCGACATTTTCACCGCCCCGAACGTAGTCACAATGCGTCCGTATCGACATCCGGCGTGATTCTAAGAAACGTCTTATGTTGCTCACATGATTGAGCAATGTGGGCTTGCTACGTACGTGGCCCATGGCTCGGCCTCGTTCAGTAATCGGTGTGCTGCTAGTGTTGCAAGCGGCTGCGTACGCGCAAACGCCACCGGTGCAAGCGCCGACTGCAATTTCGTTTGATGCAGCGATCGCACACGCTTCGAAAAGTGCACAAGTAACCAACACGCGTAGCGCCGTTACGCTGTTGCGCGACGCCGAAGCGTCGTTGCCACATTTGGATACGAATCCCGTTGTTACGCTTTCGGCTGGCCCACGCGTTGCGCCGGCGGCCGAGCGTGGCTTCGAAGGCTCGATCGGCATTCTGCAATCGTTAAGCGTTACGGGCGCTAGCCGTTTGCGGCGTGCAGCGTTGGGTGCTGAAGCAACCTGGCTTGGTGCTGAAGCCGATGCCGAATTGTTGCGGCGGCGCTTGGCGATCGCGGAGCGCTGGTTGGCGCTGCACCAAGCGGAAGCCCAACTCACGTTAACCCACGCTGATGTCGCCAATGAGGACAGCTTTGCTGCGTTGGTGTCTCGCCTCGTCATGGCCGGTGAGCGCACCCAGGCCGATGTTGCGGCCGCTGCAGCACGCGTGGCTGAAGCCGAATTGCGGCATTTGCTGGCTGAAGGCAACGTCGCGGAAGCGCGTGCGTTGTTGGCGGCGGAAATCGGCACAAGTCCAACCGCCCCGTTGACGGCAATCGGCGACGTGCCCGAGGTGATGTTGCCGTCGCCGCAAGAGCAACGCGCGATGATCGCGGCCGCCGCTGCGTTGCCAGCAGTTGCCGCCAAGAAATTGGCTGCGCGCAATCTAGCGCTGCAGGCCGTCGAAGAGCGCGCCAGCCGCGGTGCGCGCATTAATGTCGGCGTCGACGCGAGTCGCGATGCCTTGGGTGCGTATGTGGTGCGCGGGACCATTGGCGTGCCGCTGCCGATCCTTGACCAAGGGCATCGCGAAACCGCCTCGCGCCGCGCCGCCGCGTTGCGGAGCGAAGGTGATGCTGCCGACGAAGAAGTGCGTAGCCGGAACATGCTTGGCATGGTGGTGCACGAAGCGGAACACACCGAAGAGGTGTTCACGACGGTGCGTGTACGCTTGGTTCCCGCTGCCGAGCGAGCCGTGGCGCTGCGCGAAAAGCAGCTGCAGGCCGGCGAAGGCATCCTGCTCGATGTTGTTGATGCGCGTCGGACTTTGTTTGATGCCAAACGCGCGCTGCTAACCGCGCAACATGAACGGGCATGGGCGCGCATTCGATTAGCCGCGTTGTTCGTTGCGGTTCGAGGAGAGAAATAGACTATGCCAAGCCATTCGAAGGTGTGTTTGCTGCTGCTGCTTGCCGTGTGGGGCTGCAGCCGTGCTGATGGGCCGCCGGGCACTGCAGTCGCAGCTGTGGAGGCTGCGCCAAGTTCGGCTTTTGCGTGGGTGCCGGCACGGTCGGCCGCCGATGCTGCGCCCGAAGAATTCCCAGCGCGGTTGCTCAATACGCCTGGCACCAATGCCGTGATCGTGCCACCGCTTGCTGCACGCGTCGTCGATATTTTAGTAAAACCCGGCGACACAGTTGCCAAAGGTGCACCGATTGCACGAGTCGTGATGCCAGACGCCGACGGTGCCGCCGCGCAATTACAAGCGGCCGACCGCGCGTTGGCCGTGTTAGCGCAACGCAAAACGCAACTCGGGGCCTTGCAAGGCGAAGGCTTGGTGCGTGCCGCCGATGTAGCCGCGCTCGATTTAGAAATCGCGCGACTCAATGGCGAGAAGCTGCGCGCACGCGCGGTGCTGGCGGGCTCAGGCGTTGGTGGCGGTGGCGTGATCGTGTTGCGTAGCCAAATTGCCGGTGTCATCACCGAGGTGTCGGCGACGCTGGGTGAGTATCGACGGCCTGAAGATGGGCCGCTCGCGCATGTGCGCAGCCGCACCGGCCAGCGCATCGAAGCGACGTTCTCGTCGGCGCCTGCAGCCGATGCGACCTATGCGTTTGTTGCTGGTGGCATGTCGGTGGGGTTGCAATTCATCAACAGCATGCCGGCAACATCGGGCGTCGGCTACGTTGCTTGGTTTGATGCAGCGCAAGCGACCGAGATTCCCTCGTCGGCGCAAGGCCGTGTAGTTGTGCACGCGCCAACCACCGCCGACACCTGGGTGGTCCCTGCAACGGCGGTTGGCCATGCTACCAGTGGTGCATTTTTGATCATCCGGCAACGCGATGCAGTCACTGCAACGCAATTGCCGGTGACGTTGGTGCGCATCGGCAACGCCGATGCCTTGGTGCGTGGTGCCATACCCGCAGGTGCGGTGGTGGCGTCCGATGCCGTGCGTGCGGCGGGGCTGACGCCATGATCGAAAAGGCGGTCGCCTTTTCCGTCGCGCAGCGCAAATGGATGCTGGGCTTTTGGGCGTTTGCAGTCGTGGTGTTGTTCGCGGTCGCGATTCATCTCAAGCTCGACGCATTACCCGACATTACAAGCAACCAAGTGCAAGTGCTGACGCGCGCACCGGGCCTGACGCCCGAAGAAGTTGAACAGCGCGTCACGCGGCCATTAGAAGCCAGCTTTGGCGGCTTGCCTGGACTGGAGAGCATTCGCAGCTTGTCGCGTTATGGGCTATCGGCCATCACCTTGGTGTTCGCCGACGATGTCGATCTATTGCGGGCGCGGCAACAAGTAGCCGAGCGGATGGCGAGTTCGCCGGGCGCCCGCGCACTCGGCGCTGAGCCGCCTGAGCTTGGCCCGATGACCGGCGGCCTTGGTGAAGTGTTTCATTTTACGGTGTCATCGCCGACGCGCACCCCGTCGCAATTGTTAGAACTCGTCGAGCTGCGAGTTGCACCGCTGTTGAAGACGGTAGCTGGCGTGGTGGAAGTAAACACGTGGGGTGGCGCGCGACGCACCATGGAAGTGCGCGCTGATGTGAATCGCTTGGCTGCGCATCATCTGACGTTTGCAGAGCTGCGCACCGCCTTGCAAAATACGGTTGGCAGCCAGCCTGGTGCGTCGTTGGAATCCGGTGATCGTCACGTGTTGCTGCGTGGTAGCTTTTTGCCGCGCACACCGAGTGAGCTCGCCAACGCGTTGGTTAAGCTCGACGGGAATACAGCGATTTTGGTCGGCGATGTGGCGACGGTAGCCGAAGGCAATATGCCACGGGTTGGCGCTGCGACTCGCAATGGCCGCGGCGAGACCGTGTACGTGATGGCGCAAATGCTGATCGGCGCCAATGCGTTGGACATCACCAAAGCGGTGGGCGCCAAGATGGCCGATGTCCGCGCTGTGCTGCCGCCGGATGTCCAGGTCGACATTGTGTACGACCGCAGCGTGATGGTTGAATCGACGCTGCATACGGTTGGCAAGAGCCTGTTGGAAGGTGGCTTGTTTGTATGTGCTGTCTTGTTCTTGATGCTGGGCAGCGCCCGCGCCGGCTTGGTGGTTG
This sequence comes from Deltaproteobacteria bacterium, assembly GCA_029565465.1. GTDB lineage: Bacteria > Myxococcota_A > Polyangia > Haliangiales > Haliangiaceae > JABFXX01. The sequence continues at coordinate 3,725 of JAKQOD010000966.1, forward strand.
CGCTAACGATTCCGGTGGCGATGCTTGGCGCGACCGCCGCGATGACGTTCTTTGGCTTTTCCGGCAACCTGATGAGCCTAGGCGCGGTTGACTTCGGGTTGCTCGTCGACGGGGCGGTCGTGTTGATCGAACACCTGTTTCATAAATCACATCACGATCGCGAAACGCCGTGGGAAACCCAAGTGGCCGATGCCTGTGCCGCGGTGGCACGGCCGTCATTTTTTGGCGTTTCCGTGATCTTGCTGGTGTACCTGCCGATTCTTTCGCTGACCGGCGTCGACGGCAAAATGTTCCGGCCAATGGCCGTGACAGTGGTGCTTGCATTGCTCGTAACACTGGCGTTCACGCTGACGTTCATTCCTGCGGCTGCCGCAACGTTTTTGCGTAGCAAAGATGTGCCGCACCGCCCACCGCCGTTGGTGCGCTTGATCGAATGGGCACATGGCCACGTCATTCGCCGAACCGTGCGGTGGCCGCTGGTCATCGGCGGTGCTTCATTAGCTGCATTAGTGCTAGCGGTGCGCACGCTTGGTGGCCTCGGCGGCGAACTCGCGCCGCAGCTCGATGAAGGTGCGCTGGTGGTGCAAACCACACGCGCCGCAGACCTGGGCATTTCGGGGGCCATTGACCAAGCGACCCGCATGGAAAACGCCATGCTCAAAGACATGCCGGAAATCAAAGCCATCGTGTCGCGGGTGGGCAGCCCCGCCGTTGCCACCGACACCATGGGCCTCGAACAAGCCGACGTCTTCGTCGAACTCGCGCCGCGCAGCCAATGGCGCGCTGGCATGACCCGCGAAAAACTGTTGGAAGTGCTCGGCGACCGTATCGAAAGCGCAACGCCAGGGTCCGAGCCAGCATTTACGCAACCAATTCAAATGCGCTTCAACGAGTTGCTGGGCGGCGCGCCATACGACGTTGTGGTCAGTGTGTTGGGCCAAGATCTCGATGCGTTGCGCAAAACTATTTCGCAGGTGCGCGACATCGTCAGCAAGATTCCAGGCGTTGAAGATCCACGCATTCTGGCCGAAGATGAATTGCCGTTGTCGGAGGTCCATCCGGCATCTCTGGCCGCAAGCCAACGTGGCTTTAGTGTATCCGACGTGCTCGACCTCACGGGCGGCTTGCGCTTAGGCCTCGAAGTCGGCACCACCTACGACGGGCCACGTGACATTCCAGTGATGCTGCGCTTGGGCGCGCAGCCGCCACATCCACTGGCGCTGGGGCAGACCTTGGTGCCAAGTCGCAACGCCGAATTGGTGCCACTCAATCAGATCGCCGAGGTGCGTTCGATCATGGCACCCGCAGCGTTGTATCGCTACAACGGTGAGCGCCGCATGTTGCTTGGCTTCAACGTCCGTGGCCGTGAACTCGGGGCCGTGGTACAAGAGGCCACCGCCATCGTGGGCCAGCAAGTGAAAGTTGGCGATGGCGTGCGGCTATCGTGGGGTGGGCAGTTCGAAACACTGCAAGCAGCGCAGCGACGGTTGAAGTTGGTGATTCCGGGCGTGTTAGTGCTGATTGGGTTGGTGCTGTTTGTGCACTTCCGGAAGGCCGGCCCAGTCTTGTGGGTATTGGCGCACGTGCCCTTCGCTGCAATTGGTGGTGTGTTTGCGCTGCTGCTGCGTGGCATGGCGCTTTCGATTTCGGCAGGCATTGGTTTCATTGCGTTGTGGGGTATTGCTGTGATGAACGGCACGGTGCTGGTAACTGAAATCGAGCGCCTCGAAGAAAATGGCATGCAAGCCAGCGACGCAACCTTGGCTGCAACGCGCAGCCGCACCCGGCCGGTTTCGATGACTGCGCTGGTGGCGGCGTTGGGCTTTTTGCCAATGGCGCTGGCGCATGGGCCGGGTTCTGAAGTGCAACGACCACTGGCTACAGTGGTTATTGGTGGTCTGGTAACATCGACGATGCTGACCTTGGTCGTGTTGCCGACATTGCGAGTCGCATTCGTGCGACGATTCGGCAAGGTCAAGGGAGCGAAACGCTCATGAAATTACTCGTGATTGAAGACGAACCGCGGATGAATCAACTGCTGCGGCGTGGCTTGATGGAAGACGGCCATACCGTCGACACCTGCGAGTCGGCCGCGCAAGCCAACGAACGCATGCAATACGCCGACTACGATGTGATCATTTTGGATTGGGGCTTGCCCGATGTCGACGGCGTTGCATTGCTCAAGAGTTGGCGCAATCGAGGCGTTGCCACCCCCGTATTGATGCTCACGGCGCGTGGCTCGTCGGGCGAACGCGTGTTGGGGCTGCGCAGCGGTGCCGACGATTTCTTGGTGAAGCCATTTGATTTCCAAGAACTTACGGCGCGGCTTGAAGCGTTGCATCGGCGTGCGGGCGCGATGCAACTCGGTGCAGCCACGCTTGGTGACCTCGAATTTCGCCGCAGCGAGCGCGTGCTGGCGTGTGGCGAGGCCCACGTTGAACTGACCAGTCGTGAGTTTCAATTGTTTGCAGCGCTGGCCAGCCGACCTGGCGATGTTCGCACCCGCAGCGAGATTTTGGCGCAAGTGTGGGGCAGCAACTTCGACGGTGACCCTAACGTCGTCGATGTCTACATTGGGTACCTCCGCCACAAACTTGATGCGATCAAAACCAAACGGGTTGCGATCACCACCGTGCGTGGCACGGGGTATCGGTTGACGATCACGGCTGCGCCTCCAGCCTCGACGGCAGGGCCGGGATCCGCGACGTCGTGAAGTTGGCGCCGCGCTTGCTGCTGTTGGGCGTAGGGCTGCCACTGGTCGGCCTGGTCGCGGCGTTGGTGATCGCCAGCATGCTGTTTCGCACCTCGCTCTTGTCGGATGTTGACCGCCGCTTGCTTGGCCAAGCCGCTGTTGAATCGGTCAGCTTGTTCGACGGCCCGAACAATGAGCCTCACCTGCACATGTCAATCTCGCCGCTAGCGACCCAAGTTGCCGAGTTTGCGCCCGAAGCTGTGCTGGCGGATACCACAGGCTTGATCGTGATTCCCACCGAGCGGTTTGGCCAGCGTTGGCCGATGCCGCTGGCCACCACCGCGAATGCACCAGCGCTGTCGACCAAAGACAACACGCGCACGCTGACGGTTGGCGTCATGCGGCCCAACGTTGGTGTCTACACGTTGTACTTGCGCACGTCGTTGGCTTCCGTCGACACCACGATGCGCTCGTTCTATCGAGCCGTTGGGCTCACGATGGCCGTGATTGCGTTGTTGCTTTGTGCAATCTTGCTGCTGCAAGCGCGGCGCTTGGTACGCCGCATTCAGCGCTTGATTGCGTTGGGGCCAATCATTCGCAAAGGTGATTTGCCGCCCGATGGTGGAGGTGAACAACCTGCGCCCGATGAACTGGCCGAACTATCGACGGTGTTGACCGAAACCGCGCGCGTCCTGCATCATCAACAGCAAGCCCAAGAACAGTTCTTGGCGAATGCTGCCCATCAACTGCGTACTCCGTTGGCCGTGTTGCGCACCGAGATCGAACTGGCATTGCGCCGGCCACGCGAGCACGCCGAACTCAAAGCCGCGCTCGAAATGGCGAATACCGAAACGGCGCGGTTAACGTTACTCGCTCGCAAGTTGCTCGACTTCGAAAGCCTGCGATCACAAACCGTCGAACTGCAACCGTTGCAGCTGATGCCACTGGTCACCGAGGTGTTGGAACGCCAACAGCATGGGGCCGCTGCCAGAGGTATTCGCATCGTGGCGCCTGCCGCGGTGGACGTTACGGTGAACTGTGATCGCCTCTTGTTGACCCAAGCCCTCGAAAACATCGTTGATAATGCAGTGCGGTTTGCGCCCGTTGATAGCGCAGTGACGCTGACCGTTGCCGTAACGGCGGCCAAGGTTGAGGTGTTGGTCCATGACGACGGGCCAGGCGTGCCCGCCGAAGAACAAGCGCGGATCTTCGAACCATTTTTTCGTGGCAGCACGCCGGGGTCGCAAACCGGGTTGGGGCTAGCGTTTGTCGCTGCGGTTGCACGCCAGCACGGTGGCCACGCGATGTTGGTCCCTACGACAAGCGGTACCACCATTGGCTTTTCGATTCCGCGCGTGCGCTAGTGCGTGCTAGGTTCGTCGGGGCATGAAGCGTTTGGCATGGCTATTGGTCGCAGCAGTTGCATGTGGTGACAATATTGCCGCGGTTGGCCCCGCACCGCTGCGGCGCTTGAGTAATCTTGAATATCGATATGCGTTGACTGACTTGTTCCCAACGGTTGCGGTGGAATTGCCACCGTTGCCGGCAGACACCGCGGTGGCGGGTTTCGAAAATGAAGTTCAAGCGCAGCAACCATCGGATTTGCGGATTGCACGGGTTGAAGCAGTCGCTAATCTTTATGCGAGTGCGGCTACCAAAGACGATGCTGCGGTTCGATTGCTCACTGGTTGTGCCAGTTGGGCTACCCCAAGCGAAGCGGCGGCCTGCAGCGCGCAGTTCGTTCGCACGGTTGGTGCTCGGTTGTTCCGCCGACCCTTGACGGCTGAAGAGGAAGATCGCTTTTTGCGTAAGCTGACGGCGTGGGCGATGAGCGTGGATTTTCCTGGCGCCGTGCAGCTGAGCCTCAGCGCGATGTTGCAGTCGCCGCAATTTCTTTATCGGCCAGAGCCGCCGTTAGTGCTTGATGGCACGCCGAGCGGTACCGCGCCGGTTGAACCTTACGCGATGGCAAGCCGGCTATCATTCTTCCTTTGGGAGAGCGTTCCCGACGACGAATTGTTGGCTGCGGCTGCACGCGGCGAATTACAGACGGTTGCGAGCATTCGCGAACAAGCGACGCGGATGCTGGCCGATCCGCGTGCTGCGCGTTTGATTTGGGATTTTCATCGGCAGTGGCTGGCCCTCGATCGCATTCTCAACGACGAGCACGACTATCGAACGCCTGCCATTGATGAGGCTTGGACGGCCGATACCAAAACGTCAGTGTTGCAGGAATCGCAGCTCTTCGTCGAGCATTCGTTCTTGCGGGTTGGCACGTTGGCCGATTTGCTGACCAGTCGCAGTGCCTGGGTCAACGCTGAAATGGCGCGCATCTATGGCGTGCCGGCGCCCGCCACTGCGGACGCATGGGCCGAAACCGTTTTGCCTGCGGAGCAACGCGCTGGCTTGTTGACTCGCGCTGCTTTTTTAGCGGGCACGTCGCATCGTGGCGGCACGTCGCCGCCGGTGCGCGGCAGCGCCATCCTGTTGCGCATGATGTGTCGGTTGCCAGCGCCGCCGCCGCCCGACGCCGATCTATCCATGCCGGTCCAAGATCCACGTATCGGGCCGCAAACCAATCGCCAATTGTTTGAAGATCGCACGTCAACGCCGGCCTGTCGGGAATGTCACCGTGCACTCAACGGCATTGGTTTTGGATTTGAAAACTACAATGCTGCCGGCCGCTTTGTGACCCAAGAGCATGGCCTCACCATCGACGTGGCGAGCCGCTTGTTTGGCACTGATATCGACGGTGCTTTTGCGGGTGGCATCGAGTTTTCCGCAGCGTTGCAGCGCAGCCGCGAGGTCTACCATTGTGCGTCGCAACAATGGTTGCGCTACGCGTTGGGGCGCGCTGCAACCGACGACGAAGCCAGTTTGATTGGCGACCTTACCGACCAGTTCATGGCTAGCAAAGGCGACATTCGCCAGTTGTTACTCGCGATTGTCACCTCCAATACGTTTCGCATGCGCATCGTCGGTAGCACGGCAGGAGTTGCACCATGAACCGCAGACAGCTACTCAAAGCATTAGGGCTCGGGGCGCTAGCTAGTATGGCGCCCGTGCAGGTGCGCCGATTCTTAGCCGCCGCTGGCAATGCAACGCCGCCGACGCGTATCGTGTTTTTTGTAACGGCCCACGGCCATACGCCGAAGTCGTGGAACATGCCTTTTGGCAATGTACCCCCTGATCAATTTCTCGATCGGCCTTTGCTGCCGATGGCCCGCGGTGAGTTCAGTGAAATGCTGCGGCCGTTGCACCCGTATCGCGATCGGCTGCTGGTGACCGAAGGCTTGGCCAACGTGGTCAATCTGCACAATATCGCCGAAGCCATGCGCACCGGCGGCGACATTAACAATCACTCGATTGCGGTGGCTGGATTGTTGACCGGCAATGTGGTGCAACAAAACGTTGGTGTGCCTTGCACCGGCGGGGCGCGATCGATCGATCAAGAGCTGGCGATCCGCACCGGGGCGCCTGGCCGGTTTGGCTCGCGCGTCTACGGTTTTGATTATTCCGCGGTGGCAGGGGTCTCGCCGTTTTCGTTTCTGGGGCCCGGCCAAGCCGCTCCGAAGGTTGCGGATCCGCTGGTTGCGTTTAGCGATTTAATGGGGCTGTACGTGCCGCCGCCCACCGGCGAAACGCCGAGCCGCGAGCAGGTGCTCAACGGCTTGCGGCCTTCGGTGCTCGACGCAGTTGCGCGCGAGTATGATTTTTTGGCACCGCAGCTCGACGCTGCGGGCAAACAACGGCTTGAGCAACATCGCGACTTCGTGCGCAACTTGGAGCTCAGCCTCGGCGTTGGCGCGTCGGCAACCTGCGATCCTTCGTTTGTGCCTGCCGGTGATCGCATCACCCAATTCATGGACATCATCAAGCTTGCGTTCGCTTGTGACTTGACGCGCGTGGTTACTTTTGTGGCGCCGGTGCCAGAATGCACCGAATTCGGATATCCCGCCGACGCTACCGTGCATCGCTACGCCCATCGATCAATCGCTGGCGGCAGCACCTGCGGTGCGAATTACGAGCCCGAAGCCGAGCGCGCGATGGCAGATCTTGGCGTTTGGTACGCCAACCACTTCGCCTATCTGCTTGAGCAACTCGACTCTGTCGTTGAAGGCAACGGCACCATGCTCGATCACACGGCGGTGGTTTGGCTCACTGAGTTAGCCACGCCTACCCACTATCACCACGATGCGTTTGCGGTGATCGCAGGTGGTGGCAACGGCAAACTAAACACTGGCCGTTACGTACGCTATCCCCGCACCGACGGCAGCCCGCTTGCTGGGTACGCTAACGTCGGGCCCGCTCACAATCGGCTGCTCGTGAGCCTGATGCAAGTCATGGGGCAAGCCGACAACAGCTTTGGGTTGTCGTCGGTGCGCAGCGCCAATGGCAACCTGATTTCGCTGCAAGGTGCGTTGCCGGAATTGCTGCGTTAACGGCCCGGCGTGCCGCGCGACCCGGTGCTTACTTCAGCTTTGGTTCGACGTATTTCACGTCGGTGATGCCAGCGTCTTTGAACGCTTTTTCCAATTGCTCGCGGGTGCCTTTGACCACCACAACTTCGTTGTTCGGATTGAGTTCCGACGCAACCATCGACTTGAGCAAGATAGGCGACGCTGCGGCCACTTGTTGCAACAGCGTGTTGTAGTAGGTTGGCGCCAAGCCAAACTTCGACATCGAGGTGAGGCGCATCGCGAGTTCTTGCGTCACCGTCGACAAGCCCAGCAAGCTTTGCAGAACTTTTTTGCGGGCCCGGACGAACTCAACCGGGCTAAAGCTATCGTCACTGCGCAGCATGTTCACGCCGTTGCGCATCGCTTTGATGGCTTCGCCAGCGCGTGGGGCGTCAACCGTGCCGCCCATTTCGTAATTCGATGGCCCTTCATGTGAAGCCAACCGAGCGTATACGCCATAGGTTGCGCCAAGCTTGAAGCGAACGTCGCCCATCCGCAAATTCAACATTTCAGTGAGCACGCGGCGGGCGCCACCTTGGCCATCAAGGCCGGCCGGCGAAGGATATGCAATCGCAACTTGGAGCTGCGGCTCTTCTTTGGCGATCACGCCAATGAAAGCCGGGCCCGAGCGTTGGTATTGCGCCGTGTTCATCGCTGGCGCTGGGGTGCCTTTGCCCCATCCGCCGAAGACGCTGCGCACTTGTTTTTCAGCTTGCACTGGATCGAAATCGCCGACAACAACCAGGGTTGCATTGCCCGCGACGTAGTTGGCGCGACGGAAGGAATCGAGCCGGTCTTTCGACAGCTTGCTAGCGAACTCCGGCGTTTCGATCGCGGTTTTGGTGTACGGGTGATCTGGCCCGAACAGCGCGGATTGCATTTGCCGCGTGAACTCGTCGCTTTCGATCGCAGCGCGGTCGTAATTGTTCTTCAGGTTCTTTTGATAACCTTCGATTTGGCTTTGGTTGTATTCGCCAGCGACGATCAGGCGATCGAGGCCGTTGAGCATCAGGTCGAGGTAGATGTTGATGCCATGCGTGCTACAGACGGCCATATCTTCGTCGGAGCGGCAGCGCACGCCGATACCGGTGCGTTGGAAAGCTTCGGCATCAAGCGGCAGCGCCAAGAAGCGCGCAGCGGCGCTAGCAACGGCTGGTTCATTTGGTGTTGCGGCATCGCCAGCGTTGTTGAACATCAGGTTGGCTGCGACCAGCGGCATCGATTTGACTGGCAACAACACCACATTCATGCCATTGCCAAGCGTGAAGCGTTGCGCGGCGCTGAGGCCTTTGATGTCTTTTTGCAGCTTGATTGGCTTTTTGGCTTCGGCTGGATCTACGTCGACGACTTCACGCGAATCGTGTGATTTTTGCTCGAATTTTACTTTGGCGCGGACGTCGCCTTTGATGCCTTCTTTGTTCGGCTTAAACACCACGATCCGCATCTTGTTTGGATCGATCGCGCGTTTGACGGCACTAGCGACTTTTTCACCGTCGAATTGGCCGTACTTGTCGAGCAGCTTGAACATGTACACGTCGCTCGAATCAAAATCGAACTTGGTGTTGAATTGCACTTCGTCGCCGATCAGATTGGTGCGTGACGCCAGCGGTTCGAGGCCGGCAATGAAGTCAGCTTTGGCCACGTTCTGGCCTTCTTCGATTTGTTCTTTGCTGCCTTCGTCGAAGCCGCGGTACGCTGACTTCGCGGCTTTGCGCACAAATTCGATCGCTTCGTCGTAGTTCTTCATGCTCTTGAGTTCGATGATGAGCGTGAAGATCGGTGCGAGTTGGCCGCCGAGGATGGCAGGCGAAACGCTGGTTGCAAAATCGTATTGTTGCGCTTTGGATGCAGTGCGGAAAAATACGCTGTTGATGCCGTATTGCGCAGCTTCGCCTTCCGGCGTGTTGGCTGGTGGTAATGCCCACGACACGGCGAGCATTGGTTTTTCGATGTCGAGGTCGATCACTTCCTTGGTTGGGGTGATCTTGATCGGCTCAACCTCTTTGCGTGGCGCAGTGATGTTAATCTTTTTGCCAGTCGGGTCGAGGTTGATGTTGCCATACAAGCCGCTGATGGCATTGATCGTTTTGTCCACATCAATACCGCCAGCGACGATTACCGTGGCGTTGTCGGGGGTGTAGTACTTATCCATAAAGTCGCACACGTCTTTGAGCGTGATCGACGTCAGCTGTGCATCGTCGCCGCCGATCATGCGTTCATACGCATGGCCTTTGGGATACATCGACGACATCACGAGCTGAGGCACTTGGCCTTCGGCGGTGCCACCGCGTTGGCGAATTTCGTTGCGCACAACTTCGCGTTCGCGCAGAAACTCTTCTTCGCTTACGGTTTGACACTTGAGCAACATGCGTTGCGATTCGATCGCTAGCAGTTCTTCAACGCGGTCGGCCATCGCGGTGTTTTGGTAGTGCGTCGTATCCCAGTTGGTATACGCATTGAAGAACGTGGTTTTGTCGTTGATCTGCTGCATCATCGGCGGGGTTTCGGCCGCGACGATTTCACCGGCATCGTTCACTACCGGTGGCCGCAGTTGAAACATCAAGTGTTCAACCACGTGAGCGATGCCTGCTTTGCCGATCGGATCTTCGCGTGAACCAACTTGGTAGCGAACATCTACTTCCGCAAGTTGGGTCGAGCTATCGGGGATGATCACAAACCGCAAGCCATTCGAATTCAACCGGCCGCGTTTCTCAGCGTATTTAAACGTGAACGACGGCGTCGAAACGTTGCAGGCGGTGGCGCCGAGCAGCAAAAGCGCGGCAGTACCAACGAGTGTCTTCTTCATGAGGTGAACTTTTCGCAATCGGGGCAGGTTTGCAAGCAAAAGCCCGCTGACAATTGCTATGACAACGCCCTGGGCCGATGATCGGCGCACCTCAGCGCGGCTTTCACGCTGTCGCAGGTGTCGCACGGCGACGACGTGCCTGTGTTAGCGCGGTTGGTACTCAGCGCTCGATAGTGCTTGTTGTGTAACAAACGCAGCGTCACGGATTCCAGCCGAAACGATGTCACGGTCGATCCGAACCACAAGCGCCGCGCGGCCTTGCACCATGGTCCGCTTGGCGGTGCCGAGGCCGTCGAGCCTGAGCTGGCCAGCAGCAGCGAGCGCATACGCACCGTCAATGAAACGCCGCTCAGTCACCCGCCATCCCGGCGTGGTCGCCGACCATTTGGTTTCACGGTACTCGGCAAGGTAGCGTTCGTCGTCGAGCAAAAACAATTGCAGCTCAGCGCGATGGTCACTTGCCAACCGGACGGAGTCGATCATGTCGAGCGTTGCCAAATATGAACTCTGCGCCCAGGTCACATCAGGCGTGCTGCCAACCTCGACGGCGGCGTACTGCAGGCGTGCGAAAAACTCGGCGTCAGACAGCAACCCAAGGTCGGTGGTAACCCGTCTGTCCGCGGTTAGTTGCGCATCAGCTTGGCTTGGCGCTTCGGCCTCGTCCAAACAGCCTGGCAGCGAAAAACCGCCAAGCAGCGCAGCAACCAGTAGCCAAGCGCGTTGTTGCATAGCTTACAAGTATTGCAACGCTTGTGCCGCTGTCGCCGCACCTGGCAAGTACATGATTTCAGATGGTTAGCTTGAGGTCATCGCTTCCCTGGAGACAACCGACCCAGCAGCTAGTGTCGTTTGAGCGAGCGCATTGTCAGGAAATGCACCACACGTTGCGCAAACCGCTTTGGCTTGAACCCTCACCGCTGATAGTCTGCGCCGCTATGGCAATTGACCCTTCGCGCGATGGTGCCGCGGATCCTGGAACTGCAAACGATAAGCGCTTTTTTGGCCACCCCCTTGGGCTCGCCACGGCGTTTTTCACTGAAATGTGGGAGCGCTTCTCGTTCTACGGCATGCGCGCATTTCTCGCGCTGTATATGGCCACGGCGGTCGCAAAAGGCGGCATGGGAATGTCAGCAGCCAATGCTGGCATCGTGTACGGCCTTTACGGCGCAAGCGTTTATTTGATGAGTTTGCCTGGCGGTTGGATCGCCGATCGCTTCTGGGGCCAACGCAAAGCCGTTTTGGTCGGTGGTGTATTGATCATGCTTGGGCACATTGCACTTTCGCTGCCTGCCATTCCTGGTTTCGGCGCGATCGTCAATGCGTTACCGGCCAACGGAACCTTCTATCTTGGGCTTGGGTTGATCGTACTTGGTACCGGTTTGCTCAAACCAAACATCAGTACGATCGTTGGGCAGCTTTACAGCAAGGATGATCCTCGTCGAGACGGTGGCTTCACGATCTTTTATATGGGCATCAATCTCGGTGCTGGCATTGCACCTTGGTTGTGCGGCTACTTGGCGCAAGGTAAGGGCTTTCGTGCATGGTTAGTTGAATCAGGCATTGATCCAAATCATGCTTGGCACTTCGGTTTTGGCCTTGCCGCAATCGGGATGTTAGCTGGCGTTATCTGGTTTGCGTACGCATCACGTTTCCTTGGCGACGCCGGCAAGTATCCAACTGTTCCAACTGACCCAGTTGTCGCCAAACAGGATGTCACAAAGCTTTACATTGTCCTCGGTGGCGTCGTGCTGGTGCCGGTCATCTTTGGCATATTGATTGCGACCGATGTGCTCGCTTCAAAGTCGGCGGTTGCTGACGCATTCGGGATCATTCTTTCGACCGCTGCATTCGTACTGTTCGTCATGATGTGGCAAAAAGCCCAAGATGAAGGTGAACGGCGTCGCTTGGTCGCGATGATCGTTTTGTTTATTGGCTGTATTGCGTTCTTCGGCGTGTTTGAACAGGCCGGCGGTATGCTCAATCTCTTTACTGAAAAGTATGCTGAGCCGGAACTCTTCGGAATGACCTTTGAGGCCACGTACTATCAATCGATCAATTCGGCCTACATCGTGCTGTTGGCTCCGCTGTTCGCAGCCTTGTGGCTCACGCTCAATCGTCACCGACGCGAACCGACGGCTGTGACCAAGTTCGGCATAGGCATGCTGCTCAACGCATGCGCATTCATCGTGATGCTGCCGGCTTTGTCGATCATCGACAACGGCTCGAAAATTTCGCCGTTGTTCTTGTTTGCGCTCTACTTCTTCTCGACCATGGCTGAGCTGTGCGTCTCGCCCGTAGGCTTGTCGAGTATGTCGAAGTTGGCACCCAAGCGCATGGCTGGCATGGTCATGGGCATTTGGTTTCTCGCCATTTCGATTGGGTACTATCTTGCTGGTCGGGCAGGCGAAGTCGCCGAGAAACAAGGCAAGTGGTTCTTGTTCTTGTTTCTCATCGGGATGTCGACCGTCGTTGGCATCGTGCTGCTGATGGTTGCACCACGGATCAAGCGTTTGCTTGGAGAAGAAACGCCCGCGCCATTGCCGTCGGCAACCGTTACTGCAGAGTAACCGTTGTTGCTAGTGCCACGCTGAATACGAGCGCGAGCGCACTGGCCCAGTGAGCCACGCGGTGAACTTGTTAGCTGCGATGCGCCCTGGTGCACGCAGCGGCAGGGTGCGGAAGCGATCGTCGGGGACGACCAAGGCAACCATGGTGCGGATGCACGGCACTAAGTCAGCTGGCGCGGTGTCGCTGTCGGCCACCATGACCGAGCGCGAGCGCAAACCCAACTGTTCGGTGCCGCCGCCAACCACAACACACAATGGCAAGTCTTCGCCATCCGCCAAAAAGCCCTCGGCGCGCGTGATGTCGGCGCGGTTGGAGAGCACCACGATGGCATCGATTTGCTGGCGGCGCATGGCGCCGATCGCGCCGATCATGCTGTCGTTGACGATCGTGCGAAAGCCAGCGCCTTCAAACGCTTGCGCCCACCACACAGCTGTCTTCGGTTCGGGGTGGACCACAACCACACTCAATGCCTTCGCCATGGCGGTCACTCTACGCGTAAGGTGGCTAGTGCGGCAGAGCGCGGTAGGTTAGTCATCGGGTGTCGTAGGGGTATTTCTGAGAAAATAAGTACTAGGAAAAGATCTCAAATGGTTGGCCAGGCCAGCGGCCGAGCACGCAGATTCGGTGGCAACGTTTGGAGAATCCAATTCCACGTCGGTTCTGAAATGAGAACTAACCCATTGATATGTAAAGGATGTGTCCCAAGCGGTGCAATCACGGATGGCTCGCTGCGAGCTACATTGATAGCGTGTTCAAGCGCACTGCCCACACCGATGAAAGCAAGGGTAACTAGCCTCATCCGGTTAGTTTCAGGCGCACTTTCGGGCCGCAGCCGCACGCGCGCACGGGTGTACCAAGCCGTCATGAAGGCGATATGGCGTTCGGGTACGATTACAAATACCCCAGCCGGAACCTGATCCTGCAAGCCGGTGATGGCGGCAACCATCGCCGGATGGGCTACCACCACACCTTCTTCGATGCGCGCTGGCGACCACCAAAGTACAGCGGCGGCAGCGACACTTGCGATAGCTGGTGCCAACGATACGGGTGGCGCCTCGAACATACTCGCGACGAAGCGCGCCAGCCACGCCACGGCAACCGCCGTGCACATGGCGAGCGGCACGAACGCCAAGATGCGCAGCCGAAACGTTAAGCCTTGCGGGTTGGCTGCATCCAACCAAGGCACGGCCAGGAATAAGGCAAATGCTGCAAATGCGAGGGTGGTCACGAGTGCCACCCGTTGCTGAACGGTAACGACGTGCAAGCGCTGGCGCAACCACGGGCTGAGCCACAAGCCGATCGCGCCAAGCACGATGATGATCGCCGCGATTGCGCCGTACAACGGCTCATGGCCCATCATCAGTGACTTACGAGGCAGCGCAAGCGCCGGCAAATCCCAGTACGCGCGGCTTGAAAACAGGATGCGCAACTCGCTCCAGCCGGCGCGGACAGCGACCGCCGCGACGACAATGAAGGTGGCGACAACGATGAAGGTCGCCGTGCCACCCAACACATTATTGCGCGACAATTGCTGCCGGTTGCGTAGCGTGACGAGTATTGCCGGAGCGGCCAACAGCAACGCTAACGGTGCTGCAATCTTGTGGGTGAACGATGCGGCGACCACGGCAGCGCCGCAACTCAGCCAGCGCCCGCGTGACGGCGCCTCAAGCGTGCGCAGCAGCAGCCACAACAAGCTCAGCGCTACCGTGATGCCGATGCCGTTTTTGACAAACTCGATGGTGAGATAAAACCCGCCGTGGCAAAGGCCCACGAGCGCTGCCGCTACCAGGCCTGTCGTCCGAAAACCGGACAACCGAACCGCAACGCCATAGGCCGGAAATACAGCAGCCGCACACCACACGGCGGCGCCAAGCTTGGCGCCCACGATAGGATCGGTGGCCCACGCAAATGGCACCATCAGAAAGAAGGCAAGCGGTGACGCGGGGCTATCGAGCCAACCCGTTTCCATGATGGAACGCAGTTGGATTGGATAAAAATAGCCGTCAATCCCTAACGGAAACGGCGACTCCGCTAAGAACGCATAACGCCGCCACGCAACGAACGCTGCCAGCGCAAGCAAGGTGGCAACAATCGCCCACGGCTGCCAAGCACGCACCTTCATGGGTTGCTTACGGACACGCGCCGCCTGGGCCTGCATAGTCGTACGGGAACAACCGTTTGGTGGTCACGATATCCCGTACACCAGCGCAGCTGCTCAAGCCTTGCTTCAAGAACCAACCGTCGAGGAAATCGACCAAGTCGACACCTTGGGTGCCGACGTTGCGCAGGTTTGCGTTGAGCAGATAGCTTGCTTGGATGTTGCCGACGTTGAGGTGATTAGCGTTGGACACCATGTCGTCGTCGGCGCCGTTTTTGCTCGTGGTGTCGCCGAGATCCCAAAGAATTTGCGAGACCATGTTTTCGCTAACGTTTTGGGTCAAGCCGTTGGAGGCATTGGCACGTGTGGTGGCGGTATCGATGTTGTCAAAGAAGCCACCACTCGCATTAGAATCCGAATAGATCGGCTGATTCTGCAAGCTGCACGCCCAATACGTTGCAAAGCCTTCCGACCAGGCTAAGCGCGGGTCAGCTGGCGCACCGCTATGTGGACCGCCAGGCGAATTGCTTTTGCCTTCGGT
>JAKQOD010000969.1 GCA_029565465.1 Deltaproteobacteria bacterium
CGCTGCACATCAGCGTGTTGTGCTGTTTGGCGGCGCCGGTAATGTGCCGTCGGCTGAGACCTGGATATTTGATGGTGTGTCCTGGACCTTGCTGCCGATAGCTGATTCTCCGCCTGCGCGTTCAAACGCAGCGTTTGCCTACGACGACCGCAGGCAACGAGTTGTCGTATTTGGCGGTTTGGGGGCGTCATCCATTGTGCCGTTGGATACGTGGGAATTTGATGGCGCGGCTTGGACGCGCATCACAACCGCGCAGACGCCACCGTATAGCAGCAACAGCGTTATGGCCTATGATCCTCGGCGGCAGCGCATCATTTTGAGTACGAGCAGCAATGATCTTGATGTGGAGACGTGGGAGTACGACGGGGCGAACTGGGCAAAAATCCAAACTGTGCAGGCACCACCGCTAGGCGCTCCGTTAGTAGCTGACGTGCGGCGTAAGGTCGTAGTGGCGGTGACGGATCGCGAAATTTGGACCTACCACGGCACCACGTGGACCCCGCAGCGCACGCTGACCCGCGGCGGCGCGCTGGCAACGGCGATCGCCTACGATGCGATGCACGGTGAAATCGTGAGGTTTGGCGCCGTGACGCCGACGTTTAATCCGTTTTGGCGCGCGTCGTTTGCGGCGGCGACCACCACCAACGAAACCTGGAAGCTGTCGTTTTCGACGTTGCTCGATCCGCCCGACCGTTGCGATGCTGCGGTCGACAGCGATGGTGATGCATTGCTTGGGTGTGGCGTCGGGCCGACCAACGAAGGTGCTGATCCCGATTGCGCTGCGCGCTGTCGTCCGCTGTGTGTTGCCGGCGAGCCGTGCGCTCCGTCGTTGCCGCATTGCGGCGATGGGCTTTGCAACCCAGCCCTCGAAAACTATCGCATCTGTCCAGTGGACTGCCCACCGCCGCCATAGCGCCGCTCGCTACTCGATGCGTTCAACGCGAACGTCAACATTGAGGGTCTCGCCGGCGACTGCACCGACGAAGATGGTGCCACTGGTTGGCGTCGCATCCGAATAGTTGCGGCCAATGGCGACCCGCACGTGATCGGTTTGGGTCAACACGCCGTTGGTTGGGTCGAAGCCTTTCCAGCCAACTTCCGGCAAGTACAGCTGCAACCACGCATGCGAGGCTTGGGCTTGTACTTGGTTGGCCATCGCTGGGCCACAATACAAATACCCACACACATAGCGCGCAGGAATGTTGAGCAAGCGCGCCAAGCAGATGAACAAGTTAGTGAAGTCTTGGCAGACGCCGCGCCGATTGACATAAACGTCGAACGCTGTGGTCATCAAGTTCGTGCTGCCTTGTTGATATTTGTACTCGCGAAAGATGGTTTCGTTGATATCGAGCAAGGTATCGATCAAATCGTAGTCGTTGCGTTTGACGAAACTCATCGCGTATTCGACGAGCTCGGCCAGTTCTGATTCTGGCAACTCCGGTGGCAACAAATACGGATTGAGCGCTTGGCGTTGCCACGGCATCCAGGCCAGCGGAATCGTCGAGCGCGATCGCAAAGGCCGAAACGACAACGGATCAACATCGAGCAATTGCACGTCGCTGATCGATTCGATCTTCATTTCGGTAAACGGTGTTTCCACCATCAACCGGCGCACACGGTTGCCAAAAACGTCGTCGTAGTCGCGCGCATGGCCCGGCACCGAAATCGATAGATCGTGCGTGACCAAGGTTTGCAAGCGGTCATGCATTGGCGCTAGCCGCAGCACATGCATGGAGCGCTCGATCGGCTCTTTGTAGGTGTAGTGCGTGCGATGGGTAACTCGTAGCCGTTTTCGTTCGGCTTTGATTGGGCGGGGCAAGCGTTGCGCTGTCAGGCGGGCAGGGGCGTCGGCGCCGCGCTCCGCTACCACGGCACCTTGGCGAATCAAAACTAGTTGACCAGGCTGGAATTGTTTCCAGTTGAGCGCGTGGGTGGCATCATCATCGCCGGGCCGCAACCGGTTGGTGCAAACGATGACGCCTTTGCGACTCTTGGCGCCGCGGCGGGTTAAGTCGAGCGTCAGGTCGTCGTCGCCAAACGTGATGCGCTCATACGGTGGGCGCAGATCCGCCATCCACAATGCCGTGCCGCGGCGATCGGCGTAGGCCAACAAATCGCGGCCATCGGTGAGACATAGATTGAGTTCACCCGACAAGTTGATTTCGCACAACAGCGCATGTAGTTCGTCGAGGTCTGCGTCCATTAGGCTTTTGTAGCCTTTGGCGACCAAGCGATTGAGCAAGGTGCAAAACACTTGTTCGGTATCGGTCGAGCCGACTGGCTCGAACACCGCGTGATCGCCGTCGGGGTCGGGCTTGTGGTCGAGCGAACCCGCATGGGCCACCATCCAGTCGCGGCGCCCCCATGACCTCGTGAACGGTTGCGTGTTGGCGTCGGAGACTGCGCCCCAGGTTGCGTGGCGGATGTGCATCACAAACAGCGTGGACTCAACTTGTTCCCAGGCTTCGGCCAGCTTGCTGCGGAACGAATGCTGGGCTGGCGCCGGCTCTTTGAGCACGGCCACCGACGGTTCACCTGCTGGATAATAACCAAGCCCCCAGCCGTCGGGCAGGGTTTTGCCACTGTTGAGGCAATCAAGCGAAAACGACGGCGCAAGTTCGCCTTCAAACGACATGGCGAGCAAATTAGGCATGCGCGCGCAACAGTACTGCGAGCGGTGCGCTATTTGAACCGGTAGTTCAGCTTGATTTGATCAATCTCGATTTGATTCCAGCCGTCGCTGGTAACCGTGACGCGGTATTGCAGCGCTGGGCCAACGGTGGGCAGCGACGTACCTGCGATGAGCGGCTGCCAAGTGGCTTGCGTCAGGCTGGTTTCGTCGGCTGCGGCGCGTACATCAACCGCCACCGTTGCATCGCTGGGCAATGCACCATGCGGGGTTACGTCGACGCTGGTGATGCCGACGAGGCCCGCGACGTTGTGCGGCTGCGACACAAAGCTAAATGTCGACGCAAACGGTGGCGCATTGCCGCCGAAATATTCGATGGCGAGAAAGCTTTGCCGAAACGCACTGTTTTGGGTAGCAACGTCGTCGGTGCATTGCAGCCGCCAGGTTGCAGCGTCGTTGCCGCTCACCAACATGCCAGCGCTGCCTCTGCGATTGCTATTGAATTCGGTGGCGTTGTAGTTGCTTTGTGGACGGCCCAGACTTTCAACGCTGCCGTCGGGGCGCACCACGCCGCACGTCATTTCATTGGCGCGCGGCTGCAGATTCACGTATTCGGCATACAACGATTCAACTTTCGCGCCCGGCGCTAGCATACGCATCGACGCAGCCGCGGTTTGTTGATCGTTTACCGTGACGTAATTGGGGTCGCCATACGAGGCTACGATGCGGCCGCGGCGCAACACCGGCCGTATCATGGATGCTGGTACGACACCCAGCGCCACGCCATTTGGTGCTGCATCCAGGGTGAGCTTGATGCCTGCGAGGCCGCCGTTCCATTCAGCAAAATCAACAACCACGTCATGCCAGCCTGCCGTTAGCGTGCGGGGCGCCATGGCTGGCGCATCACCCCATTTACCGCCAACCAAGTCACCATCGAGCCATAGCCGGCGCGCGTCGCCGTTGTCTTGGACCGCCAAGCCAAATTGATAGCTGCCCGCAACTTCAATTTTGATTTGGCCCGCGTAGCGCAGCATGAAACGATCGTAGTTGCCTTGGGCGATGATGTCGGAATCAGGTGTGTTGTATTGCCAATCTTCATCGATTGAGCTTGGGTGCAAACTTGTTGCAGCCGCATCAGCGTTGTTTGGCAAGTATTCATTGAAGCCTTGGACGTGCCAGCCATGCAACTGGTCGACGCGGCAACGCTGCTGCGCTGGTGGCAGATTACTGCCGTTGAGCAGCAGCTTAAACTGGGCGATAAAATTGTCTTCGGCGATGACTGCGCGGATAGGGTACCAGCCAGCGCGTGGCACATCGATCATCCCGTTGCCATTGGCATCGTAGCGCGCCGCAATGACTCGGGTGAACCCCGCGCCTAGGTCGAGCTCGACAAAGCCGTAATCATCGGCCACCATGCCAAGCTGCTGGTTGCCGCTATCGAGCCAGATGTCGCCATCGAAGATCACGCTGAGTTGGTCGTTGCGGTTGCGTAACCCGAGGCTGGCGGGATGGCCGTAACCCCAGTCATTGCTAACATCCATGCCAAGTCGTTCGCCAACGGCACCGGTAGTGGGTATACGGCCGAGCGCCATCGCAAACGTTTCGTCTTGATTATCCAAGAGGCGCACGTCGTACGCGGTGGCGTGCAGCCCACCAAACGCATAGCCGCGGCTGGTTAGGCGGCCTGCGTCAATGGTGGCACCATCCGTGGTGCCACCAGGGAAGCCGTCGTTAGCATTATCAGTCCAACTGCCTGGCTGATCGCCATCAACAATCGTGTCGTCACCATCGGGCGTGGCTGACGATGCTGCGAATGAACACCCTACTGCGGCGACGGCAATCACCGCCATCAAGCTCATTCGTTGCCATCGCACGTTGTGCCACTTGGTTCGCATTGCACACCAGCATATCAGAAGTGAACATGCGCGTGTCTACTGGTTCGAATTGCTGTCGGAGGCTGCCGCACCTAACAACTCGGCTGCGAGATCATCGCAGATGGCGTGCACCGCTTCGACCACGCGCGTCAGCAATGCATGAACATCGATTTCCGCCACAGGCACGCGGCGTTGCGCAGCAAGCCATGCTTGCAATGCCGACAGGCGCATCAAGCTGGCGCCGCCTGGCAGATGTTCTTCGTGCGGTGGCCGAATGTCTGATAGCCGCGACAGGGCACTCGAAATGCAATACGCTACGGAGCGCGGAAATTGCGGTTCGAAGATCAGAAATGCCGCGACACCGTCGGAGCTGACGCGGCCGGCATGGCGTTTCATGAAGGCTTCGGTGCCGGACAAGGATTGCAATAACGCGCTCCACACCGCGGTTTTGATCACCGGGCTATCGCCGTCGACATGCACCAACGTGTGATGATGAACGTCGAGCAAGCGGGCGGTTTGGCTCACGCGTTCGAGCAGCACGCCAAGCCACATAAAGTCCATCGCTTCGTCGTGCAGCATCGTTGAGCGCAACAAGCCTAACGTCAGCTGGGTTTTGTTGCGCACCTGTTGATAGACCGCGGTTGGCGCTTGCCGCCACTGCTGCTCGGTGCTTGGGTCGCGGGCATACAGGTAGAGATCATTGGTGGCTTCCCAGACTTCGCTCGACAGCACATCCCGAATGGCTTGGGCGTTCCAGCGCGCGGCGCGCACCGAGTTGATCAACGCCGTACCGCAATCGTGATTCCAGGTCAGAAACCGCGCGATGATATCGCGATCGGACCACAGCGCTTCGCTTGACCGGGCCACGCTCGCGGCGTAACGCGCTTCTTCCCCAGCCACCACGACTAGCGGCCGCCACACGTTTTCCGCCGATAATTCGCCGTCTAGCGACAGCCGCAAGGTGGCGTCAAGCATGCGCGCGGTCGCTTCGGCGCGCTCGACATAGCGGCCAAACCAAAAACAATGATCTGCAACGCGCGAGATCATTTGAGCACCCACGTGTCTTTGGAGCCACCGCCTTGGCTCGAATTCACCACATATGAACCCGGCCGCAACGCCACCCGGGTGAGCCCACCCGGCAACACCCATGAGCCATGTTTGCCGGTCACGATATACGGGCGCAAATCCACCCGACGCGGTACCAGCGTTTTGGTTTCCGGGTTCCAGGTCGGGCAGGTCGAAAGTTCGACGCGGTGCTGCGCAATATAACGGCGCGGATTGGCAATGATACGTGCGCGAAACTCGTCGCGTTCGGCGCGGGATGCAGAGGGCCCCATGAGCATGCCGTAACCACCCGCTTCGTCGACAGCTTTGACGACCAACTCATCGAGGTGCTCGACCACATAGCGCCGATCGTCGTCGCGCAAGCACACAAACGTCGGAACTTGTTCAAGCAGCGGTGCTTCGCCGAGATAGTAGCGAATCATGTCCGGCACAAACGGATAGATCGCTTTGTCGTCGGCGATGCCATTGCCGGGGGCATTCGCCAACGCCAAGTTGCCGGCTCGATACGCTCGCATCATACCTGGCACACCCAACATGCTATCGGCTCGGAAAACCTCGGGATCTAAGAAATCTTCGTCGGTGCGCCGGTACAAGACATCAATGCGTTGTGGCCCGCGCGTGGTGCGCACCCAAACTTGTTCGTTGGCAACATACAAGTCGGCCGCTTGTACTAACAGCAGCCCCATGGTGCGGGCTAAAAACGTGTGTTCGAAGTAGGCCGAGTTAAACGGGCCCGGAGTTAACACTGCAATCGTTGGTTCTTCGGGGCCGGTTGCGGTCGGTGCCACCGAACGCAAGGCGGCTGCGAGCTGGGCCGGGTAGGTATCAACGCGATGCACCCGGGCCGCGTCGAGAATGCGCGGAAATATCCGCTTCGTGACTTCCCGGTTTTCTAATACGTAAGAAACGCCCGACGGTGTGCGCACGTTGTCTTCGAGCACGCGCCAGGTGCCGTCGCCATCGCGAATCAGATCGATGCCCGCAATGTGGATACGCACGCCTTGCGGTGGCACCACGCCGTTCAGCGCAGCGCGATACGTCGTAGCGCCGAGCACGAGGTCACGCGGAATCACGCCGGCTGCGAGAATTTTCTGCGGGCCGTACACGTCGGCGAGAAAAGCCTGCAGCGCCGCTACGCGTTGCACCAAGCCACGTTCAAGCCGTGCGAATTCGGCCGCTGCGATGGCGCGCGGCAACGCACAAAATGGGAAAATCTTTTCGGTGCCACTGGCATCGCCAATCACCGAGAATGTCACCCCTGAGTGCAGCAAGTCGCGTTCGGCGAGGGCTTGCGCACGGGCAAACTCATCGGGCGTTAACGCATCAAGCATGCTGCGAAACGCTGCGTGGTCGAATGGCGCACGCGGGTCCAACAATTCGTCGAATGTGTTGGCGAGGTGCGGATAGCCAGCAAACAGGCTCATCGGTGCTACCAGCATACGCTGTTGTGTCGCGCCGGTGCGGCATGCGACCGGTATTTATTCGCGTGCAACGAGCCAGCGCAAAACCTCGGCTGCATTCTGATCCGGTGGAAACACCGGATAGAACACCTGCACGATCCGGCTGCCTTCGCAGTACCAAGCCATCCGCTTGAGCAAGCGCATGGATGCAAATTCAAACGTTGGCAGGCGCAGCGCATGGGTCAACGCGAAGTGTTCGTCGCTGAGCAAGGCATATGGCACATGCATGCGCGTTGCGAATTCTTGCTGATACTCGGTAGATTGCGTGCTGACTCCGTAGATGGCGACGCCTCGCGCTTGGAACTCGACGTAGGTGTCGCGAAACCCACACGATTGTGGCGTGCAGCCGCGGGCGCCTGCGATCTCGTTCCAGCCGATCGGGGCTGATTCGTCGGGCCGCCCAGTGCGTGGATAGAAAAACAACACGGTTGGTCCGGCGGTGCGCTCACGCAATGGCACCGTTGTGCCATCGGTGGCCGCAAGCACGAGTTCCGGTAGCGCAGCACCGGGCAAGTGATCACACGCGCCGTCGTCGGTGGGCTGCGGCAGGTTTGCTGGCAATGTCAAAAAATCGGTGCGTTTCACTGTGCTTTGCCTCGCCAGGCGGTTAGCCGTTGCAACGCTGCATCGATCGTCGCGTCGCGCTTGCAAAAGCAAAAACGCACCAACGAACGCGGCGCATCGCCACCATAAAACGCCGAAAGGGGAATCGTTACGACGCCGGCTTCTATGACTAGACGCGCACAAAATGCGACGTCATCTTCGTTGGGCAACATCCACGCTGCGACATCGGCGACCAAGAAATACGTGCCGTTGCCAGTCAGCAGCGGTAAGCCCAACCCACGCAGGCCTGCCGCCAAGCGGTCCCGGCTGGCGGCCAACGTTGTACCAAGGCTAGCGAAATAGGCATCGTCAAGCACGAGTCCCGCCGCGATCGCATGCTGCAAGTTCGGCGGCGTCGTAAACGTTACGAATTGATGAGCTTTGGTAATCGGCCGCAACAAATGTGGCGCCGCCGTAATGTAGCCAACTTTCCAGCCAGTCATCGAAAACGTTTTGCCAGCGGAGCCAATCCGCACACAGCGGTCACGCATGCCAGGCAGCGTCATCAACGGTACGTGAACTTGGCCAGCGAAGATCAAGTGTTCATACACTTCATCGCACACGGCGTATGCATCGTGTTGCAGCAGCAGCTCGGCAATAAATTCCAATTCGTTGCGCGTGAACACTTTGCCGGCCGGGTTCATCGGCGAGTTAAGCACCAGCAACTTGGTGCGTGGTGAAAACGCTGCAGCCAGCTCAGCGCGTGGCAGCTCCCATTGTGGCGGCGTTAACCGAACCGCCTTCGGTACCGCGCCTAAGCGCGTGATTGCTGGCGCATACGTGTCATACGCCGGCTCAAGCAGCACGACTTCGTCGCCGACTTCGAGCAAGCCCAAAAAACAATCCATCAGCGCTTCGGTCGCGCCCGAGGTCACAAGCACTTCTTGCTGCCAATCGACCGTCAAGCCATAGAAGCGCTGCGCATGTTGCGCCACCGCTTGCCGCAAAGCGGGCAGGCCCATCATAGGAGGGTATTGGTTGTGGCCGTTCACCAAGAAGTCAGCACCAAGCTGGCGGAGGGCGGCCGGGCCCACATCATCAGGGAACCCTTGACCCAAATTCACTGCGTCATGCGCTCGGGCCAGCGCAGACATGGTCTCAAAGATGGTTGTGCCCGCGTTCGACAGGGTGGAATTGGTCGGTTTCACGCTTCGATTATTATCTCAATCTGCCTAAGCATCTGCCGTAACTGACTGGAAATTATGCTTAATTTCCATGGCGGCTCAAGCTAAGTCGATGTAAGGCGAAAGCATAGGGAAGCAATACGCCGAGGCGTAGTAATAAAGCTTATGGCGAAATATGAGCGAGACGGCAGCCGAACACATGATCCGCGCCACGACATTGATCAATCATCCAACCCCGCGGCGGCGGCTGCGAAAGTTGCATCGCAGGACCGTGGTCATGAGTTGCAGCAGCTCGCGCAGTTGCTCAAGCAGTACAATAAAGACCTCCACAATGAACAATTGCGGTTTGGTTTATCGATGTTCATCCGCACGGTGGTCAAGTCGTGGAACGGCCCCATGTTGCTGAGCTACCTGGAAAAAGAAATTGGCAGCGACGGCCTTCGCGACATTCTAAAAATGGCAGGCAAAGAAGGCTTAGGCGGGTATCCGAAAGGCAAATAGCGCGCAGTTTGATGTAGGCACAGCTCGCACCCAAAGCTGAGCAGTCTCACGCGTTTACGATCTGCTCAAAGGGCCCGGCAAAAAGTTGCCCCACTGATTGTGCCGCCCGTAGTGTGGGGTGGCAAATGCGTAAGGTTCTGGCAGATATGCACGTGCCGCCCAAGGCCAAACGGTGGGGCGGTCGCCTTGCCATGACGCTGGTTGTGGTAGTGCTAATTGGCTATTTGCCATCGCAATTTTTGGCTCGTGATCCGAAAGCCGCGAAATTAGCGGCTCAGCTCGACGAACTCGAAACCGAAGCGTTGCGTTTGCATGCAGACAATGCTGCCAAACGTGCGCAAGTTGAAGCGCTGCGAACGGACATCAGCGCCATCGAAGATCGCGCGCGGCGTGAGCTCAACATGGTGTATCCCAACGAGATCGTGATTCGTTTGGTGCCGGAGGCGCAATGAGTATTCGGCGAACGTTGCGACGGATGGCGAAGGTCGGCATTGGTGCGTCGGCTGGCGCGCTTGCGACTGTGGTGGTGGCTGTCGGTGCCGTCGATCGTGCCACGCTCAGCGCGGCCACCAGC
>JAKQOD010000003.1 GCA_029565465.1 Deltaproteobacteria bacterium
GCTGGTGGATGGGGTCGATGTCCTGGCCATGTTGCGCGAATACGCGCAGCGCCGGCGCCGGGTCGAACCGCATATCGCTGCATGGATTGCACATGAAGTGTTGGATGCATTGGACTATGCGCACAACGCTATTGGCGAAGACGGCAAGCCCCTGTGTGTCGTGCACCGCGACATTTCACCATCGAATATTTTGTTGTCCCTCCGCGGTGACGTAAAGCTGGTCGATTTCGGCATTGCGCGGCAAAAAGATCCAACTCGCTCGCATCACACCAAATCCGGCACGCTTAAAGGCAAGTACGGCTACATGTCGCCGGAACAAGTTGTTGAGATGCCACTCGACCAGCGCTCCGATGTGTTTTCCGTCGGCGTCGTATTGGCCGAAATGTTAACGGGGCGGCGGCTTTTTGCGGCTGCTAACGAGTTAGATGTGTTGTTAATGGTTCGAGACGCCAAGCTTTCGCGGCTCGACAAATACGGCGTCGATATCAACCCGGGCCTGCAAGAGATTGTGCGTCGTGGCTTGAAAAAGAATCTCGACGAGCGTTGGCAAAGTGCAGGGCAATTCCGTGATGCGTTGGGCGAATGGCTCTTCGATCAACGGATTCGGATGACACCAAAGATCATTGCCGATGCAGTGATTGAATTGCGTCGTTTTATCGACGCTAAACCGCCGGAGGTGAAACCGGCGAAGCCGGCCGACGACGGTGTGCCTGCGCCAATCGAAATCGGCGATTCGATGCCAATTATTTCGGTGACGCAGGAGGCTTCAGGCGCCGTGGCGGTGCCTCGCACGGTCACGCCAATGCCAGATGCTGTGCGCAGTGCGCAACAGACGGCAATGCGGACCTCCGGCGAACCACTTGCAGTGAGGGCGGCACCGGCGCCAGCGGTACAACCAGTCGCAGCGCAACCTGCGATCGCTCGCACTGCCACAGCGCCGGTTGCCGTGGTGGCGCGTACGACAACGAATCCGCCACACGCGATGAAGGCGCCAACCGCTACTGCGGCAGCAGCGCCGACAGTTGCCAAAGCCGCAACGCCGGCCGTGACATTTCGCGAGCCCGCACCAATGGCCGCAACAAACACTCTCGACCTACGGACGGGTGGCAGCTCCGCCGATGCCTTGGATTTGGCGGCGCTCGACGCTGCCATCAACGAGCTCGGCCATGGTTCGGAAGCTGCGCTTTCGTTGTTGGAGATGCCAACCGCATCGGGCAGCAGCGAAAAGGCTGCGCAAGCCGCACCGCGTTTGCCCACATCGTCGTCCCCTGGCATGAACGTGCCGGCAACGAGTCCCGAAGAATTGTCGGCTCGTTTTCCATCGATCGCTGCCGCCGTGCATAGTGCGACGCCAATGGCTCCCGACCCAGCGATGCGCGATTTCGATGATTTGACGATCGAACCGGGACGCAGCGTCGATGTGAAGTTGCCATCGATCGAAGAATTGGCGCGGAAAAAGCCGCCAACTCCTCCCGCATTGGCCGATATCGCCGAAACGCCTGAAGACGCTGGTGACTTTTCGACAACTCCAGCGATGCGCGTGTTGTTCCGCCTTATGGTCGCGCGTGCGACCGGGCTGCTTGTGGTTGCGGTTGGCGGCATCAAAAAAGAAATCTACATTCGTGACGGCCAGCCTGAATACGTTTCGTCCAACGTGGCCAGCGAACTTTTCGGCAACTATCTCGTTAGCAAAGGTGTGCTTTCCGACGGTGAGCTAGCGATGGCGTTAGCCATGGTGCCTCACTATGGTGGCAAGCTTGGCGACACGTTGGTTGGCTTGGGCTTGCTCAAGCCGCTTGAAGTGTTCCGTCATTTGACCCGGCAAGTTCGATCGAAAATCGTCGACGTTTGCACCTGGAACAAAGGCGGCTTTGGCTGGTATGTCGGTCGTGAAAACCCGCGCGAAGCGTTCCCGCTTGACTTTAATGCGTTTGAAATTCTTGGCGCCGGCGCTATGTCGATTTCCGACGACGTTACCGAATCATGGTTTGCGCGCAACGGTTCGCAGCGGTTCTCAGCGTCGCGCGCTCGTCGGGTTGGGCCAGAGCGTTTTGAAGTCAAAGGACTGGTCGAATTATTTGGCTTGCTCGCCGGCAAACGCAGCGTGGCGGATATCGTTGAAATGCAGACCGAACGTGCTGAGCGGCTACGGGCGGCAAGAATGTTGGCGCTACTAGACGCCTGCGAACTCGTCCGCGCGGGGTGACGCAATGCAGGCATCGCGGAGCGCTGCGTTGTCGCTGCGCTTCCGGTCCTCACGTACAGGAAGTACGCTGCGGTCCGGTTCTCGCTCCGCCTTGCGCGCCGCGCGCCTGCGTTGCGTCACGCCGAGATCGCTGCTGCAGTCTGGTTTGCGCCGCCCTTTAAGCCTGACCAAGTGGGTTTGAACAGCAGACATCGGACTGTTCCTGTGGCGTTAACCGTTCGTCACCGTTACAGACATTTTCAGCTGTTAAAAGTCGAACGCGCTTGGTCTGGCAAAAGGCCCGAGGCGCGCGGCCACGAAGGCGGCGCGAGAACCGGACCGCAGCGTAGTGGTTCTACGTGAGGACCGGAAGCGCAGCGCCAACGAACGTGGCCGCGATGGATCGGGCCTTCTCCAAACGAGCACGGCGTCGCAGTGACAGGGACTACTTCTTGGACAGGGCAATGGCGCGTTTGACAATATCGCTGCCGAATTTGTCTTCAACTTTGTCGAGGGTGGCACCGAGGCGTTCGCCGCGCTCGGTGTCGGCTTGGTCAAACATCAATTGTTTAGGCGCGTGCTTGCTCACCAGATTTGTCGTCGAAATGCCGCAGAGGCGAACGCTTGCGCCGCGCGCACCGCTGATGGGCACTTGCTGCAACAAGCGCAGCGCTGCGGCAATGATGCGTTGGCTGTCGCTGGTCGCTGGGACACCGACGCGTCGAGTGATCTGCCGAAAGTCGTCGTACTTGATGATCAACACCACCGTGGTGGCTTGCAGTTCCATGCGGCGCAGGCGGGTTGCAATACGGTCCGCTTGGTCGAGCAACGTTGGAATGAGTTCGGCGCTATCGTCGATATCTTCGTCGAAGGTTTCTTGATGGCCAACTGACTCGGGGATTTCTTGGGCTTCTACAACGCGGGCGTCCTCGCCGCGCGCCAAGGCTGCGATGTGGCGCCCTGCAGAAGCGCCGAGGCGGGCGATCAGCGTGCTTTCGGGATAGCGTGCAACATCGCCGATGGTTTGTAGCCCGAGTTGTTGCAAGGTTGCAGCTGTCACGTCGCCGACACCCCAAAGCCGCGTTAGTGGCAACGGATGCAAAAATGCCAATAGGTCTTCGGCGGTCACAATCCGCAAGCCATCTGGCTTGTCGATGTCCGACGCGATCTTGGCAACAAACTTGTTCGGCGCAACGCCGGCGGAAACCACCAGCCCAATCTCCCGTTGCACCCGTGCTTTGATCCCGATCGCAACATCTCGCGGTGGCCCCAGTAATCGCTCGGTCCCGGTTAGGTCAACAAACGCTTCATCGAATGAAAG
>JAKQOD010000016.1 GCA_029565465.1 Deltaproteobacteria bacterium
GATCGCGGCAGACGGTGAACTCGTGGGACGCGTAGCAGCTGCCATTTCGGAGCAAATCGTCTGTCTGGCTGCGTCGTTCGCGAACGCGCAAAAGCTACCTAACCTAGCAAGTCATGTGTTGTACCTTTCTGCGGTTTCCACAATGCACAGATTTGCGCATCGCGATTTTCTGCGTGCGCTCCCCATGCTCGAGGCACTGCACGACCGAGCACCGCGTCATCCGGATGTGCTGGCGTGGATCGCACGTTGGCACGTGTTGCGTGTGGTGCAAGGGTGGAGCGAAAACGCGAAATTCGACGCCGGGAGGGCGTTGTCTTTTTCTGATCAGGCGCTTTCGCGCGACGACAACTGTGCCCTAGCATTGACCGTGCGAGGGTCGGCGGAAATTGGCGTTTTGGGAGATGTCGCAGCCGCGAGAGCCATGTACCAACGTGCGTTGGATGTCAACCCCAACGAATCGCTTGCGTGGCTTCTTAAATCGGTAGCTGACGGCATTGCTGGGCAGCCCGCGCA
This sequence comes from Deltaproteobacteria bacterium, assembly GCA_029565465.1. GTDB lineage: Bacteria > Myxococcota_A > Polyangia > Haliangiales > Haliangiaceae > JABFXX01. The sequence goes on from JAKQOD010000016.1 coordinate 514, forward strand.
GGCGGCAGAGTGCGCCGCGCGTGCGGCGTTACTTGCTCCCTTGCACCCATACGGTTTCTATTACGACTCGTTGCGCTCAACGGCGGCGCTATTCGCGCGTGAATTTGATCTCGCTGCAGCGCTAGCTGAGCGATCTATCCGGCTCAACTGCATGCACGGCTCAGCCTATCGCTCGTTAGCCATTTCATTGGCGTTGCGGGGCAAGTTGTACGAAGCGGAGTCTGTGGTTGCCCAGTTACTTGCCGTGGAACCGGACTGCACGTTGGACGACGTGCGGCGCCGATATGGCAATCTCGCGAACGCCAATTCAGATTTCATCGACGCCCTGCGTCGCGCAGGACTGCCAGAGTCTCGTAAAACCGTCGTTTTCTCATCTATCGGAGTGACAGCATGACTTTTTTTAGCGCCGCGCAGGGCACACAGGGAACACAGGGAACGCAAGGTACACAGGGCACTCAAGGAACGGCGGGCTGGGTTCCGTCATTCGCGGGTGCTGCGAGTCCAGCGGCCTCATTGCTGCCGGGCGCAGATCCTGCTGTTTCATTCTCGTTGATGACGACGCAGCAAGATTTGCTCGCGACGCGTTCTGGTCCGACCGAATGGAATTCGAAGCGGCCTGCATACATGGGCGATGCTTTGCCGCCAGTCGGCCGTGCGTCTGCCGCGTTTAGGTGGGGAGCAGATGTACGTATCGAAAATTCGGTTACGGAATTGATGCAACCGCTTCGACTTTATCTTGAGGGCGATTGGTTCGTTGCGACACACGTTTCGGAAAACTGGCCGATTTTTCGACTTCGTCGTCCACCGATCGAGTGCTTCAAGCGCCAGCTGGAAAGTGTGCACCAGCACATCGATCTGCGGCCAGAGCGTTTGAACGAAATCATCAACCAAATCGGCGTTCCTATGCAGTTCTGGGCAAATGTTTTGGATTTGAATCCGACAGACCATTTCTACACTCTAGAGTTTTTGTTTATCGCGCTGCAAGGGCTATCGCACGTGAATCAAATGGCCAAGCATGCCTTAGCGT
>JAKQOD010000033.1 GCA_029565465.1 Deltaproteobacteria bacterium
GATCACGACCGGATTGTGGTTCCTCGGCGCCTGGACGCTCTGGAACACGCTGACGCCAGCGCAGCAGGCGCTCACAGATCCTGATTTCCGCGCGCAAGCTGAACTCGGCGCCAACGTTAAGATCATGGGCAAGGGTGCAAACGCGGGTTCTGCGAGTAAAACGCAGATCAACTCAGAAGACGGGGACGTTGAAGCCTGTCAGAAGTCCACTTCCGACGACAAAAAGGCGCCGGACCAATGCGGCGCGCTCGTGCGTCTCGAGCTTGAGCCGATCGGCGAGAGTGTCAACGCGGCAACGCCACCGGCCCCCGAACTCGTCGTGGCTTCGTGTCCGGCTGGTTTCGCTCGCGCCGACGATGGCACTTGCCGCAAGCCGAACGTGCCGCACCAATGCACACCCGGCAACGCCGACGAGTGTTTGAAACAATGCGAGGCCGGCAGCGCTGGCAGTTGTGCAACGCTCGCTGCGATGTATCGCAACGGAAGCGGTGCCGCGAAGGACATGGCCAAGGCGGGAACCTATGGCCAAAAGGCGTGCGACAAGGACGTGTCGGCCGGTTGTCGGATGGCCGCGGCTGCAAAGCTTGAAGCCAAAGATGCCAAGGGCGCGATCGAGCTGCTCGACAAAGCGTGCAAGGCTGACGGTGGCGCAGTCTGCGTTGATCTCGGCGTGGCACAACTCGGCTCCAAGGACGCCAGATCATCGGTTAACGCGCAGTACTCGTTCCGACGCGCGTGCTACGGCGGCGAGGGCGAAGGCTGCGCCTGGCTCGGTACGCTTTACGCCGAAGGCAAGGGTGGTGCGAGTGCGAGTCCGAAGCTTGCGGCGGCGTTTTACGAAAAAGGCTGCAAGGATGGGTCCGGCCGCGCTTGCGAAGGGCTTGGCGGGCTGCTCCTGACTGGCAAGGGGGTTGCTAAAGACGCCCAGCGCGCGACGGAGTTGTTTGCGAAGGCGTGCAGCGCCGGTTTGCAAACGGCCTGCAACAAGAAGTAGCGCCCGGCTCGTCGTGTCGCCAGGTTATTGGGTTGCGCTGGCACAGCGCGCTCCGCAAGTTGTGTGCACAATGGCACGCAGTGCAAAACGATGAAACCTGCAGAGTTCCAAGGTGTCTGCTGGCTATGGCATGGTTTCGTTTTGCATTAGTAGCTGTGGTGCCAACGGTCGCAGCTTGCAGCGGTGCAAGCCACAGCGGCGCGCTGCATGCGGGTCCGCAAGTCGCCATCACGCCTGCGTCAGCGCCAGAAAAAACCTTTGCACCGACCAATGTTGCAAACGACGATCCGCCACCAAAGCGATTACAGATCGACTGGGCCAAGGTGCATCTTGCCTCCGACGCTGATGCGTTGGCATTGTGGCAGCAGATCAATCCGACCACAGAGGATTTAGCGGCCAAGCTTGGCGAGATACCCAGCAACGCAGCGATCACCAAGCCGCTTGCCCAGGCGATGTTGCGGAGTGGCAATTTTGCGTGTCCGAGCCGCAACATCAGCCAAACCTGCACGCCCGTGCTTGAGCTAACCGACCCGCCTGCCAATGCGACGTTGCATGATCCTTGTTTGCGGCGCGAACTAGCGTTGTGGAGCATCGATCAGCTCGACGATAATGATGCGGTTTCGGTTGGTCCTGCGTTGGTGGCGATTGCAGGGTTGCCGCTGCCAGACCTTGCGTTGCCAGCTGCGGCGTTTGATTTGTTACCGTTGGGAGCCGACGGCGACAAGCTGACATTTGACATGGCGATTGCGGCGCATCGCGCGGGCCGGCCAGTACCTTTGCCAGGGGAAACCAGCCCTGCTGTGTTGGCGCGCTTGCTCAACGAACACCATGTGATCGAAGCGCTGCAGCATCTCACGATGGATGATGCGCGGGTCGAGTTGCTGCATGCGCTTAACGATCCGCAGATGCCGGTTGCGGCTCGGCTGGCAATCGTCGATGAAGTTACGCGCGACCTGGTGACGCCACTGCCGCCTGACATCCAGGCTGCGTTGCAGCGCGCAACACGTGATCCGAATTGCCGCGTGGCCAGCATCGCCGCACGTGCTACGGGGGCAACCTTCCGCCCGAGTTTGTCATCGCAACCGGTGGCTGCGTTTCGTGCGCTTTGTGTAGCTGCATTGGCGGATGCGCCTTTGGATAGTTTCCTCGATCGCGGGGGCGTTACCGTGGTGCGCCATGAAGCAGACGCGGCCGATAGCGAGCTGCAAGTGCTGGCACCAAGCGAGCTCCACACACTTGATGCTGACGCGTTGCGTGCGATGGCTGGCACGTGCGTTGCCAAAGGCACGAACAGCCTGGAATGCATTGACCGCGATGTCCGTGCGGAGTTTGGGTTCAAGCGCGGTCGGTTGGCTCGCCTTGTTTTGTCGGATGCTTCACAAGCATGCGAAAAGAATAAAGATTAGTCGATTGTAGAGTTAATCGAATTGATCGCTGGCAGCGCCGTCTAGCTGTGGCACAATGAGGCATGCGTGTTCGATCGATGGTTGTGACGTTGGTAGCCTCGCTGTTGCTCGTCGGAGCGGCGCAAAATGCTCAAGCGCAAGTTTGGCGGCCCAAAGCCAAACCAGCGGCTCCCACCGCAACTAAGCGGCCCACCGCGAAACGTCCCAAAGCTCGGCCAGCTGCGCCACCTCCGGTTGCTGCCAAGCCAACACCAACCAACACCGGAACTCGCCCGGTAGACTTGGTGCCGGATGACGATGAAGACACACAGGACACACGCGACTCGCGGGACACACGCGACTCCCGAGATTCTCGTAGTAGTGACCGGCGGGTTGGCGATACTGACGTTTTTGTCGTAATTAACAATTAGTTTCAGTTGCTTGGATGTTTTTGCTGCCGTCATCGGCGCAACCGTCCGCTTCTGGGTGTCACCGGCCTGTCGCAAATTCGATCCGGATCACCTCCAAAAAATTGCCCCGGCTCTCTAACCATGGCTATTTGCCAAGGATGGATACGAATGGCCGCAAGCAAAGCGAGTCGTCGGCAAGTGCCGGCGGTTGGCGTTCGCGTGCGCCCCTTCGCGGCAACAAGCCTCCATCTCGCCGGGTTGCCGGCGGGAACCGCAAGATCCAATCATTCTGGTCGCGGTTTCGCCCGAGCCAGTCGCTTGGGCACTATGTGCGCCAAATTGGTGGCATCGCCAAACGGTTACGCATGGCTGCGTTGGCGGCGGTCCTGGTCGCTATTGCCGGCGGCGTTACGTGGCTCGGCTATCGGTTTTTGACCACATCAAAACGCTTTGCGATTGCTACCATCGAAATCGAAGGCAATCAAAAGCTTAGCGATGCCCAGGTGCTGGCTGTGATGCCGCTGCACCTTGGTGACAATATTTTTAAAGCCAACGTCGCTGAATCCGAGCCAGCGATTCGGCAGCTACCGTGGGTTTCGCAAGTGGACGTATCGCGGCACTTGCCGAATACGATTCGTGTGCATCTGCGTGAGCGGGTGGCTGCAGCGGTGGCGGTGCTGGGCGATATGTATTTCGTCGATAGTGCCGGCCAACCGTTCAAGCGGATCGATCTCGCAGTCGATGATGTGGCTGGGCTGCCCATCATCAGCGGTATCGCGCGCGCGGAATTTCTTGAGGCGCCGGCGCCGGTAGCCAAGCGGCTGCAAGCAGCAATTGCGCTGATGACACAATGGCATACCAACCCAAGCCGCCCCGCCGTTGCGGAGGTCAGCTGTGATCACGCGGCTTACACGTTGCGCACCGCAACCGGCGCGACCGAAATCCATCTCGGTAGCAGCGTCGGTTTGACCGAACGCCTTGCTGCGTTTGATGCAGCGTGGGCTGCATTGTCAGCGACTGAAAAGCAACACGCTCGCGAACTTCGTCTCGATTACCAACCCGATCACCTCACCGTCGCATTCGCCAAGGATTGAAAGACACCACAATGGCCAAGACCAAAAGCAACGATATCATTGTTGGACTCGACATCGGCACGACCAAAATCGCCTGCATCGTCGGCGAAGTGACCGAAGACGGGATTGATATCATCGGTATCGGCTCGGCGCCTTCGCGTGGCCTGCGCCGCGGCGTGGTGGTGAACATCGACGCCACTGTGCAATCGATTCAACAAGCGGTCGACGAAGCTGAGAACATGGCGGGCTGCGAAATTTCGCAAGTGTACGCTGCGATTTCGGGCGCGCATGTGCGTGGCCTCAACTCGCACGGCATCGTTGCTGTCAAAGACAAAGAAGTGCGCGACGCTGATATCGCGCGCGTGATCGAAGCCGCGAAAGCAGTGGCAATTCCGATGGATCGCGAAGTGTTGCACGTGTTGCCACAGCAATATGTGATCGACGATCAAGACGGCATCCGTGATCCGCTCGGCATGGCTGGCGTGCGGCTCGAAGCCAAAGTTCACATTGTGACGACGGCCGTGACCAGCGCACAAAACGTGGTGAAGTGCGCGAATCGTTGCGGCTTGCAGGTTGCCGACATCGTGTTGGAGCCGTTGGCAGCGTCGCAGGCGGTGCTTGAAGAAGATGAAAAAGAGCTCGGCGTTGCCATGATCGACATTGGCGGCGGTACCTGCGACATCGTGGTGTACTGCGACGGTGCGATCGTGCACACCAGCGTGTTGCCGCTCGGTGGCGGCCATGTGACCAACGACATCGCGACCGTGCTGCGGACGCCGCTTGATTCGGCAGAAAAGATCAAACGCAAATACGGTTGCGCTGCACGCAATCTCGTCGACGAAAACGAAACGATGGAAGTGCCATCGGTAGGCGGCCGTGGGCCACGCGTGTTCCCACGCATGAAGCTGGTCGAAGTCATCGAACCGCGCATCGAAGAAATCTTCGAACACGTTAAGCGCGACTTGATGCGCTCGGGCTACTTCGACGCGCTGGCAGCTGGCTTGGTGATCACCGGCGGCGCCACCGCAATGGATGGCGTTGCGGAAATTGCTGAGCAAGTGTTGGGCTTGCCAACTCGGCGCGGCATGCCAACCAAAATCGGCGGTCTCGTCGATGTGGTGCGCTCGCCTGCGTACGCCACCGGCGTTGGCTTGGTGATGTTTGGTGCGTCGCAGAACCGCTCGGTGCAAATCGTTGGCCGTGGCGCGCAACAAGAAGCTAACTCGGGCGTCTTCAAGCGCGCTTGGAGCCGCCTCGCTGAAATGTTCTGAGGCGATTACAATAGAGGGCTCTTCCCGCCTGAGCTGCGGTGCCGAAAAATGGAAGGAGCCAGCGAACGCTGGCGACTGAGGTAGCCCACTCCCACCGCGCGTTACTCGCGCGGATCTTCGCTTGCCACCGCGCGTTACTAGCGGGGATCTTCACTTGCCACCGCGGGTTACTAGCGCGGAGTTTCGGCTTCTACAGCGCTAGCACGTAGTCGCGGCTGTGGTCGGCGGCTTGATTGCCGGTGTGAAAGTAGAAAATCGCGCCAAGCGAAAGTTGCAATTGATCGAAGCCGCCCAACAGCGTGCCAGCCTCGGTTTTGGTCGCTGCGGCTTCACCGCGGTCGTGCCACGCCACATCGGCAAATAAATCGAAGCGGTCGTTGACCCGCATAAATGAACCAACGTGAAAGCCAAGCGCACTGTTGGGTTTGGCCCCGACGAGGTCGAGCTTGCTGTTGCTGTGCGCCACAGGGATGGCGGCGTCGAAGCCAAACCAGCTAGCACCAAAGCGGCGGCGGCAATCGTTCCAGCACAGCTGCACTTCGGCGGAGCCTGTGACGAAGCCTGATGTCAGATTGGGCGCCATCTGGTTGCGATGGGTCAGGCTTTGCACTCCAACGCTGAATTCGGTTTTGACGAACTGGGCGTGTTGCTGCCGCCATGTGACGCCGGCGCCAGCGTCGATAACGGCACGGGTGGCGCCTAGGCCAGCGCGCCATTGTGCCGCGGCTTGCACGGCGAGGTGCGGCGCAAACGCATATGAGATATCGCCGCCCGCGAGTTGCAGCACTTGGCCATCAACCGCAACTGGCGATTTGCTCAAGCCGGCTACTTTGGCGCCGAAGGTTAGCCGACGCTGGGGCGTCAACGCAGCGGCGAGCGACCACACACCAAGGTCGGTAAATGCCAGCGCATCAACGCCTTGATGACTGCCGCGCGACGTGATGTAGCCAAGGTCCGCGAGCACGGTGAGGTCCCGCGATTTGCTATCGAGTTCGCCGCCTTTTTGATCCGGTGAACCGCTGCGGATGGTGATCGCTTCGCCATAGCCGTGATAATCAAAACTCGTTGGTTGGCGCGTGGCTTCGATAGTCAGGTCGACCGGCGTCAGCGTGCCAGTCGTTACCTCGACGGTGCCACGACTTGGCTTGCCGTTGAAATCGCCGTTCTCGCAACGCACGGAGTAGCTGTAGGTGCCAGCTGGTAAATCGGAAAACGAAACCTGCGCGTCGCTGCTTTGGTTGCTGGCAGTTAGCACGCCTCGCTTGAGTTCGACCGTTACTGCAGGGCAAGGTTCGATGGTTGCGGTCGTTGGCTCCGGCTTGGGCTGTATCGGCGACTCGGTCGTCGCTTGAGTTTCTGCGCTTGGCATTATCTTTTGATGCACTCGAAAAACGAGCCCGGTTGCCAGCGCTGGCGGAGCTGCCGGAGTTGTTGGCGTGGTTGGTGTTGGTTGTGCCTGCACCGGCAGCGCAGCGCCCAGCGTTGCCAGCGCTGCCAGCGTTGCAAAGGTCTTTGGTTGGGTCATGCCCCAAGCATACGTACGTGCTGCAACTCGTGCGTGTTTCCCCCATTACAACCGCTAAATCCGCTTTGTTTGTGGTCGCATGAACTGTCGCAGGCCGACCGAATGGTTGCAGCGGCCCACGCGGTGCGTTAGACCGTTGTGCATGAAGACCATCGTCACCGTTTTGTTTGCTTCGCTGGTGTCGTTTGCAGCGTGCAAAGACGAAAAGAAAGCAGCGCCAACGCCTGCACCTGCCACGGCACCAAAACAGGGGCCGACGGCAGAGATGCCAAAGCTGCCCGAAGCGCCCACTGCGCCGGCCGGCAACGCGACAGGCAGCGCGGCAGCCCCGGTCGATCCGTTGGCTGGGCTTGCGTCGCGAGGTCCGATGACCGTTGACGAAGCCGGTGCGAAAGCGGTTGCCGTGATGACGAAGTTCGCTGCCACAGTCAAAGATGCCAAAGGTGACTGCGCCACGATGGGCGAGAACCTCAACGGCATAAAAAGCGAGATGACTGCGTTGATGAAAGCCGGGCAAGCGTTCGAAAAAGACCCAGAAAAGAAGGCCGCCTTCGACGAGAAATTCGCGGCCCAGCTCAAGCCGTTGATGACCTCGGTGGTTGGTGACCTCGCCAAATGCAAAGACGACACAGCGGTTGCTGGCTTCATGACCTCGATGCGGAATTCGAAGTAGGCGCGGTGTTTTCGGCTACGGTTTGATGCAAACTGAGGCAATGAGAAAAACTTGGACCGTTGTGATCCTGAGTGTTGCTGCATGCGGCGGCGCTACCAAAAAGACCGACGTTGGCGGCAAAGCGAGTGCCGGCGGCGGCGACGTGACTGCCGAGTTGTTTGAGCAAGGCAAGTCGTGGACGTTTGCGTTGGAAACCCAAACCACGCCGCCCGTCGATATGGGCGAGCCGACCACGGTTGCCAACGGCAAGATGACGTGCACCGTTGACAGCGTGCAGACAGTTGGTGCCGCGAAAGTTTCGAAGATCAGCTGCAAAGCTGATGGCGATACGTCGCCAGGCGCAAGCAACGCGCCGTCGCTGTACTGGGTACGCAATGCGCAAGGCCTGTGGTCGTTCAACGCATCGCCCAACGAAGTTGATGTAGCCAAGGAAGTGGCCGCCCTCGACGCCAAAGAAATGTTGTTGGCGGCAACGCCGGCCGCGCATAGCAACGAAATACACGACGCTGAGGGCGCGCTCGCCATTTACTGGGCCAAGCAAGGCACCGACGGCGCGTGGTGCACCGGTTACACCTACGCCATGGGCGACGAAGGTGGTTGGGAAATGTGTTTGAAGGCTGGCGTTGGCATCGTGTCGGGCAATTGGTTTGAGGCTGGCGCGACGACGACGGAACACCGCTATAAGTAGGTTTGATGTAAACTTCGCCAATGAACAAAGTGTGCGCTGTTGTGATCCTGAGCGTGGCTGCGTGTGGTGGCACTACCAAAAAGGCCGACATTGGCGGCCAACCTGCCGCTAGCGACGATGTAACGGCTGCCTTGTTTGAGCAAGGCAAGTCGTGGACGTTTGCGTTGGCAACCAAGACTACGCCACCCGTCGATACAGGCGCGCCAACCACAGTTGCCAACGGGAACCTGACCTGCAGAATCGATAGCGTACGCACGGTTGGTGCAGCCAGCGTCGCCAAGATGAGTTGTGCCGGCGCAATCGACAGCGCGCCGACAATGTATTGGGTGCGCAACAGCCAA
>JAKQOD010000053.1 GCA_029565465.1 Deltaproteobacteria bacterium
GTCGGTAACGGCACGGCCCAACAACTTGCGCAGCGCTTTGTCATTGCCAAACACCGACAGCGGAATGTGATTGCCCAATGACTTCGACATCTTTTGTTTGCCGTCGAGCCCAAGCAGCTTCGGCAAATTGGTCATCAGCGCTTCACACTCAGGAAACACTTTGCCCCAGCGATGATTGAAGCTGCGACCGATGCGGCGCGCCAACTCAATATGCTGCAGCTGATCTTGGCCCACCGGCACCAACTGCGCTTTGTACAAAAGGATGTCGGCGGCTTGCAGCACGGGGTAATCAAACAACCCAACGTTGATGTTCTCAGGCTGCGATGCCGACTTGTCTTTGAACTGGGTCATGCGCTCAAGGTCGCCAAAGCCCGTGACGTTGTTGAATACCCAGCAAAGTTCGGTATGTTCTGGCACCATCGACTGAATAAACAGCGTGGACTTTTCAGGGTCGACGCCAAGTGCCAAGATGTCGATGACCATGTCGTTGACTCGGCGCGCCATCTCTTTAACCGGGTAGTCCTGGGAGATCGCGTGGTAGTCAACGACGCAAAATACACATCGGTATTGGTCTTGCAATGACACCCAATTACGAATGGCCCCCAAGTAATTGCCCAAATGAAGCTCACCAGATGGCTGAATGCCTGAAAAGACCGTTTTCATCGGCTTTCTGTGTACTTGTGGACCTTTCGAACGTCAACTACAGTTAAATTAATTGCCAACAAGCCCGTCAAAGAACCGAAAGCGGAGGATGCATATGCGTATGAAACACCTAACAAAACTTGGGCAACTGCTGGGAGTCGCCACTTTAGGCCTCACCGCCCAGGCCTGCGCTATCCGGGAAACCACACCTGTGAACAGCGGTTACGGGTACTACGGGCAGTCGAGCATGGGCGCCTCCGTTACGGTTGGCCAGCCAACCCCATATTACGTCTCGCAAATGGCGCCTGCGCCGTTGTCTGAGCCGATGTATTCCTGCAACGGCTACAGCCAAGTCTGGATCGACGGCAACTGGCACTGGAACAGCTATGAATGGGTTTGGGTTGGCGGTCGCTGTGAAACGCGCCAAAACAACTATGTCTATGTTCAGCCGTACTACGATTATTCGGGCGGCCAATATGTCTACACCCCAGGGTACTGGTCGCCACCAGACCGCATTCCGTCGGGTTGGCAAGTGCGCGACCACCGCGGCCAAGGTCGGCCACCAACGGTAGTGCCTCCACCTCGTCAGCCTAACTACCCACAACCTCGCCCGAATTACCCGACGCCGGTGCAACCAGTCCGCCCGCCGGTCCCATACAATCCACCGACCACCACCTACCAACCGCCTCCGACGGTTGTGCAGCCGGTGCAACCAATTCGCCCGCCGGTCCCATACAACCCACCGACCACCACCTACCAACCGCCTCCGACGGTCGTGCAACCGGTGCAACCAGTTCGCCCTACGGTGCCGTACAACCCGCCAAAAACAACATACCAACCGCCTCCTACGGTCGTACAACCGGTGCAACCAGTCCGTCCTTCCGTGCCATACACTCCGCCAAAGGCTACGTACCAACCGGTGCAGCCGGCGCAACCAGTGCAACCGGTGCGTATTCCTTACAACCCACCTAAGACCACTTATCAACCACCCCCAACCGCAGCGCCAACTCCAGTGCCACGCGTAGTCCCACCACCACATCGCACCAAGTAATTACCAAAGCGATCTGGTAACCACGGCGCCCCAAAGGCGCCGTTGGCATTTTCGGCAATCCGGAAGCCTCGGCATGTGCCCAGGATTCACAGTGTGCCGTAAAAAGTGGCGCTGTGAATCAATGTTGGGAGCGCTTGCGGGTAACTAGTAACACTCAAACGACGTTGAGTACCGCAGCCAAAGGTCGCGTCGAAACACCGTTTCCAACATGTAAACGCCCAACGGTTCGGTTTCATGTGGAGTGCAGAGTTCGCGGCCACGTGGCACTTGCTCGCATGCCTCGCCAGGATAACTGCACGGCTGATCTTTGGGCAGCGCAAACGCGACTGCAAGCGCAATGAAGAATGCGATGCGCCGACCATGAAATGTCATCTTCGGATGATTCACGCTGTGCGCAAAAATATATCATACCGATGGCGTTGCGCCTTTGATGTTGTTGGCCGGTTCGGGGTGCGCAGCACGCTGCTGCGTGCCGTTGTGATGGCGATGGCCGCGACAACCAAATCGTTTAGGGGGTCAACACCGTCGCGGTGCGTTGCCGCCAGTATGCCGCGCCAAGGTCAGCCAACATCGCGATGGTAGCGGCAAGCAGCAGAGCAATCATTGGAGTGGGCATGCCACGACAAAATGCAGCACTCGTGCCGTAACCAACTTTGCTTACGCCGCACGTGTGGGCCACATTCACAGGAAAGGTCCGCCGATTCGGCAAAATCCCAGCGTTGCCAGCCGGCACGTTTCGCCTTTTTGGCGAATCGGCTTCATCTGCCCGTCGCTGTAGCAATCTGGATTCGTTTTGCAGCGGCAGTTCGTAACGATTGGTTCACACAAGCCTTCGACAAGCCCCGTTATCGCAGCATTCTGGGTGGTCGAACCTTTGCATAAGTGAATTGAACATGAAAATGATGTCATTTTTTATCGCCATCTCAACCCTCGCCGGTTGTGCCAGCGCGATTTCCACTACGCAATCAGCCGAGACCTTGCGTCCAGGAGGCGTCATGGTTTCGGCCGGCAATAACGTCTCGGTTCCTGCGAGCCGCATCGTCGACACCATTGATGCCGCCACCAACCTTGAAGAAAAGCTACGCAATAACCCGCAGTATCAAGTCACTGCCGAGGATCGTGCGCAATACGAAGATGCAGTGCTGGGTCTCGCGTTGAATCAACCCGGCGCTGCGGCCGATTTTATGATCCGCTACGGCGTTGCCAAACATTTTGATGCGGGCCTGCGCTACTCGTCGACTGGCGTGCACCTCGACGCCAAATATCAATTTCTCGACGGTGGGGCAACGGGCTGGCACGGCGCGCTCTCACTCGGCGTGCGGCGCCATTTGTTTTCGGGCTTGTTGTTCGACGTGCTCGACAAAATCGACATCAACGATTTTTCCCGCACCGACGTCGAAGTGCCGTTGCTCTTCGGCCGTAGCTTTCGGCAGAAAATCGGCGGTGGCCTTTCGCTTAGTGGCCGCACCTGGTTCGGGCCCAAAGTCATTTTTTCCAAGGTCGCCGTCGACGCCAAGCTCGGCACCATCGATGAAACCCTCACCCTCGAAGATCGCATGTATTACGCCGGCGCCCTCGCTGGCGGCGCCTTCGGCATTGCGCCCATCGAATTATTCGCCGAAATTACCGTCTTGAACCTCGTCGCCAAGCCAACCATCGCAAGCCGGCAGCGCGACCTCGGCGGCATCATCGTCATGCCAACAGTCGGTGTGCAAGCAAGGTTCTAGCGCCGCAGGCACGAGCACACGAGGTGCACGGCAGATGTGCGTTGCATTGTGCCTCGCGCTTGACCACGCCACCCAACCTAGGCAATAGTGCCGCCGACCCAAGCGGGGTTAACTCAGTTGGTAGAGTGTTAGCTTCCCAAGCTAAATGTCGAGGGTTCGAATCCCTTACCCCGCTCCAGGATTTCTTGCGCTGCTGCTCACCTCAGAAGTCGCGCCATTCGCTCCCAGGCTCACCGTCGTGGTCAGCAGGGTTAATACCGGCCATTTCGGCAGCCTGAATGATCCACGTGACGAGAAGTTCGCGTTCATCGGTCTCAAAAAGGCCGCCGTCGTGCTGCTCGTTGAGCATGTCGATGCCAGCGTAAAGCTTGCGAATCTCGTCGAGCGGCGGCGCCTTGGCGTCGAGCGCACGCACAAAGGTCTCGAAGAGTGCGCAGGTCGCGTGCAAATTCGCATCGGTGTGGGGCAACCCAGCTTCTGCGCAGCTTTTCCAATGGCTGCGGACTTGTGGAACAAAACGTTGCCAAGCAGCTGCGATATCACCCATGACCGGCAGCTTAACACTGCGCGGCCTCGTCGTGCACGCAAGGCTAGAATGCCGCAGCACATGCAATGAGAGAATTTGTGGTGCAGTTTCCCAACTGCATTCTTGCCAACTATGGGACGCTGATCTGCATGGCCATGATGCAAGCCGTTGGAACCCTGACGGCAAAGTTGTGTGCAGTTGCAGTCGGGATGTTGAGTCTGGCACCGCTGCAAAGTGGCTGCAAAACAAAGACGCAAGCGAAGGCTGAAGAAACGTTGGCGGCGAAAGCTCCGCTCAAAACAACCGAGCCCAACCAGCTGCATGCACTGAAAAAGACAGCAGCGGATGTGTCGAGCTTGCCGCGATGTACGAAGCCGGCAACGGCGTCGCCAAAGATCAAAGCAAAGCGACCGCGCTCTTCGAGCAAGCCTGCGCAGGTGGCGTTGCGTCGGCGTAGGCCCCAAGCGAGCCGCTACGCGTCTTTGTTTTTGCTGTCCCAGAGTTTGGGTTCCCAGAGTTCAACCTTGTTGCCGTCGGGGTCGATAAGCCAGAGGAATTTGCCGTTTTCGTGGGACTCGGGGCCTTTGAAGATGGCAACGCCGGCGTCGCGGAGTTGCTTGACCATGTCATCCATGTTGTCGATGCGATAGTTGATCATGAAGCTGGATTCGCTAGGGCTGAACCAGGTGGTGGCTGGCGCTGCAATCTGAAATGCAGTGACGCCTTTGTCTTCGGCGTGGTCGTCGGCCCATTCCAGGCCGCAGCCGCCCCACGATTCGAGCTTGATGCCAAGATTCGTTTGATACCACTCGCGCAAGACGCGCTCGTCGTTTTTGGCTTTGAAGAAAACGCCACCGATGCCTGTAACTTTTGCCATGATGCAGTCCTTTGTGATGCGGAGAAAACTATACCGCGCGTTGCAGCGGCGAAACCGGTACGCAAAGTTCCAATTCAAAGTTTGACCAATCAAGCGCGCGCTCTTTGTTCAAGAAAATCTCAAACGCTGGTGCATGCGCCGGCTCAATCTTGCTGTTGATCAGCCAGTCGCGAAATAGATAATCCCACGCGGCGCCGACGACGCGCAGGTCGCCGTTGATGCGAGTTGATGCATACGAGCGCGCTGGCAGTTTCAACGTTGCAATGCCAGGCGAGCACACAAACGGCGCGTCGGTTGCGAAACACACTTCGTAACGATACAGCTGTTTTGGCGTCACCGTCGGATCGTCGATGGACATGCCAAACAAAGTGCCCTTGGCAAAGATGTTTTGCGCTTTGGCGAACTCGATCATGCGCGCAAAAGCTTTGCGCACACGGTCGCCTTCAAAGGCATTGCCAAACACGCGGTGGAAATGAAATTCGGAAAAACATGCGACCCGCGCCAGCTCGGGCAGCTTGATCGAGCGGTCGAGATCACGCGATCAATGCGCGCTGTGTATTCGTCGTTGCCGCGAGTCACGGCTCTGATACTACACTCGTTGCAGCTACGTCGCGCATGGTCATCGCTGCGCTACGCGTCGGAAATTTCCGCGTGGCCCAGCCCGCCAACGCCGCGAGCACCGGGCCAAGAAAGACGCCTGCGATGCCAAACACCATCATGCCGCCGAAGATACCGACGAGGATGAGCAACGGGTGCTGGGTTGTAGTGGCACTGCCTTGCACAAACGGGCGGACCACATTGTCGGCCAAGCCGATAATAATCGCAGCGCCAGCCATCGCCACCGCAGCGCCATCATGGCCAGTGCCAGCGAGATAAACCACCGCGCCAATGGTGACTGGTGTGGTGCCGAGGAGCGGCACAAACGACAGCAGTGTTGCAATCGCGGCGAGTGCGAACGCGCCAGGCACGTCAAGAACCAGTAGCGCAGCGAGGGTCAGCGCGCCTTGCACCAACGACGTTGCAAACAAGCCAAGCACGACGCCGTGAATTGTGGTGCGCAATTCGCTGAGCAACGAACGTGTATCGGGGTCGGTAAACGGCGAGCGAGCCACCGCCCAGCCCAGCATTTGCTCGCCATCACGCAGCGTGAAGTACAATGCAGCAGCGTAGAGAAACAGTGAAATGATCCAGCCAGGCAAGGCCATGACCGC
Organism: Deltaproteobacteria bacterium; assembly: GCA_029565465.1. Classification (GTDB taxonomy): domain Bacteria; phylum Myxococcota_A; class Polyangia; order Haliangiales; family Haliangiaceae; genus JABFXX01. Next base: position 6,035 of record JAKQOD010000053.1, read on the forward strand.
CTGCCCTGCCATGCTCGCAACGCCATGCGCAAGCGATTGAAAGACATCGGCCGCCGCCGCGCGCAACTCGCCGCCGCCAACACCGAGCAGTTTTGGCAACGCGCCGTCATCGCTGTACGTGCGCAAGCCTTCGACGGTGGCTTGCCAATCGCGCGAAGCCAGGCGGTCGAACCCAACCGCGAGGCGCCCGCCGACGACGACGATCACGCCCACCACGAAAAGCACGAACAGCACCGTCAACATCGTTGCTGCGGCACGCCGTCCCACGCGACCGCTGAGACGGTGCCGCGTAGGCTCAAGCACAACGGCGGTAATGATGCCAAGCAGCACCGGCGTTGCAATCGGCGCAACCATCCAGGCAAATGCAGCTAAGATGCCCAAGCGCAACCAACTTGCAACATCGCGTGAGCCCTGAAGTGATGCAGTCATGTGTCGACGTACGCGGCATCGTACGGCAAGTCAACGTGGCAACCGGCAGCGTTTGAACACGATCGCGAGCGCACCGAATGGGCCGGCGCACGCCTATCGCCATTCGGCCGTAGCGCTACGGTCGCGTAGCAACATACAAATCTGGGTTTCCGCCACGATCGCTGCTCAAGTAGAGGCGACACTGGTCGGGCGAGATCCAGCTTGGGCCATCGGTCGCAGTCGAGTTGATATTGGGCAGCAAGCGCGGATCACCAAAAGGTGCTGTCACCGATGGCCGGGTGGCAACCCAGATGTTCATATCGTTGCTGATGCTCCGGCGCGTCGAAGCGAAATAGATCGTCAAGCCATCAGCCGAAAGCACTGGGTCGTTATCGACAACGACCGGCGCCGCAAGTTCGTTCAGTTCTGCCGGTGCTTCAAAGTTGTTGCCATTACGCCGCGCAGCAAAAATCCGCTCGCTGCCGTTGCGGTTCGATACGAACAGCAAGTGCGTGTCGGTCAAGTATGGTTGGTAATCCGCAGCGGGGCTTACCACGTTGGTGATACGACCGAGCGAGACGTACGGATCCGCAGTGGTTGCCCGCGTGGCGAGATAGAGATCAGCACCAGCTCCGTCGCGCTCAGCTCGAAACACCAACGACAGATCATCGCTCGATACGGTTGGTTCGAACTCCAAGCCGAGCGTATTAAGGTCATCAAAAGGTTGGTAAGAAAACGGTTCGGTCAGCGACGACCGTGTGACTCGTGCCAAGTCGATATTGCCACTCCGCGTTGTCCACAAATACCCAACCAGTTCGTTTGGCAGCAAGCGCAAGGTCGCTTCAGTTGCGTCCGACGACACGCCAGGCAAAAGTTGGGGCGTGCCAAAATCAGCTGCCAGGTTGCAGCCAGCCGCAACGCTGTCAACGGCGGGCCCATCGACAGCACGGTCAATCGGTTCAAATTCGACGCGGCCGCAACTTGCCAACGTTGCCAACGCTGCAAGCCTGGCTACAAACAAGCGGTAGGCCGTGGCTGCCACGGTCAATACTGTACCTCGATTGCGTGTGTTATAACTAACCAAAAATGCAGTGAAGTCGACGCGTTGGAGCAAGTTTTGGCTACGCCACCAGCATCCTATTTCGGCCCAACGACCAGCTCTCAACGGCCACACTAATTCGGATTGGCGGAATTCATTGACTACGAAGAGTATGTTAGGTTCCGCGCAAATGACCAAGACCACCAAACCAACCACGACGGCCGACGTCGATCCTGCCACGCTCGCTCACCAAGAATTGCTGAAGCGCCAACGCCAAAACGCTCAGCGCGCCCTGCTCAAGCGCCGCCAAAAGAAATCCGGCCAATAGCGGTCGCCCTGGCGCTAGCGCCGGGTTGCTCGATCAAACAGATGTAACGACGACGGAATGCTACGCGCATCGCGTTGGCCAACGTCGATATCAAAAACCGCTGTGACCGTGGTGCTGTGGCCTGGTATCACGTCAACGATCGCTACTGAAGCGCTCGAATAGATGCGCCACATACCAAGGCCAGCGCCGCCGTGTGATGAATCGATGAAGCGATTCACGTCACTGCTGTGCGCGGCGGCTTGGCCCCGCGCGATACCCGCCAGGACTTGTTTACGGCTCAAGCGACCAAACGGATCGGTAACTTGGACTGCAACCAAAATACCATCGGTGGCGAACTCAGCGATCGGCATCTCGTGGTCCTCAAGCTCGATGCTGGCGCGCCGATCAAATGCATAGCGTGCTTCACCGTAGTGATTCACTGGCGCGTCGTACATCGCATTCATCAACAGTTCATGCGTGACTTCGCCAACGCGGCTAGCGACGCGCGCGGTGGCGCCACTGGCTGCAGCCTGCTTGGCAAAGGTAGTTGCAACTGCATGCAACTCGCCCGACGTGCGAGGCTGGCTGCGCAACATCGCCGGTTGGCCGAACAAGATGTCGCTCAATGGCGTCGGATGGTGTGGCGCAGCAATCGCGTAACGGGTTGCGAGTGCCAGCTCCCACGGCCGCGGCGACGATTGAAAACTTGGCCAACCTAACAAGCTGGTGATCTGCGGGTAAACCTGGGCAAGATTGATCAACGGTGTCAGATCGCCCGAGCTCCAAGCCACGACGCAAGCTTGTGGGAATCGGGTGTGGCTCCAGTCTGCAATCAACTCCAAATTGTCGCCGTCCGATGCCAACAGCACAGCATCGGGGCTCAACTGTTCGCGCAGCGTCAGGGGATCGTCGGAGGCGCTCACGCCCGCCCATTGCGCTGCAGCCCCCATCACCCGCGCGACCCTTCCGGTCACCGATCGATTCGCATCTAAGATGCCGATCGTCGTCACTTCATTTTGGTTTGGACTGGCCATAGGTCTCCAACAGCAGATTTACGCTAGCGAACGCAATGCGAGCACCACCACCACCAGCAAAGCAACGAGGCCCGCAACCACCAACGCACGACCGCCGGCCGGCCCACTACCCTTCGCGCGCGGTTCCTGCGTTTGCGCCGCCGCGTCGTAACCCGCCACGAGCTCGGGCCGCAGTTCGCTGCGGCAACCTGGACAGGCGATTGCAATGCGCTGTTTCGCCACCATCGCTTGCCACGCAGGCTCGGCCACCACACAGAGCCGCGAAGCGTCGCACACGCGACAAAAGCACCGGCATGCGATCGATTCAACCCGCAGGTTCGTAGCCGTCGACGGTAGCTTCGCAAGGAGCGCCGCAGGTACACCACACAGCGTTACCGACGCCACGTTGGCCGTCACTTCCGGCAACGCCCGGCACAAGCCATCGAGCGCCGCTGCGTCGAGGCTGGCCAACGCAAGGTCGAGGGTGACTTCGCCTTCAAGGCCATCGAACAACCGTGGCCAGCGCAACAAGCGGTCGATGGTCTTGCGAACCCGGATTTGAGTATGTTGCCCATCGATCGTCTTTTCAACGGTATCCAAGTCGCGGCGCTGCCCCGCAACATCAGCCATGGCTTTACGGATGGCTGGTGGCACTGGCCGGCCCCAGTAGCGTGCAGTTGCAACTCGAAAACTGCCGTCATCGTCGACGTTCGCGCGGCCACCGCAAAATGGGCACATAACCGAGGTCAACAGTGGGCCTTGCAACACGGCAACATCGTGCTCGCAGTCGACAATATGATCAAAGTGTTCACCACACGTCAGACATTGGCACGGCATCGCTAACGAAACCACGTGGGCATCGCCCAACAAGCTGCGGGCGCGGGCCGCTTGTTTTACCAGCGCTGGACCGCAGCTGGCGAAGTAGATTTCGCAATCGCGGCGGGTTGCCATTACATCGTGAAAGTCGAGCCAGGTTTTGATGCTCTCTTGTGGAAAGCGGCTCACTTGACCAAAATCAAACAACAGCGTGCCGCTCATACCAACCGCGTTCTGAACTTGCTCGTGCGCTGCCTCAGCACCACTTGCCAACACGATCACATGCACGCCATCGGCACCAACCACTCGCATCGTTGCGCTGATCGGCTTTGCGCTCAGCAGCGACGAACGCGACGGCGACGGCGTAGCCTGCAAGCGGGCTTGCAACATCGCCACCGATGGCGGCGCGACCACGGTCGGTTCAACTCGTGCTTGGGTCGCAGCTTCAATTTCTGCCGAATCATATGGATCGTCGTCAACGGCGCCCGCCGCACCCAACGTTGTGGGCAATGCTGACAAGTCGCCGAACTGTGCTCTGAGCACGCTTGCTAAACTCACCGCTTCGAGGGGCCAGCCAAACCGTTGCGCGACGGCTTCGAGTTCCAACAACAGCTCGGCACACGACTGATGGCGCTCTTCGGGGGTTGGCGCCATCGCCTTGACAATGATCTGCGCCAACTCCGGAGCGATGCCACTTGGCGGCAATACGGAGTTGCGCGTTACCGCCATCATCAACCCAAACTCGCCGACTGGCACACCCTTGGTTTGTTCGTCGATATAGGGTGAATGACCAACTGCCAACTCGTACAACAATACGCCAACCGAATACACATCGCTGCGCCGATCGAGGTCGACCCCACGCAACTGTTCGGGCGACATATAGCGAACCTTGCCTTTAAGCGTGCCGCCTTTGGTTTCGTGTTCACGCTCAATGCTCTTGGCGATCCCGAAGTCGATCAGCTTCACGCCTCCAGCGACGGTCAGCACCACGTTTTGCGGTGAGATATCGCGGTGGATGATGCCCATCGGGCGGCCGTCGATCGAGCAGGCCTCGTGGGTGTGATGCAAGCCCGCACACATGCAAGCGACAATGTAGAGCGCCACTTGCAGTGGCATGCGCTGGTGTTTGGCCCGCAACTGCTTAAGCAGCTTGTGCAGATCGACGCCAGGTAGGTATTCCATAGCCAAAAACGGCAGCTCGCCTTGGAACCCAAACTCGCGCATGCGCACGATATTGGGATGCCGCAACAGCGACACCACCCGGCCTTCGTCGAAAAACATCTCGACGTACTCTGGCAAATGCGCAAATTGCGGCAGCATCCGCTTGACGATTACCAACGCTTCGTCGGTCGTCGCGCGCGCCAAAAAGACCTCTGCCATACCCCCGGCAGCGACCTTATTGAGCAAATGATAGCCGCCGACGTCGGTCACTGTACCGAAGCTGGTTTGGTCAGTTGAACATCGCGCGCCGCACCAGCGCTTTCAACTCGCAATTGCAACCGTTGGCGAGCGGCGGTGTTGTTCCATGCATCGGTGCTGATGCTTTGAAAGCTTGCCAGCGAATTGACCGGATGGCCGCCGATTTCGAGCACCACATCGCCGGCACGAATGCCGGCTACTTCGGGCGCCGAGCGCGGCACAACGTCGACGACGATCAACTCACCACCGGTGCGCACCGTCGCAGCGAGCCCAGGGAAGAATCGGGCAACCGTGATGCCGCGGAAGTTGGCCGTGGTGCGATAAGCCTCGATCAACTTATCAAATGCAGCGCGTGGCAACTTGTAGCGCACGTAAGCCTTCACGCCGTCGGCGGTGT
>JAKQOD010000088.1 GCA_029565465.1 Deltaproteobacteria bacterium
GGCCGTGCTGCTACCGGGAGACTTGCACTTGACCAGTCAACCGCGTGAGCAAGGTGATCAATGCCAAGCTCGACGCCTTGCATCCACGTGGTCCGCTGCAGGTGACCGATCACAGGGATGTGATGCTTGTGCGCTTCGGCAACCAGGCTTGCGACGTGGCTGGGTTGCAGCTGGGCATACGCCTTAAAATAATCGGGACGCTCCACCAGCGCGTCCCGCACGGCCTGCCGGAGCTGTGCATCGCTCAGGGTTGAATCATTGATCAATTCGGCTGAGGCATACGCATGGGGGCCTCGCACTCGCCCGCGGTTCAGCTCGTCACGCATGCGTAGTCCGACTTTCGTGGGCGTTGCTGGACTGCGGACTGTGGTTATCCCGAAGTCGAGCTGCCGTGCGAGCGACCGTGCGGATAATGCCCAATCGAACTGCGGCGGTCCATCGTCGCTGGAACAGCGCGGGATAAGCAGGTGCGCATGCATGTCGATGAAACCTGGCAGTAGAAATTTGCCAGTGCCGTCGATCACGCGCTGCTGCGGCGGCAATGGCTGTGACGATCGGGAAATACTGATGATGCGATCGCCACGCACGACAACGCGGGCATCTGGTACTGCGTCGCCGCCGCGCCCGTCGAGGATCGTTACATGGTCGATCACGATGGTGTTGTTTGGCAGTGCCGGCCGCACGTTGGTACATGCACTGAGCGCTGCCAAACAAAGCGCCTCGACAATACGATGCTGATACGCGTGCATCATGGGTGGCTCCGCTCCCGTAGCTTGATAACCAAGGTTGCCAAGGCAAATGGCATGACTACGCCGTTGGCCGCAATGATGGGGCCGCTCAGGGTCAGACTGCCGTAGGTGCACCACAACACGGTTCCCGAAGCGCCCAGGCCGACACTGAGCAGCGACAAGTCCCGCGTTTGTTGCGTGCGCAGCGCGCGTATTGCCTGCGGTAGAAACGCGCCGCCCGACGCTAGCGACGCGCAGTAGCCAAGGATGTCAACCGAGCTCAAGCGGCACCAATCGATGACGCCGCAATGCGTCCGACCTCCGCCAATACGTCTAGCGCAACTGGATCCATCGGCTCCACCAACCGCGCGGGCTCAAAATACGCGATGATGATCAAGGGCGCGCGCCCGCGAGGCCCGCCAAAGGCAAGGTCGACGTAGGTGTGCTTCGCCTTTGCAATGCCCGTTCCGGTTTTGTCGCCTGAAATCCAATCATGAGGCAGGCCGGCTCGGATTCGCTTGGCGCCGGTTTGTACTTCCGTCATCCACATCCGAAGCTTGCTTCTACTTGGCGCGGTTAATGCTGCACCTTGAACCAACTTTGCAGTCGTCAGCGCCATGGCTTTGGGCGTTGTTGAGTCCCACGTTTGGCCAGCCGGAACGTCGTTGAGTTCGGGTTCATAGCGGTCAAGCTGGCTGATGTTGTCGCCTAGCGACCGCCAGAAAGCTGTCAGTGCGCGCGGCCCGCCGAACCGTCGCAGCAACACGTTCGCAGCTGTATTGTCACTGGTAACCAGCGTGGCGTGTGCAAGTTCTTCGACGGAAAGCCCATGCTCAAGGTGGGCTTCTGAGATCGGACTTATCGGTAACATGTCCGCCGCACGCCAGTGCAACACCTCGGCAAGATCGGCGCTGCCTTGATCGGCGAGGTGAAGCACCATGGCTGCGAGCGACATCTTGAAAGAGCTACAATGTGCGAACCGATCATCCTGGCGCCAGCCAAAACCGTGCTGCGACTCGGTATCGAGAATGTAAGCCCCGAGTCGGCCTTGCGCCGCATGCTCAATGGCACGCAGCTTATCGAGCTGCGGTTGCCTATGGCCGCATCCCGCCAACAGGGTGACGGCCACGCCAGCAAGAAATTCTCTCCGATCATGCATGCGAACCGACTCGCACATGAGATTTTTAGTGGCAATGTCTCGGGATTGGCGCTTCATCGCCTGCAAGATAGCGTTGCAAGGCGACGACTTACAAAGGACTTATACTTGTGAGTGATATTAGATTTTCTCATGGCAATGCGTTGCTTTCAGTTTCGCTAAACGCGTTGCGTGCGTTTGAGAGTGCGGCGCGCCATCTGTCGTTCACGGCTGCAGCAACCGAACTCGGCGTGAGTCAGAGCGCTGTCAGTCATCAGATTAAGGCGCTGGAGGGCCAACTCGGCGTTGCTCTCTTTCGCCGTACACCACGCGGACTTGTCGTAACCGACGAGGCTTTGGCGTTAGCGCCTACGTTGACCGAAACCTTCGAACGTATGGCTCGTTTGTTGGCGCAATTCCATGATGGCAAGCGACGCGAACCGCTTACGATCAGCGTCGTCGGTACATTCGCGGTTGGCTGGCTGTTGCCGCGCCTTGCAGCGTTTGAGCAAGCGTACCCGTTCGTCGATGTACGGCTGCTAACCAATAACAATCGAGTGGATCTAGTAGGGGAACGCCTCGACGCTGCGATCCACTTTGGCGACGGTAGCTGGCCAGGCAGCCGCGCCACTCGGCTACTCGAGACTGAGTTGACACCGCTTTGTGCACCCACCATTGCAGCGTTGTTATCGGCGCCTGGTGATTTGGCCCGAGTGCCGCTGTTGCGGTCATTTAGATCCCAAGACTGGCTCAGCTGGCTCAAGGTTGCCGGTGCTGCGCACATTGCGTTGACTGGCCCGATGTTTGATTCCTCCTTCTTGATGGCTGAAGCCGCCGCGCGTGGCCACGGCGTTGCCATACTTCCTCAAGCCATGTTTGAAGGTGATCTTGCTAATGGCCGGCTCGTGCGTCCGTTTTCGCAATCGGTCTCCGCCGATGCCTACTGGCTGCTAGTTCCCAAAGGGCGAGAACCAACACCTGCACTCAAAGCGTTTGAGCATTGGATCGTCGAAGCTGCTCGGGCGGGTTCGCCACGTGGGTAGTCACTGCTGCAGGTAGCGTGCAAACCCTTGGCGCTGTGGCCATGCCACCAACTCGCGTTGTCCTTCACAGCAGCTGGTGCCGCTGCAAAGCGTCCTTCCAGAACACGTGACAGTTTGCTCGAAAGTAGTCCCGCAAAATCATCTCGGCGCCGGCGATGCCGCGGTCGCCGACCTTGACCATGGCCAGCAGCGCACGCGAGTCGTGCTGGTCCATCTTTGTTGCACGACCGCCAGCGGTACAACAGCCGAAGCCGTCGAAGGAAACGCGGACGGCAAAGACCTTGCCGTCGTCATCGACGTCGAAGTCGGCAAAGACACAGCCGTTCTGCAAGCAAAGGCAAAAGCGGCAAGGCCGAGTTGGCATGACTTGATGGATCTCAATCTGCATGGCCGCTGACATCGCTGCTGAAGCCTAGGCCAACCAAACGCTGAAAACCATGGCCGTTGTCCCGTGGTAACCGCCAGCAACAACTGACGACCCGCTGAGCAGCGTGAGGCAAGGGTGTTTTTGACGGCAGCGAAACGGCACGAGTACGCCCGTAACAGCCCACAATTACTTGCTTATTCAGCCACACAGCACTGTGCCGAAATGGCTTGCGATCCAGCCTGTGTCTCGGCTAGGTTGCGCTCCGTTCACCAAACTGACACAGCAACATAACGTAAAGATACTAGGGAGTTTAGGATGCCTGAGCACACGATTCCCGAGTCTCTCATCGATCAAATTCGCACGGGCCGCGCGGCTCTTGTGATCGGTGCGGGAGTCGGCGTTCCTTCTTGGAAACAACTTCTTGAGCGCATGAATGAAGCGCTGGTTGGCCGCGGTCGCGAAGGCGACGACGCTGCTAGCAAAGACTTGGACAAGCTGCTGCACAAAGGCAGCTTGGTTCGCGCGGTGGGCTTTTTAGCTCGTTCGCTCGGCGAAGAGTCATGCGACAAGATTGTTGCCGAAACCTGGGCGTCGCCTGCCGAAACCCCAGCGCTGCCAAAACTGTTGGCGCGTTTGCCGTTCCGCCATGTGTGGACCACGTTCCCTGGCGATGTCTTGGAAAACGCATTCGAAGCCGAGTCGCCATCGGAATGGCCACCGGCTCGCGTCGTGACCTACCAAGAGCTTGGCGAACTTTCGCCGCGGCGCCGCACGCTCGTAAAGATGCTCGGCAACTTTGACACTTACGTGGTGACTCCACACTCGGTGCGTCGGGCGCTGTCGCGTGCAGTTGACCTGCGCGAATACGCGCGCGAATTGTACGTTGAAGGCACGCTGATTTTCGTTGGGTTCCGCCACGGCGATCCTGACTTGGCCGCGTTGCTCGATCGCGTGTTCGGCATGTTTGAGCCGCCGCGTGGTACCCACTATTTCCTCGGTGCTGGCGTTGGCCCAGTTACCGTCGACGAATTGATGGCCGAACACCACATCTCCGTGGTCAACCTGCCAGGCAAAGGCGGCGATGAGTCGTCCGACAAAGCCGTTATCGAATGGCTTGAAAACCTTGCCACCGCCTGCAAAAAAGCCGGCGTTTCGCTCGAACAAGGCCAGCCTGACGCCGACGACCTCGAAGGTTGGGTGGCCATGCTGGGCGATAGCGAACACCGCGCGCTGGCCCTCGACGCCATCGATTTGATCGAACGCCGCGCCAAAGAAGCACGCAACTCCGACCGCGTGGTTGAGTGCATGCTCGGCAAAATTGAACACGCCGAAGATGACAATCATCGCGCTGCGCTTTTGCGGCAATTGGCCGAACAATACGAAACCAATGCTGGCGATTTGCGCCGCGCATTTGAAGCGGTCACCACTGCATGCCGCATGAATCCAGCCGAAAACGAATACGCCCAAGCGGCGGAACGTTTGGCTGCGGCAACCGGCAACTGGTCGGAACTGGTGTCGGAAGCCAGCGAGATTGCCAACGAAGTCCAAGAAAAAGACCGTGCTGTTGCTGCCAACTGGTGGGCACGCCTCGGTCGTTGGTACGGCGAAAAACTCGACCGCGCCGACTATGCGATGCCGTCATTGCGTCGCGCACTCGAACTCGATCCTGTTAACCGCGAAGCGCTGACGGCACAAGCTGAGATTCTGCGCAAAGGCCAAAAATGGTCTGAGCTCGCCGATACCCTCAAAGCGCACGCCGAAGTCGAAGCCGACACCGACAAGAAAGTCGATTTGCTGTTGGGCTTGGGCGATTTGCAAGAAACCCAATTGGCGTCGACGGCCAAAGCCATCGAAGCCTACCAAGCCGCAGCGGACCTCGATCCAAACTGCGACGACGCCTTGGCTGCGTTGGAACGCTTGTACCGCCGCGACGAACGCTGGGCCAACTTGGCCAAAGTGCTCGACCGCCGCGCTGAAGTCATCGAAGCTGCTGGCGAAGCCGGCCGCGCTGCTGCGATTCGCCGCGAACTAGCAACCTTGCGCGCTGAAAAACTCGGCGACTTGGAAGGTGCGATTGCGCGTTACGAAGCAACTGTGGCGCAAAACGGCGCCGACCAAACGGCGCTCAAAGCGCTGGTCGAGTTGTACGACAAGACTGGTCGCACCGACGACTACTTGCGCACGATGGAACGCTTGGCTGCGGTTGCACCCGACGCTGAAAAGCTCGCAACGTTGCGCAAACTCGCTGCCGAACTGGAAGACAAAGACGGCGCTGCCGATCGCGCGATCAGCACGTACGAGAAAATTCTCGCGGTTGATAGCAACGCCGACGATGCCTACCGTGGCCTCGCCCGCGTGCTGCGCTCCGAAGCCAAATGGTACGAACTGGTGGCGTTGTACGATCGCCACATCGCTGCTGCCAAACAACCGGCGCAACGCGTTGAGTTGTACTTAGAAGCTGCCAACGTCAACGAAAAAGAATTGTCGGATCCGCATCGCGCGATTGAAGCGCACCGCAACGCATTGGCCATCGACGAAAATAACAAATCGTCGTTGGCTGCGTTGAGCCGCTTGTACCAACGCACTGAAGCGTATGATCGCGCAGTTGACATGTTGGTGCGGCATGCGGCCCTCGCAGGTGACACCACCGACAAGGGCGCTGGCATGTGGGCCGAAGCTGGCCGGTTGGCAAGCGAAAACCTCGACGACAACGAGTTGGCGCAACGCCATTTGGAAAAAGCGCTGGCGCTGGATGCCGAACACTTCGGTGCACTCAAAGCCCTCGCTGGTCTGCATCAACGCAAAGGCTCGTGGTCGAGCGCGGTTGAATTTTTGCAACGCGCCGAAGCTGCTTCGGCCAACCGCAGCGAACGGGTTGAGTTGATTTTCGCGGCAGCACAAATTGCTGACCACAAACTCAACGACCAAGTCAAAGCGCAAGAACTATACGATCGGTTGCTTAAACTCGATCCTGATCACGTCGAAGCGGGCCAACGCGTGGCTGATCGTTTGGTCGCTGCGGGCCGCTGGGACGAAGCGGTGCCTGTGCTTGAAATGCTGGCGCGTCGATCGGAAGGCCAAGGCGATCGGTTCGAGCGCTCGCGTCGTGAAGCGCAGCTCGGCAAAGCCTACGAAATGTTGCATCGCACCGAGAAGGCTGCGCGGCACTACCGCTTGGCGGTGGAAGCCGAGCCCGAAAGCCTCGACGCAGCGGTGGGCCTTGCAGGCGTGCTGATGATCGAAGCCAAAGCGCAAGAAGGCCAAGCTGGCGAAGGCGCAGCGGACCTGTGGAAAGAAGTCGACAAGCGTTACCGCGAAATTTTGGCGCGGCACCGCACTGGCTTGGCCGACGGCCAAGTCGCCGACATCTGGTATCGGTTGGGCGTTTGTGCTCGGGCGCAAGGCGACGATCGCAATGCGCAAGCATCGTTCCGGCGCGCGCTCGAACGCGAAGCACTGCACGCACCGTCGTTGCAAGGCCTGGTCGAAGTGGCTGCAGCGAAAGCTGATTGGCGCACCGTCGTCGATGCCAAGCGCTCGTTGGTGGAAGCTACGCCAGACGATCAAAAAGCCAAATTGCTCGAAGAAATTGGCGATACCTACCGCGAGAAGCTCAAAGACAGCGCCAACTCGATTTCGGCATATCTTGAAGGTCTCAAGATGCAGCCGGGCTCGCGCGTGCTGTTGCACAAGCTGCTCGAAGCGTACACCGAGCAAAAACAATGGCGCCGTGCAGTCGAAACGCTCGACCAACTCGGTGCCCAAGAAACCTCGATGGATCGCCGCGCACGCTTCCATTACACCGCCGCGGTCATTGCACGCGACGAAGTGCATGACGTTGACCTCGCCGTTGAACGGTTCCATGCGGCCTTGGACGACGATCCAACCACGCAAAAAGCGTTCGAAGCCATTGAGAAGCTGCTGACCGAGCGCAAAGAGTGGAAAGGCCTCGCACGCGCGTATCGCAAGCAGATCAAACGTTTGGGCGAAGACGCACCAACTGACAAAGCCTTGGCGCTGTGGACCAAGCTGGGGGATGTTTGCGCTGACCACCTCGGCGACAACGAAGCCGCCACCGAAGCGTACCAAGTGGCGTGCGAATTGGCGCCAGAAGACATGACGCGGCACGAACAACTCGCCGACTTGTACCTCGAAGCTGGCGAAGTGCGCCGCGTCGAAGCGATTCGCGAATTGCAGTTCTTGCTCACCCATTCGCCTGATCGCGTAGAATTGTACAAAGCGCTATCGAGCCTGTACCTGGCCGAGCACGAGCTCGACAAAGCCTGGTGTGTGGCGCAAGTGTTGTCGTTCTTGGGCGCTGCGTCGGCAGAAGAAACCGCGTTGTTCCAACGCTACCGCACCTCGCAATTTGTGCCTGCAACCCGGCGCTTGACCGAAGAACTCTGGCAGAAGTCGATCATTCACAGCCGTGAAGATCGCCATGTTGGTGCCATCTTTGCGTCGACGTTGATGGCGTTGGCCGGTTCGAGCGCGCAACCAGCTTCGGCATTTGGCCTCGACGCTAACGGCCGGACCGATCTGGAACGCGACACGCGCTTGCCTGCACGCGTCGTTAAATACGTCAGTGGCGTGTTGGCGCTAGAGCCATCACCGATGGTTTGGATCCAAGAAACCGGCGACGGTTTGCGGGTTGCCAACACCATTGGCATGGGCGCAGATCAGAAGAAACTGGTGCCATCATTGTTGGTTGGCGCACCGCAAGTTACCAAAACCGACGAACGCGAATTGGCGTTCGAAGTTGGCAAACGCTTGGCGTATCTGCGCCCAGAACGCTTTGCCTCGCTGGCGATGGGCAGCTTGCCGAAGCTGGAAGCTGCGTTTGCTGCGGCCGTGCTGGCCGGTGGTCATCGCGTGATCGACCACGAAGGCAATCCGTTCGATGCGAAGACTGACGACGCACGCAAGATGGCGGCAACCCTGCGCCAAGCTGTGCCAAGCCAATTGCTCGAACAAGTCGGCGAAATCTCGTCGAAGTTGTCGGGCCGCGTTGGCAACGGCTTGATCACCGGTTGGCGCACGGGCACCGACCTCACGGCCAATCGTGTTGGTTTCATCGTCTGCAACGACTTCGAAACCGCGTCGCGTGGCATTGCCACCGAAGGTGCTGCGATGTCGACGCTGTCGGTCAAAGAACGCCTGCGCGACTTGTTGGCCTACGCGGTCAGCGATTCGTACTTCACGGTGCGTCGCCACTTGGGTATCCATGTGCGCGATGAGGCATCGGCGTAATGCGGGCCATCAGTAAACAAGTCAAACGCTGGGCGACGGTTGCGGCCATCGCCGGCCTTGGCACGTGGCGCGTGGTCAGCGTCGGCGGTTCCGTCGGCGCTGCGTCGTCGTCGTCGGCTGGCTGTGGCGGCGGCATCGAATGTGGTAACGGCGTGCAAGAAGACGGCGAAGAATGTGACGATGGCAATGCCAACGAAGCCGACTTCTGCCGCAGCTGCGTGGTGTACAACGCACCACGCACGACCATCACGTGGGACTTCAACAAGTATCCAGATCGTGGTTTTAGCGGCGATTCTTGTACCGATACCGGCGTGGCGACGGTCAACGTCGACATCACTGGCCCGTCGGGCCCGCTGTCGATGGCTGACCAATGCACCAAGCGGCAAGTCGTGTTCTTCGACTTGAATCCTGGGGCCTATACCGTTTCGGTCACGCCGCTCGACGCGAACGGCAATCCGAAGGTCAAAGCACCGGTGCAAGTGCAAGTGATGGCGCAACGCGCGAACATTCAGGCGGACGTCAACATTCCGTTTGATGCGTGGAACACGTCGTACACCGGCTTGTTCTTGTTTCGCTTGGCGTGGTCAACCAAGACGTGTAGCCAAGCGACACCACCGGTCGTGACGCAAACCATGAAGCTGTTGGTTGGCGGTCAACCGGTTGCAACGTTGACCGATACTGGCCAAAAGGTGGATGGCATCGACGGTAAACCATGTCGTGAAATTGCCGAAGCACGCCCACAAGGTGTTGCCGATCTGCCGTTTGGCCCTGCCACCATCGAAGTGACAGGCAAGGATTCCGTTGGTGTTGAAAAGTTCAAAAAGACCTTCGACACCTTCGTTGGCATCGGCCAAGTGAATCCTACGCTGCAGTTTGATGTGCCGGCCTTGCCTGATGCGCCACCTGACGCACCACCTGATGCAATGTAGGTAGCCTAGAATTCGCGGCTGGCCTGCTTGGCGTGGCATAGCCACCGGATCCCGAACTTGCACGGCGCGCCGATAATTGAACGTGCACCCGGCGAGCGCCTAGCGGTTAACGTATAATCGAAGGGTGCGATTTGCAGCAATTTCTAGTTCTCGGCCGCGGCTTGCTGCGGTCTTGATGTTGTTCAGCGTAGCGGCTTGTGGCGGTGCGCCTCGGCCCACCACGCAAACCGTGGTGGCTCCGGTATTGCCACCCGCGCCGTCGGCGGATCCAACGGCTCCGGGGGCAGCATATTTGGCATCCGTGGAGCAGCGCCTCGCGCCAGCGTGGCAGCAATTCTTGACGGACTGCCGTAACAAGTTGCCAGCCGATCATCCGCTCAACGCCATGCGCTTACAGGTGCAAATCGCGCTGACGATCGACGCTAATGGCAAAGTGTTGCGGCGCGATACATTATCGAGCGGCGTGCCAAACTTTGACTCGGTGGCAGAAGCGATTGTCGATGAAAACCTGCAGTTGCCACCACCGCCCGCCGAACAGCGTAGTGACGACGGCACGGTGCGGGTTGAATGGTTGTTTGCACGCGACCGCCGGCGCGCTACTGCTGCAACGGCTCGCGTCGTCATCATGGAAGCACCTGCACGGGTCGCCTTGGCGGGCATGATTGCACGTGGTCAATTCGCTCGCGCGGCAGGCCGGATGGCAAGCGCCAGTGATGCCGATAGCGTTGCTGCAACCGAGCCGTTGGTGACTGCGATCGTGCATCGCGCAATCACCAGCACGGATACCGAAACCGTGCGCACGGCGGTTGCCGCTATGCTGGATCGCAATGCGAGCAACGCGCCTGACGTGCAAAAGCTCGCGACCGCCAACCGCGAAGAATTATGGCCGTTGCTGTATCGGTTCAAAGCCGCGAGCTTTGTGCCGGTTGTCCAGCAACGGTTGGTGGCGCATCCCGAAGAGCTTGCCCTTGCGTTGCCACATGTTTCAGCAGGTAGCACGGCGGCCTGGGCAAGCACCGTGAAGCAGTTGCAGCAACGCAAATTGTGGGGCCATGCTTTTGCGATCGAAGCCGCCAGCGATGCCACGCGTGTGGTGTTGCCCGACGACAAAGTGGTGCTGCGAAGCTTGCCTGCAACGCGCGGCATGGCGTGTTGGGGCTATATTGCAGTTGCTCCAACGCGGCGTGCGGCATGGCAGCGTGTGTACGAAGCGCTGCAAGATGGCAGTGCGACCGTGCGCCGTGATTGCGCGCGCGCACTGAACAGTGCCGCACCACTCGGGGCGCCAGCCAGCGTAACCAAAACGCTGCGGACCATGCTCGACGACGGCGATGATCAAGTCGCCGCCGCCGCGGTCGATGCTGCGGCAGCGCAGGGCGTGGCGGTGTCTAGCAAGGTTGTAACTGGCTTGGCGCAACATCGTTCGGTCGCAGTGCGTTCCGCTGTTGCGCATCAACGCGGTTGGTTGCAAGCGGGTAGCAACGCGGCTGCGTTAACAGCACTGCGTAACGACCGCGAACCAGCGGTCCGGGCGCAACTTGCTTCCACCAGCGCCGGGGGACAAGCGCTGCTAGCCGACCCCGACGCTAATGTGCGTGCGGCTGCAGCGCGGGCTGTCGTGGATCCCGCGCAGTTGACGCCGTTGCTCACCGATAGCCAAGCCAACGTGCGGTACGAAGCGCAACGGACCCAAGCCCTCAAACTGGGTGCAGGCGTGCGGCCGCAGGTGCTGAGCAACATCGAGGCGGCAAGCGATGGCTCGTTGGCGCAGGTGCAAGCAGCAGCCGTTTATTTTGCGGTGTTGCCAAGCAAATGAAGCGCGTGCGCCATGCCGTAATCGCGGCTTTGGTTGCCTGCAGTGGCAGCGCGGTCGTGGCTGCTGCGCCGCGTGGATTGTTGAAGGCACGTGACCCAGTGGCCCGCGCTGTTGCGCCACAAACGCGCGAAGTACTGGTGCCTGCGGGAACCTTTCAAATGGGTTTTCCGGCGGCGGCCGCCGAAGCGCTGGCGCAACGTTGCATGAATGATCTGCCAGCACGTCAGTTCCCGATCGTGGTGCAGCTAGGCGGCGGCCGGATCACCGAAAAGCAGGCGTTTAACGATGTGATGTGCGAGCAGTACCGGGTCAATCTTATCGCGCAACCTGTACACGACGTGACGCTTGCGGCGTTTTTCATTGATCGCTTCGAGGTAACCGCAGGCGAGTATCAGCAGTGCGTTGACGCTGGTGTGTGTGCAAGCGAACCGCTGGTGGCGGGTGCCGATGTGTATGTGCGCCCCGAGTTGCCGATGGTAAATATCTTGCCTGACGAAGCTGCGGGCTATTGCCAATGGCGTGGTGGCCGGTTGCCCACCGAAGCCGAATGGGAATATGCAGCGCGCGGCAACGATGGCCGTGCCTTTGCGTGGGGCAATCAAGATCGCGTTAATCGCAGCAACCTTGGGCAAGGCATGCAGTCAGCGCAGCGTATGCTCGATGAGTCGCGCGATATATGGAACGGCAGCGAGTATTTTTTTGGCAACGATGCCGACGGATTCCTGACTGCTGCGCCACCTGGCTCACTGCCCTTAGGCCGTGGTCCCTTTGGCACCGAAGACCAAACCGGCAATGTCGCCGAGATTGTCGCCGATGCATTCGTCGAAGCGAATCCGATGCTGTTTCCGGTGGGCCAGCCAACCCCGGCTCCGCCCACGCCACTGTCGCCGGTAAATCCTTGGCGGGTGGCGCGGCCTGGCGATCTGCATGTCATCCGCGGCGGCGCTTGGAACACGCCAAGCTGGGCGGCCCGCACCGATGTCGTCGATTTTACCTACAACAACGTGTATTCGAATAAGCCGCTGCGCAGCGTTGTCGTCGGCTTTCGTTGTGCGCGTCCGGTTATACCGTCGCTTTCTGGCGCGCCACGCTAGTGGTAGCCGATTACGGCAAGCCACACCCACAACAGCAGCAGCGACACGATCATCGTCGGAATGGTGATTAGCACCCCGATCTTTACGAAGCGCGAAACTGGCACATCAAGCTTATGTTTGCGCAGCGCATCGTACCAAAGCAGTGACGCTAGTGAGCCCACTGGCAACAAGCGTGGGCCAAGGTCACCACCGATCAGTGCTGCGAAGGCTTGGCCGTGGGGTGCATGGTTGCTGTTGAGCGCAAACGCATTGAGCACCGACATCGGATGATTGTTCAGCACCGCCGAGCCGACCGCTGCGGTTGCACCGACGGTGGCGAGCGGTGCCGTGCTGTTGCTGTAGAGCTGCTGCAGCCACAAAACGACGCCGCTGCGTTCCAACGCCAAGGCCAGCACGAAGACGCCAACCAAAAATGGAAAGATCGACCAGGCAATGCCATTGGTGATGTTGCGCCACGGCTGCCCTGCCACAATGCAGGTCAAGCTGCACACCACAGCGCCCGCGACCGCAACCGGCCACAACGGTGCTTGTGCTAGCGATACCAGCGGATAGGCCAGCAACACCACGCTCACCGTCGCAAGAATCACCTTGGCGCCACGTGGTGCCGGTGGGCGGGCAGGCCACGCGCCAAG
>JAKQOD010000094.1 GCA_029565465.1 Deltaproteobacteria bacterium
GTGGGCCAGCTCACCGAACTCGGCCTCGGCCAATCGAGCGCTGTCGGCATCGGCGGCGACCCGATCAACGGGTTGAAGCACATCGACATCATGCGTCTGTTCAACGACGATCCTGACACCGATGCGGTCATCATGATCGGCGAAATCGGCGGTCCAGACGAAGCCGAAGCCGCGATGTGGGTGAAAGCCAACATGAAGAAGCCAGTCGTAGGCTTCATCGCAGGCGTGACCGCGCCACCGGGCAAACGCATGGGCCACGCAGGTGCGCTCATCTCCGGCGGCGCAGACACAGCCGACGCCAAGCTCGCCATCATGGAAGAGTGCGGCTTCAAAATCACGCGCAACCCAGCTGAAATGGGCAAATTGCTCAAGGCATTATTGAAGTAAATCGATGCGCTGCCGCGGCGCTTCAGTGCCTTGGCGTTGTCGTGAAAAGCCCACTGTTTGGTGGGCTTTTTTTATGCGTGGACGCGTTTGGATCGACGCCCGACGCGCAGCGTCAGACATCGCTCCCGACGCCACCGTTCTGGATTCCCGCTTCGCGCAGATGGCGTCAACTACGCAAAACGACTGCACGGTTAGCATGAACGGACGCCCAAAACGTTGCTAGCCCGTGACGTGACGTCATTCACCATAATGGTCGGGGATTGCGTTGATGACAGCGTGTCCGTTGAATGAGCAGAGCTAAACTGGTTCCCCAAGCAATCTGACGCGTGGTTATGCGATGACAAGACTTCTGATGTTTCGACGTGCTCTCGCTTCGTCCGCGCGACAGCTTACCGCCACGCTTCTGGTCATACTTGTCTTCATGCCGAGTGAATCGGCGCATGCAACAGCTGGGCAACTCGACCCGAGTTTTGGCGTCGACGGCGGTAAGGTCACCACCGCCATCGGTCGAAGCCGCGCGTTTGCGACCGCGACCGCGATTCAACATGATGGAAAAATTGTCGTAGCCGGGCAGTGTGAGTTTGGTGCCAACCACTTCTGCCTCGTGCGCTACAACCCCGACGGTAGCCTAGACAACGAGTTTGGGATTGCCGGCAATGTCGTTACCGTCGAAATGGCGAGCGACCACCTTGGTGGAATCGCGCTTCAACCAGACGGAAAGATCGTGGTCGCTGGAACATGCTTCAGTTACTCGACATTTAGCTATTTCTTTTGCACTGCGCGTTACCACGCATACGGCGCGTTGGACGCCTCGTTTGGTGGCGCAGGTGTGGTGAGTGGACGCGATGTGGCCGGGTCGGATGTCGCCGCGGCCGTGACGCTTCAGACGGATGGCAAGATCGTCATCGCAGGAAGCTGTTGGAACACTATCAATTCCGCGTTGTGCGTAGCGCGCTACGGCGTTGACGGCGTTCCGGACGCAACGTTCAACGGTGGCGAAGTGCTTGTGACGTCTTTAGGATACTTGGCTGGATATGGTGCCGGTGTCGCAGTTCTGCCTGCCGGGAAAATATTGTTGTCGGGGCATTGCACGGATGGGACGAACCTAGTCTTATGTATGACGCGATTGAACCCATCTGGGGACGCCGACATCACCTTCGGCCAAAGTGGCCGTGTGTCTACGTCGCCAAGCACAGGGGCGAACGTTGAGAGCGCAGGCATCGTCGTGTTGTCCGACGGAGGGTTAGTGCAATTCGGCACATGTCACGGTGGCACGCAGAACTACTTTTGCCTTAGTCGTCACGGCCCGAACGGATCCCCAGATTTGGCTTTTAATCTGAATGGAATGCAACGTAGAAATGGCAACGATGGCGAACTCGTGCACGCAGCTGTTGTTCAGCCGGACGGTAAGCTCTTGCTAGCTGGTCAGTGTCCCGGTCAGGCCGGTAGCGGTATCGAATATTGCATCGCGCGCTTTGAGGTCGACGGCTCGATTGACCCTACTTTCGGGATCGCCGGTTGGACTTTTGTTCGATTCGGCGGTTCGTTGAATGTTGCGACGGCTGTCGCGCTGCAGCGAGATGGGAAGGCGGTAGTAACTGGCTACTGCGACGCTCCGGACCGATTTGAGTTTTGCATGGCACGTCTGCTCGGGGACGACGCGCACGCGGTGCCAACTGGCGGTCTCGCGTTTTGGTTCGTTCTTACGGCGCTTTTGATTGTTGGCTCGGTGCGGCGCTTCGCCAACCCTACCGCTTAATCTCGTCAGTGATAACCGCTGGCACTCGAAACTGGCGAGGCTCGATCGGCGCTCCGGAAGAAACCGCGATGTGGGTGAAAGCCAACATGAAGAAGCCGGTCGTCGGCTTCATCGCAGGCGTCGCAGGCCTACCGGGCAAACGCATGCGCCACGCAGGCGCGCTCGTCTCCGGCGGCGCAGACACGGCTGACGCCAAGCTCGCCATCATGGAAGAGTGCGGCTTCAAAATCACGCGCAACCCAGCTGAAATGGGCAACTTGCTCAAGGCGCTGTTGAAGTAAATCGGTACGTCGCTGTGGCGCTTCGGTGCCTCGGCGTGATCGTGAAAAAGCCCACTATTTGGTGGGCTTTTTTTATGCGGGAACGCGTTTGGAGTAGCCGCAGGCGCGGCCGAATGTTCGGTTCGTCCTAAACCCATCGAAGGGTTGTCTGCCCGCAGCGTCATCCTCGCGCAGTGGGGATCCAGTGCGTAACCCAACGCGTAGCGTCAAACATCACTCCCCGTGCCACCTTGCTGGATTCCGGCGTCGCAAGAATGACGCCAAATTCGCGAAACGGGAACAACTTTGCCGAATAAATGCGATCCAAGCGCCGCGCAGCAGTCCTTCCGCAGCCTATTTGTAAAAAGTCGACATTCGGCTATCGAATCGCTTAAACCGAGATAAATCTGAAGTTTGCGACAGATTTCCCGCGAAGCTGTTGACCGAAGCAACGTGCATTCATAGACTTGTTCAGCTCGTACGGTTCGCAAACATCTTGTGATAAGAAATATTCTCAATACCCGCTTCGTCGTTTTGCACAATGTGTTGCCTCGCCTGGCAGCTTTGCTGTGTACTGTGTTCGGCCTCAGCAACCACTCCGCCGCACTTCCTGGCCAACTTGATCCAACATTCGGTACTGACGGCGTAACTGTCGTGCGCAGGTCGCTTGAGAGAGATTGGGCATCATCTTCCCTGCTGCAGGCAGATGGCAGCTTAGTAATTGCGGGGCATTGCGAACCGCTAGGTGGGTCGGCGCTTTGTCTTACGAGATTAACTAAAAGTGGCGACCTAGATTTGGGATTTGGTGCGGCGGGTATCGTAACAACGCCCATAGGTACTCACGCAGTATCTGGTCGCGGCTTGGTTGAAGTCGCGAATGGCCGGCTCCTGTTTTCAGGAACATGCCAAGGTTTTCTTTCTGCGCTGGACACTTTCCCAGATGTCTGCGTAGTGAGGTACCTTGCGAACGGCGCGCTGGATTCGGCGTTTGGAAACGATGGAATAGCCGGAGTTCGAATAGCCGGAGTCTGGAATTCGGCTGTTGCGCTATCTGTTCAAAGCGATCACAAAATATTGGTCGTCGGTAACTGCAACGGGGACACGTATCCTTCCCAACCCCGTTTTTGCATTATTCGCCTGACGCAAAACGGGGCATTGGACTCGTCATACGGGGACGGCGGAAGACTACAAATATTTGAGAGCATTACCCCAGCCGCGTTGTTGCTGGATACGAATGACCGCGCAATCGTTGCGGGCGTGTGCCCGCGCGACACTGATCCCATGGGCGGGCCGATTGAGCGGATTTGCGTCGCGCGCGTCAAGCCAGACGCAACCCTTGATCAAACGTTTGGCGTTGCGGGCGTAACTGTGCTTCGTGCTAGTTCGTACCCCCGAGTGGCTTCGCTTGAGCTGACGCCAATCGGACAGGTACTCGTCGTAAATTCATGCAACACCTTGGGCGGGCCACGATTTTGCATTGATGGGTTGACTCCCAACGGCGCCGTAGACACGTCGTTTGGTATCAATGGACACGTACAAATACCTGCTCAGGCTATTGCGGCGAACATCGGTTACTTTTACGAGGTTCCGAGCGGAAGCGCGTCAATATTGCCTGACGCGATGTACGTTACTGGTTCCTGTTATCTGCGGACCACGGGCAACTGGTCCAATTTCTGCGTGAAGCGTTTGCATGGGTTCGCTGAACGCGACATGGCATTCGGTCAGGACGGGTCCGTGGCGTTGCCAATCGGTTCCGGTAGCGCGGCAAGTGCCGTGCATGTCCAGTCAAACGGAAAGGTGCTGATTAGTGGAAACTGCGCCATTCCAACTTATGGTGATCAGGACTTTTGTGTTGCGCGCCTAAAAGGCGGCCCGTACAACCCACTAACCTGCGCCCTAAACCTCGACGCCAACCCAACGATCGACCCCGCCACCGACGCGCTACTAATCACCCGCTACCTCCTCGGGTATCGCGGGGATGCGTTGACCACCGGCGCAGTCGGCGCGAGTCCGACTCGCACCAACGCCGAGATAGAAACGTATCTCGGCACACTCATGCAAGCGGGCAAGTTGGACGTTGATGGCGATGGGCAGTCGTTGGCGATGACGGATGGTTTGCTTTTGATCCGTGCGATGCTGGGGCTTGCGGGAACTGCGTTGACCGACGGCGCGACAAACGCTGCGCATCCGAACGTGCGTAACGCGCAGCAAATCTTGACGTGGATCGAGTCGACGCACGGCGTGGCTTGTTTGCCGTAGCGGTCGCGTATGTCCACGCCTGTACCGACCGGACACACAAGGCACAGCTGTGCCGGGGCTGGGTGGGCAAATTCGTTGTCGGCTGCTTGTCAATGCTCACGCATCGATGGTGAGCCGGAACAATTGGCCGTGTACGAGGAAAGTTGCGCCTAGGCGGGGAAGGCTCAGCGCGTCGATTCGGCGCGCGCCGCCGGGTTGACGCTATCTGCGGCGCCGGGGGCGATGGGCGGGTGTTCGCGTAATGACTGCTCGAACGCGCGAATCATTTTGCGCATCGGGCCGCGCACCCAGCCGTCGTCCATCGCAACATCGGTTTCTTCTTTCGGGTCGCGCTTGATGTTGAACAGCCAAGGCGTTTCGAGATGGCGCGTACCTTCGTTGGGTTCTTTTTCGAAGATCATGTGCAGCTTCCAGTGCCGCCACTTAACCGCTCGTAGCTCGCTTTTGATGTAGAAGAGAAAGCCCTCGCGCGCCGACTTGTCCGTC
>JAKQOD010000014.1 GCA_029565465.1 Deltaproteobacteria bacterium
TCGAAGGCGAAATGGGCGATTCGCACATGGGTTTACAAGCTCGTCTGATGAGCCAAGCGCTGCGTAAACTCACGGGTGCCATTTCGAAGTCGCGCACCATGGTTGTTTTCATCAACCAAATCCGCATGAAGATCGGCGTGATGTTCGGTAGCCCGGAAACCACCACTGGTGGCAACGCATTGAAGTTCTATGCTTCGGTGCGCCTCGACATCCGGCGAGTCGGTGCACTGAAAAAAGACGAAGATGTTATTGGTAACCGGACCCGCGTGAAAGTTGTGAAGAACAAGATGGCGCCGCCGTTCCGCGAAGTGGAATTCGACATCATCTATGGCACTGGCATTTCGCGCGAAGGCGACTTGGTGGATTTGGCATCGGATGCCAACATCATTGATAAGAGTGGTGCTTGGTTCTCCTATGGTGGTGAGCGCATCGGGCAAGGCCGTGAAAACGCCAAGCAGTTCCTCAGCGAACATCCAGACATGTTCAACAGCATCGAAGGCAAGCTGCTGGCCCACCACAATATCCGGCGCATTGGTATCGATGTTGCGTCGGAGGTAACGCCAACCGCAGCCAGCGCCGATGACAAGGCCGACAAGGCTAAAGCTGCCCGTCCTACAGCGCCTACTCCAACCGCAACGGCAAGCAATGGCAAACGGCCCAATGCCTAACTAGCTATCGTTCAAGACTGTCGATTTGACGCCCGGGTTGTCCGGGCGTTGACTTTTTCGGACCAGATTTTTTACCAAACGGTGGGCAAAATCACTGAGTTGGCGAGCGATCTCACGCCAAAATATGTATGGTGCGACACACATATGTGACAGTTAGGTGTCGCAACATGTCGCAATAATTGCCGATTTCGCGGTTTTACGAGTGGCGGCTCAGGTGCATTAACTAGTGATCTAGCTAACTTGCGTTATTTCCGCCTATGAGCGATGAATGCGCCTAGTTCACTTTTGGGGCGTAGCCTCGTATTTTTCGGTCTCCATGTTTGGGAGGAATTAAGCAATGTTCGACTATCGAGCCAAAGCACTTGCAATGGCGTCTGTCGGAGCCTTAGCTGGCGTCGCGGGTTGCGACGATCCAGTTCAAGGCACTGACTTGCGCAAAGAAGGGTCACCTAGTGTGACTGCGGTTATGGTGATGAGCGATCCGCGCGTCACCACGTTTGAAACCGCCACCTACTGTAAGATTGGTGACTTCAAACGTCCTGGCTTCGTTGGCAGTGTCCCAACGTACCGCACGACGCAAGTGTGCGATGAAGACTTGACCAAAGGCGCCGAGACTGTCGATGCCGCACCAAGTGCATGGCACGTACGCGTCGTCTTTGATCGCTTGCTCGATCCAAACGTCGAAGAATTGATCCCGCAAGTTGATGCGATGGGCGAGCCTACTGGCCTCACCATCGGTACGTTTGCGAATACGCAACCTGTCAGCCTCAAGTGCGGCGGCGTTGATGTTCCGTACAACGGTTATTACGTACCAAACGGCAGCAATCTGTCGTGGCCCCTCGGACCAGCGCTTTTTGTGCGGCCGCTTACCGCCGACAGCGTGCCAACCGGCACGCCGTGCGAAATCAGCCTCAAGGGCAACGTAACTGGCAAAAAAGGCGAGCCAGTTGACGCAACTGACCCTGCGAAGTTTATGTTCAACGTCGCGCCACTCACGCTGTTGTCGACGACGCCAAAGGGTAGCTCTTCGGGCCTTGAACAAGCGATCGACACCGAAGCGCTGTTCACCTTTAACGCGAACCTCAAAACCGGCACCGGCGGTGTTGACCCAAGCAAAATCACCTTGGTTTCGAAGCCAAACCTTGCTGGTGACATGCCAGACAACTCGGTGTGTACAGCTGGCGCCGCAGGCACTGTAGAAGACGCATCGGTTGCAGTTACTGGCCGCAACATGCTTGTTGGCGATGCCAACGCGACTGACGTGTGGGCACCAGGCCGCACCTACCGCCTTGAATTCGCTGCTGATGCAATTGCAACCGCAAAAGCCGGTGGCACTGCAACGGTAACTCTGGCCAAGCCATTGTGCTTCTACACCCTCACG
>JAKQOD010000110.1 GCA_029565465.1 Deltaproteobacteria bacterium
GCAGCACCGCGGTATGGCCAACTCCCCACCACGCACCGAGCATGGCGTTTTTCAGCATCGATGTTGTGCCGCGGTCTTGTTCTGCGCTCAGCGTCGAGACGGCGGCGAGATGGTCTGGTTCAAACGCGTGCCGCACACCAAGCAGGCCGCCCGCAAGGGCTGATAGAAGCATAGATGCCTGCATGAGCGTTGCCTCGCTTATCGCGTGAAATGCGTTGGCGACAAAGCGTTGTGGCCATTAATTCGTACAGAGATTAACTGCAGTCGCAGGCGTCCACGTCAGCTTGGTGCCTTCAAGCTCGAACGTTGGCATGTTGCTCACCGCTGACGCTGGCAAGCCGTCGCTGGCCACCAACGCATTGAGGGTATGCAGTGGCATTGGGCGCAGCTTCACAACGGCCGTTACTTTCGCGACCTGGGTGCGTGCAGCGCCAATGGGATACGCATGGGTGGTGGCGTGATCGTATCGAGGGTCGTTGATGTCGAGGGTGACCGCCGGCTTAAGCAGCAGGCTTTCGTAGCGATCAACATCCCAAAAAAATTCGGCCGGTGAGTTGTCGGCTTTGAACGTTTTGTCCCACATCGCGAATAGATTAGGGTCACCGATTTCTTCGGGGTCTTTGTCGGCTGGCACAACGCCGCTTTGGAATAGCACTTGGTTCGCCGCATCGTAGGCAATCAATTCAACCCATGCGCGGCGATCATGCGCGGCGCCACTTGGAAACATATGGCCCGCACCGATGTTGTCGAGCCGCAGCGTGATCTCGCCACCATTGTTAGGCAATACACATAACTTGGCAGCGACCACGCCTTTGAGGTCGCGGTCGATGGCAGCGCGCTGCTCGGCCATTTCTGGCCATGGCGTGAGCGCAACGTCGACGCCTGCAAACGTGTGCTCGCGCCGACCGAGTTGTCGCACCGGTGCATTGATGCCGTTGCCACTCGCAATAACGTCATCGTTTGCGATCATGTGGCACTGGCCGCAGGTCAAATGTTGTTGCGGCTTCGGATCAGCAAAAATGGTGGTTTGGTACTCGGCAAAGGTGCGCTCGAGATGCACGTTTTTAGGCGTGACGATATCGTGGCACGAGCCACACAGCCCTGATGATTTAGGATTGTCAGCATCAACCAATTCGCTGTAGCCGCTGTCATGCGCGGGGCTTGCCACTGGAAACTGGAGTCCACCGCGCATCATATCGTCGTTGAATAGTTCAATCGGATTGTTGTGGGTATCGTTGACCGACTTGGCGTTGTGACAGTAGTAGCAGGTGACGCCTTTGGCCCATTTCGGCAAGTCAGCGACGTTAAGCCCGTCGGTCGTGAGGCCGAGTTTAACCGCCAACGGTGCGTGACAGTTGATGCAAAAGCTGCCAAGCGCACCATTGGTTTCGCGTTGACCACGTTTGTTCATAGCAATGAACACTGGATCGTCAGCAGCGTAGGCGTGCATCGACCCTGACCACTCTTTGTAGTGCTTGGGGTGGCATTGCAGACAAGTTTCCGGGTTCATCAGTTCTTCAACCGAGGCTTTGGGCTCACCGCAAGCGCCCAAGCCAAGTGCCACGGCAATCAATGCGAGCTGTTTCAAGGTACGCTTCATGGCCCGATGGCTCCGTTTTGAATCCACATGCGCACGGCGCATTGTTCGGCTTCGCTTAATGGATGTTCGGGCGGCATGACCCATGGGTGACCATGCCCCGACAACCGCACCACCATGCCGCTACACGCAGCGTCGTTCGCCACGACGCGGCGATTTCCGCCTGCAAGTAGGTTGGTATACGCGGCCGCTTGATTGTTCATTACCAAGCCGCCGCGCATGCCTTTGACCGAATGACAAGCGTTGCCATCGCTGCCGCATTTGGGGGCAATTGTCCGGTTGTAGACGTTTTCAAAGGTAGGTGGGTAGGCCGGTTCACAAGCCGACGCCAGCGAAATGCAGCCAGGCGGGTGATCTTTGCATGCTGCTAGCCCTAGCGCAGCGGCGGTGGCGCGCAACCAGCGGCGGGATGGACGAGGCAAAGACACCACGTGACTGTACTGCATCATTTGAAATGTGGAAGTGATTTTGGTCGCGGTTGCAGGCGCCGCGGCGGGGCTGCGCTAGGCTATTGCATGAACTTTTTCGGCCACTGTGCAGTTGCGACGTGGTTTGCCTCGGACCAGGCGGCTGCGCACGGCTTTGGTGCCATGGTGCCGGACTTCGCAGTGATGGTGCGAGCGCGGCTAGCCACGCCTGCGACAGAAGATGCAGTGGTGGCGCAGGGCATCGATTTGCACCATCGCACTGACTCGGCGTTTCATCATTTGCCCTCGGTGTTGGGCTTGATGCGCGAGCTCGGTGAGCGCTTGGCCAGCTACGGTTGTGCGCGCGGCCCTGCTCGGGCAGTTGCGCACATTGGGGTGGAGCTGCTGCTCGACGGTGAATTGGCTACCGAGGCTGCATATGCGCAAGCGTATGTGGCCGCTATTGGCAGCGAAGCTGGTGTGCTGCGTTGGGACCCGGCCGATGATGTTGATGGCAGCGCTGCGATGGCGCAGTTGCAAACGCGCTTGGTGGGCTACGGCGTGCCACATGATCTGCAGCGCACCGATGCGATTGTGCACCGCTTGCATCGTATGTTGCAGCCGCGGCCACGCTTGGCGCCATCGGCAGATGATTTGGTAGCCATCCAGCGCGCTGTTGATGAAATGCGGCAGCGCTGTGTGGTGGCAACGCCGACGGTGATGCGTGGTTTGCGCGCAGCGCTCGCGGTGTAGCCCTCGACTCGTTGTGGTTAGCTGTGATGCTTCGCACGCGGCATCACGATGCGAAACGCGTGATGCACTTTGCTGTCACGAAAATCGGCCGGGATGGTCGCTTTGCTTTCGTCGGTTACGGTGGCGCCGGCGAAGGCTTCTTCGCGCTCAAGATCGAGATTGAATTTGCGGCGATTGGTCGAGAACCAAATCACACCGCCGGGTGCCATCAACCCTGCCACGTCGGACAACAGCCCGGGATGATCGCGTTGTACATCCCAGGTGTAATCCATGCGTTTGGAGTTGGAAAAGGTTGGCGGATCGACGATGGCGAGCTCAAAACGTTCGTTGGCAGCATGAGCGGCCGCAAGGTATTTCTGCACGTCGCTTTGCACCAACGCGTGTTTGCGCACGTCGATGTTGTTCTCGGCGAAGTTGGCTGCGGCCCAATCGATATAGGTGCGCGACATATCAACGCTGGTGGTGATCATGCCAGCGGCCGCAGCGTGCACCGAGAATGCGCCGGTGTAACAAAACAAGTTGAGCATGCGCGGATTCGGTCGAGCGAATTGCTCAGCGGCAGCGCGGGCACGGGTGATGCGATGGTCGAGAAATAGCCCAGTATCGAGGAAGTCGCTCAAGTTGACGATGAAGGTCAGGCCGGCTTCGTGGACGACGCGGTGGGCCGAATCGTCGGCGAGCCGATGATATTGTTGGCCTTCGCCATGGTGGCCGAGGCGCTGGCGGCCTTTGATGAAAATATCGTCGACGGGTACGCCAAGCACGTCGCTCGCTTTGACCGCCATGTCGTCGAGCCAGATGTCGCCACCACGGCGATTGCCGTCGTCGTCGTGCATGCGATAGTCGCCGAGCACGAGGGCGCCAGCGTAGAAATCGACGACGATTGGGATTTCCGGAATGTCTTGGTCGTACAAGCGATAACAATCGATGGCTTCGCGTTTGGCCCATTTGCGCAGGTGCTTGGCGTTTTTAGCCAAGCGATTGCCGAACATTTCGACGCATTTGGCACGCCATTCGGGCGATTGGTCAAAGACCCGAACTTCCGTCATGCCGCGCGGCGTAGCCTAGTCTGGGAGCGAAGTCACACCTTCCGGGCCGAAAAAGGTGCAAATGGGCCGAGCCATTGCGCGACGAGCCAAAGCCGTATTACAATTTCTTGCACAACGTCCGTCAGTTCCAACAAAGGGCAGTCACGTATGAAGAAACTCGGGAAACTTGGTCTGGTTGCTGGCCTCGTCAGCATTGCGCTCGCAGCATGCGGCTCGGCGCGTTACGTACAACGCACGCAATACGGCGGCACCATCGCCCTCAATGGCGATCGCGGTAAAGCCATGGAAGCAGCTACCAAGGACATGCAAGCGCACTGCCCAGGTGGTTTCCAAATCATCCAAGAAGGTGAAGTACCAATCGGCACCGACACCGGCGCTCGCTCGGACACGTACCAAAACAAGGATGGCTCGGTTACCCAACAAGCTGGTCAAAGCACCCGCACGGCAACTGAATGGCGCGTGCAATACCAATGCAATGGCGCGCCACCTGCGCCAGCCCCAATGGGCGCACCGATGGGCGCTCCACCACCGCCACCACCTCCAGGCTACTAATCGTAGTTTGAGTTAGTGGAAGTTTAAAAACGCCTCGGGCTTTGCAGCCTGAGGCGTTTTGCATTTCGGGCATGTGGGCGTTGGCGCGGCCGAGTGGTCGCCGGTGAATCGCCTGGTCGTGGTCGTG
>JAKQOD010000138.1 GCA_029565465.1 Deltaproteobacteria bacterium
GCGTGGTGGGAACTTCTTTGCGTTCTTCTTTTGGTTTGGAGTTGCAACCAAGGCCGTTGCTACAGCCGGAGAGCGCAAACACCATTGCAACTGACATGACTCGGTTCATACTCGGCGGACTCTACCCTGCCCGCCGGCCGATGTCATTGGCAGCTACCAGCATCGCACGGCAAGCAACCAGCGCTGACCCCTGCAAGGGCACAAAGCTCGTCGGCCGCTAATGAGCGCCGCCACACCATGGCCGAATCAATGCTGCCGTCGAGTCGTGCGGTGGCGGCACCATTGGCGCTTAGGTGGCCGATCGCTAACCCGCGCGTGCCGGCCCCGGTTGGGGTCTGGCCCATTGTGTTGCAGAAATACTGATGGTCGAGCGGCCCCGACCAACGCGCTGCACACATTTCTTTGGTGCTGTCGTTCCAAGTGCAGGCTACGAACGACCAAGTATCGACGGGTACATCGATCGTCCACTCGCGGCGTGCCATGCCAGTGTGGATGCACAACACGGCCCCGGCCGATCCGTCGTCGGGATCCGAGCCGATCACCATCGCGACCTGGGTCTCCCGATCGAACAGGCCCATCACTTGGCCGCTTGGCGGCAACTGATGAGGATTGAGCCACATCGACAGCGTGTACGCAGTATGTAAATCAAACTCGGGATCTTCGGCGACTCGCACCGACGCAGCTACACCGATATCGGCCGCGTTCGAAGGCGCAGGGCCATTGGGCCGCGTCGTCGCTTGAAGGCCGGTGGCGATGGCGTCGTGCTTCGACAAACTATCCAACAGCACGCCATCGAGTACGTCGTCTTCAAACTCGAGGCACAGTGCCGCACCGTTGAGGTCAGCCGCCGCACACGGCACCGTTGGCGGCCGACCGTCGGGCTGGACGCCGTCGACCAGAGGCCGGCTCGCGTCACCACTAGCATCCGTTCCGGGTGTGGCGCCCCCTGCGGGAAACGAACAGCCCACCAATGCGACCAGGAACGCACCTGGCAAGCGCCACCATGAAACGCCGAATTGCAGTCGCCGCATCCTGTCAAGCATCCCACAATTGCTCGCTCAGAAGTTTTTCCTTGAACGGAAACCCTGCTTTTCGCGTCTGCCGAAGCGTTTCCGGCAATCTTGAATTTTGGAGCCGATGGGCGGGTATGATCCGCCGACCTACGGTTTACGAAACCGTTGCTCTACCACTGAGCTACATCGGCCTGTTGCGGCGCAATTGGTACCCCAAACCAGGCGCCGGATGCAAGAGCCTTCGGTGGCAAGCCAAAACGGGCGATGGCGTTTTTTTAGGGCTTGACGATACTTCGAAAGATGTCTAAGTAACGAATCATCATGGACGCCGTTATCGAAACCCGGCTGGCTCGCATCTTCGCAGCGTTGTCGAACCGTCACCGCTTGCAGATGTATCTGCGCTTGCTCGAAGAAAGCCGCATCGACTTGTCCAAAGGCCGCACCCATGAGTGTTTTCTAGCCAAGCTGCTGGGCGACGCCCGGATCACTGCACCGACGGTGTCCCACCATGTCAAAGAACTTTCCGACGCTGGCCTGATCCGCACCCAGCGAGAAGGCAAACAGCTCATCATTTCGCTCGAACCAACGTCATTGGCGTTGGTGAAATCAGTTTTTGCAGGCGCTGCAGCGCGCCCAACCGCGACCAAATAAGGGGTTCTGTCATGGCACATCGTGAGATACGTATCGAATCATTCGGTAATGCTGAAGGCACCATGGTGCTGCGTGACGCGGCACCGCGCACACCTGGCCCCGACGAGATCGCAATCGACGTTGCTTTTTCCGGCATCAATTTCGCCGACATCGTGATGCGCCTTGGGCTGTATCCGGATGCGCCGAAAAAGCCTTTTGTGCCTGGTTACGAGGTATCCGGCCGGGTCGCCGCGGTTGGTGCCAACGTGCGCCAGTTCGCGGTTGGCGACGAAGTGGTCGCGGGCTCACTGTTTGGCGGCTATACATCGCAACTGGTGGTGCCGGCCGCCAATGCCTTCGCGCTGCCACCGCACTTGACGCTTGAAACGGGCGCCGCCCTGCCCGTCACGTTCTTTACGGCCCATATCGCGTTAGCCGAAATGTCGCGTGTGCGCAAAGGCGATCGGGTGCTGATTGAAAGCGCGGCTGGTGGCGTGGGCATTATTGCAACGCAACTCGCCCGAGCCGCTGGCGCTGACGTGGTTGGCCTGACCTCGAGTCCGCACAAAAAAGCGATGATCGAAAGTCTCGGCGCAACCGCCATGACGGAAGACGAGTTCGCTGCAGCCACCGCCACGCCAAAGTTCAACTTGCCGCTCAAGTCCGCCGGCGGCACCGTCAATACCATTTCGAATTTCGACATCATCCTGAATTCGTCGGGCGGCGCGTCGATTAACCGCCAACGTAAACTGCTTAACTACACCGGACGCATCATTTGTTTTGGTTTTTCGTCGGGCATCAAAGATGGCAAGCGTTCGTTGCCGCGCGCCGCGTGGGCCGCGCTGCAAATGCCGCGGTTGTCGGTGCTCAAAATGTTCGATACCAACACCGGCGTGTATGCGCTCAATGCACTGCACGTGTTACGCGACCCACAATGGTCAGCACGCCTGACCCAAGCGGTCATTGATGCCAACGCCCTCAAGTTGACTCCGCATGTTGGCAAAGTGTTTCCGGCCGCCGAAGTTGCGGCCGCCCATCGAGCGCTTGAAACCAAACAAGTCACAGGCAAAGTGCTGCTGGCCTGGTGAATCCAATTCGTCGTCGCACGCTGCCATGCTGGCCGAAGTTATCGCTTGCGCGCGCGTGACCCAACGCATACCTGTTGGGCCATGAACCTGCGCGTACCATCGTTGACGTTAACTGCCGCGCTTGGCGCGATGAACTGCGGCGAACCAAGTGCGCCGGTGAATCCCGACGCGGCGGTCGTTGCCGATGCCATGCGTGATGCCGGCCCAAGCGCGCCGACGGCAGCCAGCATTATGTTCGCGCCAGGCGCCAAGCTGAGC
The DNA here is from genome assembly GCA_029565465.1 of Deltaproteobacteria bacterium. Lineage (GTDB taxonomy): Bacteria > Myxococcota_A > Polyangia > Haliangiales > Haliangiaceae > JABFXX01. The sequence continues at coordinate 2,990 of JAKQOD010000138.1, forward strand.
GCTGGCAACTACCTGTTGTTCAACGATTGGTCCAAAGATCCTAACGTCGTGTGGGCGGTAGCGATCAACGACGTCGGCGGCGCACGCACGGAACTTTTTCGCGCCAATCGGGTGTGGTCGCTCGGCACCAAAGCCGACGGCAGCGCGATGCTGTTTGCGGCGCACGACGATCAACAAGAAGCTCACTTTGGCGTCACGCTTGGCGACAGCATCCAAAACACGTTTTTGTTCGATGCAGCAACCCAACAAGCGCGCGCAGTCGCGTGGGGCAATATCAACGACGAATGCCACACGTTTACGACCGATGGGCTCGCTGCGTTTGTGTGTCGCCGCTACGACTTCACCAGTGCTGGCACGTTCAGCGGTTGGCGCTTGGCCAAAGTGCGGCTCAGCGACGGTGTTGCCGAGTATGTGCGAGCCGAACAAACCCGCGATTTTGAACTTTCGCCACAACCGTTGCGCAACCAGCGCTTGTTGTTTGAACTGCGCGGCAAACCGCCAGCGAGCAACAGTGCCATCTATGTGCGTGACCTCACCAGCGGCGTGGAAACCAAAGTATTCGACCAAGCAAGCCGGCCAGTGTTGGCGCCCGATGGGCACCACATCGCGATGCTTAACCACGCCGACGGGCGCAAACTCTATATTGCCGACCTCGACGCGCCAACCGCGCCCTTGCGCATGGTGCCAGCAACCGCTGGCGCTGCCGACGTTGTATGGGCGCCCGACGGCAACAGCCTCTACTACACGGTGTTTGACAGCGCCAATTCCTGCGACCACATCGAGCGCATCGATTTGCTTGGCACACCGGCACCGGAGCGGCTCCGTGACTGCGTCAACCACAACCACGAATTCATCACCAAAATGTTTTGGATTACGGTGCCGTAACCTACGGCACGCGCTTCGCCACAAACGGCTTGCCATTGATGACAAACACCAGTTGCTCGATCTTGCCGGATTTTTCTTCGAACACAACCACCGTCTGCAATGCTTCAATCAAAAACTCGCGCGCCGTGAGTGGAATCAACCGCGCTGGGGCTTCGCCGGGTGCGCCAATGTACAACCGGCCGTTGGTCGTCGTCACCGTCACTTTGGTTGACAATTCAGCGACATCAAAATCGCCGACCAGTGGTGCCAGCTCCGCCGCAGTTGGAAACTTTACCGGCGGTGCCGGATCGCCTGCTGCAATCTGAAATGCGGCAATCGCCAGGCGGTCAACCAACGACGATGCGGTTGCTGCAAGCACCACCACGGCAATATTTTTTTGCGGATCGAAGCCAACAAAACTGTGATAGCCGCCGGTGCCACCGTTGTGCCAATAGCGGCCGGTCTTATCCACCATCCAACCGTACGCAACTTTGGACTCGGCCGTGTCGAGTACCAGTGCCTGGCTGCGCCGCAACGTAGCAGCGACCGGCGTCTGTGCGTTGCGATGCGCTGCAAGCTGCGCATCAAGCATGCGCAGTTGGTCATTGGCGGTTGACAACAAGCCACCCGCGGGTGCTAGCGCGTCGAACGTCCAGCCTGGTACAGCGACCAAATCGTCATTGACGCCGGTTACCACGCGAGCTTTTTCAGCCGCCGTAGGAGTTAGCGTGGTGGCGGTCAATTGCAGCGGCGCTAATACACGTTGCTTGAGTTCGCTGGCGAAGCCGCCACCGAGCTTTTTGCCGACGGCGAAACCCAACAAGCCAGCACCGAAGTTGGAATATTCTTCGTTTTCCCCTGGCGCTCGCTCCAGCTTGGTCGCTGACAAATCGCGATACAACATGTCTTCGTTGTAAGCACCGTAAGGATTCGGACTTTCCACATCGATCGAAGCTGGCAGGCGCGGCAACCCGGAGGTGTGGGTCAGCAAATGGCCCAATGTGATCACCTTTTTCTCGCGGGCTGGCACGGTCACGCCAGGCGGCACAAAATCGGAGAACGGTGCGTCGAGGGTTGCTTGGCCGTGCTCGACGGCGTCGGCCAACAACATACCGGTGTACACCTTGGTAATCGAGCCGATTTCAAACAGCGAGTCACCATCAGGCGCAATGGCTGGGGTGGCGGCGGTGCCGCGGCCAAAGCCATAGACTTCGGTTTTGCCATTGACGCTGATGCCGACCACGACTGAATCGAGAATCTTGCTATCGAGAAACGGCTGCACTTGTTCCGCGATGGCAGCTTTGCGTGGTGTCAACGCAATCTGAGCTGGCGACATCGCCGCCTTCGGTTTGGTCGACGTGCAACCGGAAGCACCGACGGCCACCGTCAAGGTGACAGCGACCGCTTGAAGCATGCGTTGGTTCATGCCGCGCACTCTAGCAGGGTGCCGCAGCGCGTGCACCGATTCGGTGCCCGTGATCAGCGCTGTTGCGCGCCAAGCTCCTGCACCAACTGTTTCACCAATGCTGTGTGCACGGTCTCAACATCAGCGTCGGTCAATGTGCGATCTGCAGCGCGGTAGCTGATCGAATACAGCATGCTTTTGGTGCCGGGTGGCAGCTTGGCATCGCGAAATTCTTCAAGCACGCGAATCGACTGCACCAACGGATGCGCTTGCGCTGCGACAACCTCGGCAGCACGTGACGCCGGCACGCTGTTGTCGACGAGCAGCGAAATATCGCGGCTGGTGCCAGGAAACTTTGCAATGCTGGTCATCTGCCGGGGCGCTGCGGATGGCAACGCTGCCAGCGCGATTTCAAACGCAAATACCGGCCCGTCGATGCCAAATTTTGCCCGCACGGCCGGATGCACTTCACCAAAGTGGCCAACCACCAAACCGTTCACCATTAGTTCGCCGGCCAAGCCAGGATGCAGATACGGCACCGTAGCCGTTGCCCGACTCACGACAGGCGCATTGCTTACGGCTTCGATGGCGCGCTCGGCGAAGCCTTTGGCGTCAAACACATCCCACGCGGTTGTGGCTGCAAGCTGCGCTGGCCGTTTGCCGCTGAGCACCCCCACCACCATGTGTTGTTCGTCGGCCAAACCAGCGTCGCGGCCCAAACTTGGGTCACGCGGCCGCGCCAAAAACACCGAGCCAACTTCGAACAGTGCGCAGTCGTGCTCACCAAAGCTGGCATTGCGCGCCACGGCGCCCAGCAAGTTGGGCAGCAACGATGTACGCATCACCGCTTGGTCGAGGCTCATCGGATTCTTCAATGGAATCGACGTGGCGCGGCGATCATCAGGTGGCAAGCCGAGCGATTGCACGCGGGTTTCACTGGTAAAGCCAAACGTGATGGCTTCGCTCAAACCGGCTTGCACCAACGCATGGCGGACCACATCTTGCCGATCGGGCGCTTGCAACGCCGGCGCTTGGCGCAAGCGCGGAATGGTATCCGGTACTGCATCGTAGCCGCCGAGGCGCAGCACTTCTTCGATCAAATCGATTTCGCGCCCGAGATCAAAGCGATGCGTTGGTGGCGTGACCGTAAGCTCCGCTGCCGTCGAGGCTTCGATCGTGCAGCCGAGTTGGCGCAAAATCCGCTCGGCGGTGTCGGCTGCAAACGTGGCACCAGCAATCGCATGTAGCCGCGCATGGCGCAGCACCACCGGCGCCAGCTTGCGTGGCGCGGGATTGGCGTCGACAACCTCGCCTGCGATCTGGCCGCCCATTTGGCCAAGCAAAAATGCTGCGCGCGCTGACGCAAACTCGGCCATCGCAGGGTCGACGTTGCGTTCGAAGCGATGCGACGCTTCGGAATGCAAGCCCAAGCGCCGCCCGGTGCGCCGCACGCCAAGCGCCGTGAAGCCGGCGCTTTCCAGCAACACATCCGTGGTGGTTGATGTGACTTCGCTATCAAGGCCGCCCATGACGCCAGCCAACGCAACCGGCGTCGCACCGTCGCAAATTAACAAGTCGTCGGCAACCAGGGTGCGCTCCACGCTATCGAGCGTGGTGAATTTGCTACCTGCAACGGCGTTGCGCACCACGATTTTGCCGTGTTGCAATTTCGCGGCATCGAAAGCATGCAGCGGTTGCCCAAGTTCAAACATTACGTAATTGGTTACATCGACCAGGTTGTTGATCGGCCGCACGCCAACGTTGCGCAGCCGTTGCCGCATTTTGCGCGGTGCTGGCGCCACGGCCAAGCCACGAATGCGGCGCGCGACATAGCGCTCGCAGCGGGTCGCATCGGCGATTTCAACGGCGAACCCAACCTTGGCGTCCACGTCGGTGAACGCTGACGCATCAACATTCGGCAGCACGACGCGGCCGCCAACAATCGACACTAATTCGCGCGCCATGCCAACGTGGCCCAAAATGTCACCGCGGTTGGCGGGCGCTTTGATTTCAAACATCCAATCGTCGACGCCGACGGCTACTTGCGCGGGTGCACCCAGCGGCGTGGTGTCCGACTCGGCCAACACGATGATGCCATCGTCGTCATCGCCAATCGCCAGTTCAACTTCCGAGCACAACATGCCTGGCGACACCACGCCTTTGACCGGCTTGGCCGCAAGCGTCATCCCACCTGGCAATGTAGCGCCGATCTGCGCCCATAACACTTTCCGGCCGGGTGCTGGCACGTTCGGCGCGCCACACACAACTTCGGTAACTTCACCGCCGCGTGCGGTAATCACGCTGACGATGTTGAGTTTGTCGGCGCTTGGATGGGGCTTCTTGCTCACAACTTCGGCCACCACCACGCCAGAAAATCCTGCGCCCAGGTCGGTCAAGCCTTCAACTTCCAAGCCCGCTTTGGTCAGTGCCGCCGCACCTTGCTCCGCCGTCATCGCTCGGTCGAGGTCACAGTATTCAAGCAGCCAATTCCACAGGATTTTCATAGTCGTTCTCGTTTCGTTGCAAGCGTTCGCAGTTCACCCCCAGTAAGCTCAACGGCTAAAACTGGCGCAGGAACCGCAGATCGCCTTCGTAGTAATATTTGATGTCGCTGATGCCGTGGCGCAGCATGGCCATGCGCTCGATACCCATGCCGAAGGCAAAGCCGGTGTATTTTTCGCTGTCGATACCGACGTGCGCAAACACCTCCGGGTCAACCATGCCGGCGCCGCCGATTTCGACCCAGCCAGTGCCTTTGCACACCCGGCATTCATCGCGGCGGATAAGCGGCTGGCCCCACGCGTTCGCGGTCGCAGCGCCGGGCAGCGCACAGAAGCTGCATTCCATATCAACTTCGGCGCCGGGCTCAACGAATGGGAAGTAGCTCGGCCGCAAGCGAATCGCCAAGTCGCGCGCAAAGAACCGCCGCACATAGTGCAACAGCACCCCTTTGAGGTCAGCAAACGAAATGCCTTCGTCGACCAGCAAACACTCAAGCTGGGTAAACATCGGGCTGTGGGTTGGATCGTCGTCGCGGCGATACACATGGCCGGGGGCGATGATGCGAATCGGCGGTGCTTGATTGAGCATGGTGCGAATCTGCACCGGGCTGGTGTGCGTGCGCAGCACCACATCATCCGCGATGTAGAATGTGTCCTGCATGTCGCGCGCCGGGTGGTCTTTCGGCATCGCCAAGGCCTCGAACGTGTGCCAATCGGTATCGATTTGCGGACCACTGGCGACCGCGAAGCCAAGCTCAGCAAAAATAGCGATGCTTTCGAGGCGCACTTGCGTAAGTACATGCATATGTCCAGCCGGCGCCGGGCGCGCTGGCAGCGACACATCGATCGAACGCGCCAAGTCCGCGGCGAGCGCAGCGCTTGCTAACTCTTGCAGTTTGCTTTCAACGCGTGTTTCGATCGCTTGTTTTACTCGGTTCGTGGCCGCGCCGACCGCTGGCCGCTCGGCCGGCGGCACCTTGGGCAGCTCTTTCATGAGCTCCGACACCCGGCCTTTTTTACCTAAAAACTGCGCCTGCACTGCGCGAATCGATTGTTCGTCGACCAAGGGCGCAACAGCAGCTTCAAATTGCGCAGCCAGTGCATCAAGCTGCGCGATCAACGAGGATGAGTCAGGAGACGACATACAGGACTTTCTTTGGAGCAACCAACCGCACCCCAAACGCAAAAACGGCGACTCGCAAGAGCCGCCGCTTCAAGATCATCATGTGCCCGCAAGCCCTTAGCTTGCGTCGCCCATTTAATGAATCAAGCCGCGTTCACAATCGCTGCAAACGCAACTGGATCGCTGATTGCGATTTCAGCCAGCATTTTGCGATTCAAACCGATTTCGGCTTTGGTCAACTTGCCCATCAGCTTGGAGTAGCTGTGGCCGAGCGTACGACCTGCTGCATTGATACGTTGAATCCACAGCGCGCGGAATTCACGCTTGCGCACTTTACGCGAGCGGTACATGTGCATCCATGCATGTTGCACTGCTTCGTTAGCAGCAGCATGGCAGCTCGAACGCTTGCCGCGGAAACCGCTAGCAGCTTTGAGAATACGGTTACGACGACGACGAGCTTTAAAGCCTCTTTTAGCGCGTGGCATAAATCACCTGGTAAGTAGTAGCTAGGTTCGAAAGAAAACTATGCGTACGGCAGCAAAATCGCGATTTGATGATGATGCGCGTGCACGACGTAGCCGGCGTTGCGGAGTTGCCGTTTACGCTTATGCGTACGGCGCGTCAGCAAGTGGCGTTTGTTAACGCGTGCGTATTTGAACTTGCCCGAAGCAGTCTTTTTGAACCGCTTTTTGGCGCCGGAATGTGTTTTTACCTTGGGCATCTTGGAATCTCTGGAAAGTCACGTGGATCGTGAGGGGCGTGGTTTATGCCCTAGCCGAATGAGGATCTCAAGAGGGTTTCAAGAGAATATTCTCTTTGGCCCGGGCTAGAACGTATTACTATTAAATTCTAAGCACTTAGAGAAGACAGATCGTCCTCACCTCGCCTATTCCTCGTCGCTGTCGTCGTCTTCGTTGATGTCGGCGTTGATTTCATCTTCGTCGAGATCATCATCTTCTTCAGGCTCTGGAGGCGCTGGCTTGGTTGGATCTTTCTTCACATTAGCTTGTGCTTGCGCAGCAGCCAACGCAGCCTTTTTGGCATCCATTGCCTTACGAACCACACCCGGTTTCGGAGCGACCACCATCAACATGCGGCGGCCTTCCATATTTGGAGTGGCTTCTACAGAGCCAATGTCGGCGATCGCTTCAACCACGCGATTGAGCATATTGGCGCCAGTTTGAGGATGGGTAATTTCGCGACCGCGAAACACCACCACCAACCGAACCTTATTTCCATCGAGCATAAACCGACGAATGTGCTTAACCTTGAAGGCCAAGTCATGCTCTTCGGTTTTTGGCCGAAACTTGATTTCTTTGGTTTCCACCGTCGAAGCACGCTTCTTCGCTTGTTGCTTCTTCTTGGCTTCTTCGTATTTGTATTTGCCGTAGTCCATGATCTTGCAGACAGGCGGAAACGCCCGTGGCGAGATCTCGACTAGGTCGAGGCCTTTTTCTTCGGCCATGCGCAGGGCTTCCTGCGTAGAGACAATCCCAATGGGCTCATTGTCAGCGCCAATCACGCGTACTTCGGGAATCCGAATACGATGATTGATACGGAGCCCTTGCTCCGGCCGACGACGATCAAAGCGTCTACCGCGACCGCTCATTGTGCAAACCCTACGACGACAAATGTTTCTTGATTCATGTGGTTACGCTCAAACTCCTACGAACTGATGCAGGTTGTAACAAGGTCCGCTGACATCCGCCAATGGGGTTGGGCGAGAATCCGCGGCGATCCTTGCTCATGGATGCCTCAGCTATTTGCCCCCGTGGGGGCAAGTTTGCGAGGGTGAATGTTGTAGGCGTGCGCGGGTTTGAACCGCGGACCCCTACCGTGTCAAGGTAGTGCTCTGCCGCTGAGCTACACGCCTGTGACCTGAATCGTTACGAAACAGTCGGGCGGTTACTTACTTCAGGCAACCCAAAACTGTCAAGCGATGACCAACCGAAACACTCGTGTATGTTGGGCGGTTGTCGTTTCATGCTGTTTGGTGATGCACGACAGCGCTGTCAGTCGGCTTTTTTGACGCGTACGCTAACGCTCTAATTTTTCATGTAAATTGGCTTCTTGCCAAGGTTTTCCACAAAAGAATCCGTGGTTACATGGTATGACATAGCAGCCGCAGGCTCGTACGCGTTATGACTTCTTCCGCCGTACCACTTTTTGACGTTGGAACCGAGTTGGGAAAATACCAGCTGCTCGGACGCGTCGGCCAAGGTGGCATGTCAGTGGTGTATCGCGCCTTGGATCAGTCGCTTGGCCGCGATGTAGCCATCAAAGTGCTGCATAGCCATCTTGCCGAATCGCAAGAAGCGCGGGATCGCTTTGCCCGTGAAGCGCGTGCAGTTGCAAAGCTACGGCATCCCAACATCCTTGAAATTTACGATTATTCAGGCGCCCACGACGCACGCGTCGAAGCAAGTTACATCGTCACCGAGTTCATCGACGGCCAAACGCTCAAACAAGCCATCACCGCACAGCCGTTGGAGTTTCCAGAAATAGCAGCCTTGATTGGGCTCGAAATCGCGAGCGCATTGGAACATGCACACGACGCTAAGATTTTGCACCGCGACATCAAGCCTGAGAACGTGATGATTCGGCGCGACGGCGCCGTGAAGCTAATGGACTTCGGCATTTCGCATATGGTCGATTTGGAACGGCTCACGGTCACGGGCCAATTGCTTGGTTCGCCAGCGTACATGGCCCCCGAACACGTCGATGGCAAACCGATCGATTTTCGTACTGATGTCTTTGCGTTGGGCACAGTGATGTATCAACTCACCACCGGCCAGCTGCCATTTTCAGGCAAAAACGCGCACGAAGTACTCAAACGCATCGTCGAAGGGCGTTGCACCGACCCACGCCAGCTTAATCCTGCGATCGGCAACCAGCTCGGCCGTATCATCATGCGTGCGATGGCAACCAAGCCGGAAGATCGCTTTCAAAGCGTCGCCGAAATGCGTGCAGCGCTGACGGCGTATGCAACGGACAGCGGCATTGAACACCCAAGCACTGAGCTCGGCGCTTACTTTGCGAATCCGGCAGTGTTTAATGCGGGTTTCCGGCCACGGCTGGCTGCGCATTTAGCGAAACACGGCAAAGCCTTGTTGGCGAGCAATCAAGCCGCAGCGCTTGATGCATTCGATCGAGTGCTGGCGCTTGAACCGCAAAATGCCGACGTGCTTGCAGCGCTGCGGCAGATGCGGCGCCGCAGGACCACTCGCAACGGTGTGCTCGCGGGCATGGGTATCGCAGCAGCCGTCGGCGGCACCGTGCTGGTGCATCAAGCGTTGCAAACCCAGCCAGGCGCTACCGCCAGCGTCGATGCACCAGCGAACATCGATGCGTTCGCCAGCCTGCCCCGGCCGGCGCCCGACGCAGCAACGGATGCAATGATCCCTCTACTCGATGCAGCCGAAGATGCCGATGCGGCTACGGTGCCACGCAGCAACAGCGCCGATGCACGGCCGCAACGACTCGACGCCGCCCCCACCGACGGGCGCCGGCCGGTGCGTGACGCACGACGGGACATCGACGCACCACCGCGCCCGATCGGCGCGGCGACGATTTCGCTGTCACCACCCACCTCGGAATTCAGCATCGACAACGGCCCATGGCAGACGGCGGCGGGCGGGCGGCAAAAAATCACGCTCAGCGACGGGCCCGTACGGATCGCGGTACGCAACGATGCATGTTGCGAAGCCAAAAGCCGGGTGCTCACCGAAGCCGACGCTGACACCATTGTGCCGATTGCGCTGGCGTTTTTGCCGGCGCAACTAACCCCGAAGTGCAGCAAAGCGAGCAGCGTGCGCATCGACGATCGCATGGCAACGTTGGGGCAACCATCCTTGGTCCCATTCGGCGAAACCACTAAAACCACGCGGCAAGTTACCGTTGAATTCGTGGGCGACGGTATCGATCGCCAAGTAGTCACGCTACGGCCAGCCGACAATCGTGAGGTCCAATGCGCGCTGCACTAGGAATCAGCGCCATCGTCGCTGCCTGGGTTGCCCCGGCAACTGCCGCGCATTGATGAGTTCATCAGCTGGCGCAGCAGTTGCCG
>JAKQOD010000164.1 GCA_029565465.1 Deltaproteobacteria bacterium
CGGACCGCAGCGTAGTGGTTCTACGTGAGGACCGCCAAGCGCAGCGCCAACGCACGTGGCCGCGATGGATCGGGCCTTCATTTTCCAAGCACTGTAGGCGCGGCGCCGAGGCTAGAGATTGCCTGGATACACATACGCAAACTGCGGGACCGCCATTTGGGCGACGAACATCGCATCCGACATCGTTCGATCGGTTGCCAAGCGGCGCACGTCGAATGGATCCGCTGGCGCGAGGCGGTTACGCAGCGCCGGCGGCGCGATCATGTTGACGCCGCTGGCATTGGTAAACCCTACGCGGTAGCCGGCGGTTGTGAGCGCATCGCGAATGGCTTGCTCGCGCTGAATCCGGCGTCCCACAGGATAGGCAATCGCATCGATTGTTCCGCCAAGTTCGCGTTGCAATATGGCACGGGATCCCGCGAGCTCGTGCTGCAATTCTTCGACAGGAACGGTCTGTAAAACGCGATGGCTGTGGGTATGCGAACCAACCGCCATCCCGCTGCCAACCATCGAGCGGAGCTGGTCCCACGTGAGCAAGAGGTCGTTGGCCAAGCGCTGTTCGATCGCGAGATGCCATTCGACATCGGCCGCTTGGGCGAGTTCCTGCACAAAAACTTCGATGTTCATGTGCTGCGTGTTTTTTACCAAATCCGTGAGTTCCCGCAACACCTTTGGTGAACGTGCATCGAAGCGGCGTTGCGGCAACCGTGCCACCACGGGGTCAGCCGAATGCTCCGGCAAAACCAAGGTTTGCTGCTTGGTCTGCTTGAGTATCCACGCCAAGCATTCCCACCAAAACAAGCGGCGCTCGTCGATAAATTTGGTTGCAATAAAGAACGTGGCTGGCACGCCAAGCGATTTGAGGATCGGCAGCGCGGTTGTGTGATTCGATGCGTACCCGTCATCGAAGGTAATCATCACGGGGTTGGCCGGCAGCTCTTTGCCATGAAGGGCGCCAAGCAAGTCGTCGAGCGAAATGGGGGTGGCCCAGCGCAACAGGGTTTCAAGCTGGCGTCGGAATTGAACTGGGGTCGCGTCGGCAACGCCGGGATCAAACGGATAGTCAGCGTGGTAGTCAGCGATATGATGAAACGTGTAAATCGAAACCAGTGGCACCTTGACCATGCCGCGTACGCGCATGAAAGCGCTGAGGGCACCGGTTCGGTACAGCACGTCAGCAATCCGTTCGCGCACAGCCATGCCTTGCCACTATAACCGGGTTTTTCGATGCGGTGCAGCAGCGCCGCCCTAAATGTGGACATTGGCCGGGTGGATAGCGAAAGCGCCGACGACGCGGTATCGTGCGGCGTGTTCGTGATTCCTGGCATCGCTGCGCTTGTGATGTTTTTGCTGGCTCGTCCCCAGGAATTCCTACCGATTCTGACGCGGGTGCCGCTGCTCTACATTTTGTGTGCCGCTGCGTTGGGTGGGTTCGCGTTGGATTTGAAGCTCCGCCGTTCGCAGCCGGTAGCGGCACCCGCGCTGCGGTGGGTGTTGATTTACATGGTTTGGGCAGCGATCTGCACCTTGATCAAAGCGTCGCCAACCTTCATCGCTCGCCTCATTGACCTCGGCATTATTTTCGTCGTGTTCTATATTTTGGGTCACGCGATACAGCGGCTGCGAGCGCTGCAGGTTGTCGCTGGGGCCCTGATGGCCACCGCGCTGTTTTTGACATTCGTGTGTTTCCATCAAGGTTTTGCTGATCGGCAGTGCATTGCGCTCAACCCAGGCGATCCGGAACAAGGGATTGCCGACGGGCGGGACTGCGATACCAAAAAACAATGTGAAACCGGCGGGGCGGATCCGAGCCTGGAATATCGGTGCGAAAAAGCTGGCTTGTTTGGTACGTGGGCGATCGAAGATCGGGTGCGTTATCGTGGCGAGCTGCATGACCCCAACGAATTGTCGTTGACGATCTGTGTGTTTGGTTTTTCGTTCTTGATTGCGTTTATGCTGCGCAACAAATCGCCGTCGTTCAAGCTGTTCGGCTGGTTGGCGGGCATCATGCTGATCTGGACCATCTTCATGACCCAATCGCGCGGGGGATTGGTGGTGATGATGCTGGTGCCTGGCACCTATATGGTGCGCAAATATGGCGTCAAAGCGATTATCTGGGGCGCTTTGGTCGCGTTGCCGGTGTTGTCGCTTGGCGGCCGCAGCGGCGAAAGTGCTGATGAGTCGACCATGCAGCGCTACGAAGCCTGGGCCGCCGGCCTCGACA
>JAKQOD010000201.1 GCA_029565465.1 Deltaproteobacteria bacterium
CCGCGTCCAGTGTCGTCATTCCCAAGGCATATCATCTCGATGCCGGAATTTCTAAAATCCCGACCTGCCTAACTCGTCAAGCGTGAAACCAACGGCGCCCAACAACCCTCATCAACAATGGATTGCAACCCACGCGCCCGCACTGCCACCGCGGACGCTATCGTACTCTTCGCTCGCGAGGCTGGCCATTGGCAGGATGAGCCAGGAAGACGAGCTTTGCTGCGGTCAGTTATCTTGTTGCCGCACACACGTCAATTGTCGGCTAGTGCCGAAGGAAACCGGCGTCAAAGGTGCGCCCAATATTACTGTCTCAGCGCTCACGTACGACGAACGTGAGTGGGACATGGCCACCGATTCACGGTGAAAGCGGGTTGGGCGTTTGCGAATCGAACGGTGATGCTAGTTGGCGGCAGCATTGTCATTCACATAGTTGAGCCAGTGTGCTGTCAACGTACGTGATGCCCCCGGAGTGTGGTGACTTCGAATGGCTTCCAGTTGGGCAACTTCATGCACTCGCAATGTAGCGCGGTTGCAAACCTTGGCTCGCATACAGACCCGCTGAGTAGTATCATCACCGCCATGGACCTTGGCCGCAACGCAGTTCTGTGCACGCTCTTGCTGGTCGGCGGCTGCGATTCGGCGGTCGACGGTGCCGTTTCCGCGGATGCGCCGAGGGCCGACGATGCTGGCTTGCCTTCATTGACCTTCGAGCACAATTGGCGTGAGGCGGAACTCTGTGCCGTAGCTGAATCACCTGACCCTGACTGCTGCGTAGCCACCCGCGTCGAGCTTCCGACGGTGGCGGCCTCGTTGCTGGATCTGCGCAGCATCACGTCGGGTGCGCCCGGTACGTGTGGAGATCCGATCAAGCGCATCTTGCCTAGTGTTGCGTCTGCGTATCCGCTGATGGTGCTGCTGCCGGCGGTCGCTACCGCAGACCCGCTGTGTGCGACGGCATGTGGCGGACGAGGGGCGGTTACGACATTTGGCATCGTGCTCTCACTTCCGGACTCGCTTTCCGACGTGTACCGCCCTCGCGTGGTCGCCCCGGCACCGTGGCGGTTCGTCTACGACCACAACTCCCTGGCAGGTGACGCGTGCTTAGGTGGTTACCAAGAGTTTGGCGAGCGCGCGTGTGTTCGCCCGAACTACGGCGGAGCCATCGGCTTTGCCACCAGCGCCACCGCAACGCCTGTGCGCGCTGCCCTCATCGAACTGGAGCCCGGTGTGAACGGGATGGTCGACACCTGCTGCCCTTATCTGCCTACCGCCCCGTGACTCGCCTGCGGCGTATGCGCTCTTCGACGGTGCCCCCCCGACGACTAGCGGCTCCACTGTCCGGACATCGGACAATGCGCCGCCATACTATTCTCAGCAAGGGTCGTTTTGCCTTCGCTGGTGAGCACCTTGGAGTTTGGGTTGCCTGCGTGTTTACTGCGCATGCTTGCCGCTGCCCTGTTGCGGGAATTATTCTCATTCGAGGCCGGTTTCGCTATGCGGCACGGGCCGCAACGGTCCGTGATACGAACGAGAGCAAGAGAAAAAATGCAAGCAAACACAATTGGTTCAGTCATCGTAGGTGTCTTGGCACTCACTGCTTGCAGTAGCGAGTCTTCAACAACGTCCCGGGGTAACGCGGGCGGGCCTCCGTCGGCACCAACCAGCAACTCGGTGATCAACAGCGGCAACATGGTGGCCGTCGCAAGTCGCGATGTCGCGGCAAAACCGTCACCTGCGGCGGCGGCCACCGTCGACGCCAAAGGCAGCAGCGCCGCCATTGTTTCCGAGGCCCCAACGTATCCCGGTGCGCGCGATGTGAAGGACTTTGTGCAGAGCACCAAGGACAGCCCGGAAGCGGTTATTGATTTCTATCAAAAGGCGCTTAGTGCTAGTGGCGGAACCGTCAAACGAATAGACCGGCACCGAGCGGTAACTTTGTACGTTGGTGACAGCGCCGACGTCGCCGAACTCATGGTGGTGATCACCAACCCGCCTTCAGGCGAAGTCGGCATTACCCGTTACAGTCGGCAGCGAACGTAGCAGTTGACCGACCGCGGCCCGACCGTGGCAGGCCAGACGTCCGACCGATGCATGTTTCGGCGGCTACTGAGCCCTAGTCCCTAGGAACGAAACTTCATACTGTCCGGCCATCGGACAAACAAACGCCGAAGTATCTCTCAGACGGATCTCGAACTATCCCCCGGTCGGGATCCAGGGCGCGGTCCTGCCGAAATGTTCCCCGCTCAGTGTTTTTCTGACCTATGCCCGCAGGGCTGGTTGCGGAGAATCGAGGCGCCGCTTACTGTCCGGACATGCCACATCCATATTTTGATGCGCCGCAGTTCATTATTGAAGGAACCCCTGAGTCCGTCGATATCACGTTGACGCCGTTCTACTATAACAACGGCGGCGTACCGACGTATGTGGCGACGGTGCCTGCGAATGTCGAAGTTTTGGCGCCAGCGCCAACGGATCCAGATTTGGCGCGCGGCTATTCGCATGGAGTGACCGGCACCGTCGGTGTGCAAACCTCATCGTATGGCATGGAAACGCAACTCGGTTTTACCGGCGACAAGGTTGCATATGAGCCACTGTTGGCAACGCGTGAAAACGCGAAGGCCTTCGGGATTACGTTGGTCGAGCCTGGTCAAGCAATCCAAGTGACGTGCCCGCATCCGCAGTTGGATCAAATCCCTTACGACTATGGTGTCTTTGCGGGGCATTGGTCGCCTTACCAAGGCACCGGTTACGCATTGCTTAGCGTCGTGTGTACTGACCTTGAGCATCACGACTTTCCGCACGTGTTCGCGTCCACCGATCCGCTCGCGCCGCTGGTGATTTCAGTTGGCCGTTACTGGCCTGCCACCGGCGAAATTCGCCTCGCCGATTTGTGGATACCGACTGGCCACGCGCTTTACATTCCGCCCAAGCCATTGCTGCTCGGCGCACCTTGCATCGACTTGCACAACAATCGCAATTCCGCCCGCGCATGCTGGGGCAACATTCACAAAAGCGGCGTCGCCACCCACACCTTGTTACAAACCAGCGGCACCTACACCTACTGGTATTGGAACCCGCTCGACACCGATCATTCGCCGCTGCGATAGTGAACGTGGGAACGGCATTCGACGCTGCAATGCTGGTGTCTGGCTATCTTGCAGCGCCAAAGGTGAAACGAACAAAGATTGAACCCATGCCAAGGGTAGAGTTCTTGAGATAGCCTCCGCCATCGCCGACGTGTTGCATCAAGGCCAGGTTGACACCAAGCGCAATGTCGAGTGAGCGAGGTGGCGCAAGCGTGTGATGATAACCAACCAGCATTTCACCAAAACCACCGAGGTGAGACTGTAAGCCGCCTTGAGTGAAGAATCCCGCAGCCAAGCCGGTTGCCATACCGATACGCATGTTCGCGAGTTTTAGTTGCAGCGCAAGTGGCACAGTTATGTAGTGGCTTTGCGGTTCGCTAGCGATGGTGTCGTAACGCAGCCCGACGCTGCGGTCAAAACGTTGCCCCAGCCACGTCCACGCCACGCCAAGCCCGAGACCAGGCCCGGCGCCTTTTTGTAAGCCGTAGCCATCGCCAGCGAGAGTCGACCCGCCGCCGATTGCCGTGAGATTGACGGAGGCGTCAAGACGCTGGCAGTCAGCGAGAGCATTGTGAGACCTTATGGTGAACAAGCAGATGACTAGTGCGGTTGCGGCGGAAACTTTCATAAGTCCACGAGGCTGTGCAAAGCTTGGACCATTGCAGCAGGGCTACGAGCGCAGATAAAGCGATAGCTTCTGTGAAGAAATGGCAAAAAACTAACAACTGGTTGTTCAAATGTGTGGAGATGCCGAGGCTGCGCCCGTCGATGCAGAACTGTCGATGTCGAACGATGCATAGTCTGGCGACCAAGGCATGTTTCGCCGAGGCTGTCCTTCGATGTCGCACGACGCATAGTCTGGCGACCGAGGCATGTTTCGCCGAGGCTGTCCTTCGATGTCGCACGATGCATGTTTTGCCAGATCCCGCAGCTCCCTCAGCTTGTCGCAGTGCATCGTTGAACGTCTGACACCGGCCCATGTTTTAGTGACTAACGACGTTCGCTAGCCCTAGCAACCAACACTTTGCTGTCCGGTTGCCGGACACAGAATCACCGAACTAGAGAAACCCTAGAGAAAGCCGACCGAGGCATGTTTGGCGCCTGTTTTGGCGCCTATCTAAGCTCGTGGTCCCCGGCGACTAAACACCCCACCGTCCGGTCATCGAACAAAGCGCCGTGGTTGGCGCCTACCAGGCTTGTGGTGGGTGTTTGTTTGCCAACTTGACCTGCACCGGTCGCCCAAGCAATGCCGCCGAATGCGCGAGGCGAGCGAAGTCACGGTCCCCGACCCGCATATGGTATCAATTACCTCCGATGGCGCTTTGGTCGAAATTGGTATCGTTGTTTCGCGGTGCAGAGCCTGCGCCGACCGCCGCGGCAGCGACGACGCCCGAGCCAAGTGCTGACCACGCTGAGGTAGGTAGCACAACACCGAGCGCTTCAACTGTAGCGCCTGTTGTGCCGGCTGTATCCCCCCGGAGCGATACGGCTGCAACTCCGTTTGCGCCGGCAGCACCGCGAAGCGCTTCAATCGCGACACCAGTTGTGGCGGCAGCGGTTGAGCCTTCATTTCCTCCAATCCTCGGTGCGACCACGCGCCACGTCGATGGGCGCATCGCCAACGCGGTACCGACGAGCGATGTCTGGATTCAAGGGCTGCCGTGCCGCGCCGGCCAGACCGTGGTGTTTCACCGCAATGGTCGAGTCGCGTACGCCGAGCTCGCCTGCGCTCACACGATCAAAGGCGAAACGCTGCGCGCTGGCACGGTGGTGTCGTTTCACACCGACGGCACATTGCAAATGTGGCAAGCGGTGCTTGATGTTGACACAACGTTCCGCATTCGCGCTGCTGACGCCGATGCGCTTGGCGCAACGATCGCCGTCCCTGCCGGCTCAACGGTGCAAGTTGAAGACGCTCAGTTGCGCAGCGTTGAACTCGCTGCATCGCTGACCATCGATGGAATGGAATTCCCAACCAAAACCTCGCTGACGTTCGGGGACAGCGGCGCGCTTTCGCACGCGACGAACGACAGCGACATGACATTGCGCGGCATCGAATGGGCGGCCTACGAAACAGTAGTCTTCGAATTCGGCAAGCTACGCGAAGGCTATCCGGCAACCAGCGGAACCTACGACGGGGTACCGTATGCAGGCGGCGAGATCGTGCGATTCAACGATGCAGGCCGTTTGGTCCGATGTTGCCTCGCCGATGATGTCCGGATTTCGGACGTCATGTGTAGCGGTGGCACGCGCATCTACCGCGATGAACACGGCAACCTTCTAGAAGGCACGCTCGCTGCCGATGCCGTCATAGCGGGTGTGCCGGTCGCAGCCGGCAGCGTCATTGGCCTCAGCGACGGCAAACCTACCGCGCTCACCCCGGTGACCGACATCGAGCTCGACGGTGTAATGTGCGCCGGCGGTAAGCTCATTGAATTGACCGTCGACGGCAAGCTGCTGCGGGCAACGCTGGCGCGGGCAGGCGTGATCAGCGGTTGGCAACTGCCAGCGGAAACCGTCGTCGTGTTTGAACACGGCCGCCTCGATTGCTTCGTTGGTACTGACGTCGTCACACCCGATGGTCGCAAGCTCGCGGACATGTGGTTCGTTACTCTCGACGAGCATGGCCAACAGCGCCGCGCCCTGCCCACGCTCGACGCCACCTTCGGCGACGCCATTACGCTGCGCGAACGTGCAACCATCGATGGCTTCGACGTGGCAGCGCGCAGCAACCTTGTCTTTTATCCCAACGGCAGCGTGCAATCGCTTGTGCTCGCCGCCGACCAACTCGTCGGGGGCTGGCTGGCCAAAGCTGCCACCCGCGTCCACTTTCGTGACAACGGTAGGCCATCCAACGTTATCCTTGCGCAGCCAACGCGTATCGGTGACCTGCTTTGTGCAGGCGCCCAAAAGCTGGGCGCGGTAATCAATGACGTCGAGCATAGCTACCGTGAAGAAGTTCGCTTCAGCGCCAACGGCACACTGATCTTCGCCACGCTTGCCGAAGCAGCGACGGTCTGCGGCGCACCACTCGCCTCGGGCGAAACTGTTGCATTCCATGGCAATGGCAACTTGCACGTCGCCACTTTGGCCAAGCATTGGACCCACGCCAACGGTTGGGTTGCCAAAGCCGGTAGCTTACTCGCGCTGTTCGAAGACGGCAGTCCAAGCTTGATCACGCTCGCCGAGCCGATCAGCATCGACGGCACCGCCTACCCCGCCGACACTGCGTTGCAATTCAGCGCTCCTGCTGTTCTCGCTAGCGCCAATGCCAGCGAAGCAGCGGTGGATCTTGGCGCATGTGATCCAGTGGTCGACGCCGCGCGCTCCTGACAACCTCGTGGCGTGGCCGATGCGCCGCGGCGAGTGAAGTCACGGTCGCCCACCGTGCAACATTTCAACGCCGCGATCATGCTCGATGTTGAGGCCAATCGAGCGCGCGAATTGCGCCCGTTGTCTGCGGGCTTATATGACTATCGGCGCAGGCGCTGATAATAACCACGCGCAATCACCGAGGCGTCGCTGCACGGCAGCTCACCCGGAATTTCGAAGCGCACGCTAGTTGCTTCACCCAATGCCAACACTGCCGGCACCGCCAATTGTTTGAGCGGTGCAAGAACTCGGCTGCCGATCATGAGTTCGAGGGAATTCAGATGCGTCACTTCGGCCTCGCGTTCTTCGACGACAAGATCGACCACATCGCCGCCACAGACTTGACCTTTGAGCTGCACCACGTCCGGGCCCGACCAAGCAGCGCGGTCAATATTGCGCAGGATTTCGCCCAACTCAATTGGCTTGCGACCGTTCACTTGCACGGTCACAAACGGACAAGCCGACATATCGACCTTTACGCCGACGAGCTTTTGGGCTTCGAAGGTGAAATACAGCCCGAACCCGCCCTCGCAGCCTTCGTCGGGATCGTTGCAAACGAAGTTTGGATCGGCTGTTTCATGGACGTAAATGACCACCGAAGTTTTGTAGTCGTGGCGGGCCAACGACAACGAAGGGTACCCACTATCAAAGGGCCGTGCAGCCAATTTGCGAAACGCCTTAATTTGCGCTGACTCGTCTTTAAATGCCACAGCGGTGTTGCCGGCATCGCCAACCGAGTCCGTCACCAAGGGCAACTTGGCGGCCAGGTCTTCGCCAGCGGTGAGCCATTGTTTGATGGCCGTCACTTCTGCGGCAGGTATGACTTCTTTTTTACAATCTTTCTTCAGCTCCGCGACATTGTTGCTTTCTTGCGCGGTGATTTCACTGTCTTTGAACGTTGCGTTTGGGCTGTACCAAGCAAAACCATGGAACAATTCTTTCCAACGTTTCTTCGCGAATACTTTGCCGTGCCGCGCGTAGATCGTGTTGCGCATGACATCTCGGTCGTCGCAGCTGAACGTGGCATCGCACAAGTTGCATGCCGTGCACAACGTTTGCTGCAAATCGGCATAGGCCGTGTCGGCGAGAAACAGCCCTGGCAACTTGCACTTATCGGCAGTTGAAATTGCTGATGAAGGCGCAGGATTGCCGGAGCCCGAACCATTGCTAGGTATTGCAGGATCTTGGCTTTTTGCGACAGGCACCGCGCTCCCAGATCCGGCGCTGGTGGGTTTGTCATCCGCTTTGGGTTTGCTTTTATCAGCAGCCTTACCGCAGGCAAACAGCATGGCCGCGGCCAGCGAGACCGCAGCCCAACACAAACTTCGATGTTTTGTCATCGCCGCATTTTGCCCCATGCCCGAAGCGAAAAGCCCAACCGGGGTTTGTTTTTATGAAGATCCCGACAAAAGATTTCCTCACTCAATAGCCATCTTGAGCCAATGTCTTCGACAATGATCAACGTGACGCAGTCATCGGATGACAAATACCACGCCCACGGTTTGAAGCATTGATCGGACTTCGTTCACAACGCCCAATGACAGTGAAGCAACCGCACTTGCAGGCAGCGCCACCAGGTCTCCAACGGTTTGGACATTCATTTTTTCAAGCACAGCAAGCGTACGCACGGATAGTGGCACGTCGTCCAATCGTTTTTTTGCGAGCCTATCGGGAACTGGCACCACAGTCTTGAACGTCTTGACTGGCTTCGTCTTTCCTTTTGGCAAGGCCGTGAGCTTTTCGCGCAGTGTCTTTTCGTAACTGCCGACGGTGGCAGCGGTGCCGATGGTGGCAAGCAGTTGTGGAACAACCGAGCCCAGGAAACCGAGTTCACTCTCATCAAACTCGTCGATGATCCCGTTTGCGATTACACATGCAGGATCGATCTCGCATAGTTTCAGCATCAGAGAACGTGCCTTCTTACTTTGTTCGTTGCCAATCGCCAAGCGAATGCCAAAACGGAGTCCCGTAGAGTTGTTACTGTTCCTCATGTGCGGGCATATGTTCGCATGCTGCCAAGAGCCGCGTGTATTGAGTCTGGAACTCTACCGTGTCCATGAACAGATGCTATTCGTGCGGATACGCCTTTGCAACCTCAGTCACCCGCACGCAATCGAGAGCGAAAGGCTCGGCCCGGGGCCTGATTCCCGCTCGGTTGCGGTTTAGCTGTCGTACGGCCCCCGGACCATCCGTGCTACGATATTCTATACAGCATGAAACAATGCAATCGACGGGTACGTGGAGCTGGGTCAATCATGCTTGCAACCGCCGCGCTTGTGACAGCGCTTAGTGGCAGCGCGTTAGCACGCACCGCTAACACCACGCGCATTCTGAGCAATATTGATCTCGCTTTGAACAACGTTGCGCCCGATGACAAATTCATCAACGCGCCGATCGCCGAGCGCGATCAACAAACCGCGGTCAATCTGTTGCGTGATGCCGACTCGGCGCTGAGCCGAGCGCAAAGTTCGCTGCCACGGGTGTCACCAGAGGATCAAAACGATCCCGACGTGCTAGCGCTCAAAGAGCGAGTCGCGGCGTTAGTTATCTATCGCGACAAGTTGGCGAAAAATCTTGCTGCGTCCAAAGCCTCGGGCTCGGCGCTCGACACGAAATACCGCGCATTTCGTGAGCAAGCCAAAGCATTTTCCGACGGCTTGCAGCTGTTTCCCGAGTCGTCGGGTTCCGCCATGTCCGCTGGTACCGCCACGGCAGCGCAACTCACCAAAGCACTGGCACAACTCGCCCAACTCGACACGTTGTGCACCACCACCTACGCCGGCATTGAATTCAACGAGCGCCTCGCGTTTCAATTGGCGTTTGATCCGATCAAAGTGTGCGCGACCGCAGCCAATCGCCAAGCGTTGGCCACTACCTTGGTTACCACCGGGGTTGAAAACTACTTCACGCGTTGGATCAAAGATGTTGATAGCTCGCGCACCACACTCGCTAGCAACGACGGCTTTGTTGCGATCTCCGGCAACTTCATGAACGACCTGATCTTTGATCGGTCGAAAGCCAAAGCCGATATGTTGGCCATACACCAACCAATGTTTGCTGCCATCGGCGCACCCGTGCCGACCGATCTGTTCAGCAAACTCGACGTGGCGCTCGATGCATTGTGGGCCGAGCTTGATCGATTGGCCCCAACCTACGCGTTCCCAAGCAAAACCTTCGCCGACGCTGGCGCCGTCAACGGTGCCAAAAAAGCGCTGACCACTATGGTCCCAGGTGCCAAGGTCATCCGCGCCGCGATGTTATTTCCGGCCTGGGACATCGCCAAAAACAGCCTCGATATTCCGACCGAGCGTTACCGTACCGGCGGCATTTTGTTCAAAGGCTCGGCAAAATTTACCAAATGGTGCCAGTACCGCACCTTCACTGCGCATCAGACCTACGCTGGCGGCGGCCGCTATGCGTCTACGTCAACCTACACCTTCGCTGGCCTGCGTTTACAAGCCTGCAAGTAACGGCGGCGGCGAGCCGACTCCGCATCGACGGTGCGGTGCGCCATTGGGTCAAGCGGCTGAGTCGAGTGCATGGAGGATTGCGCGGGCAATGCGCAGAACTGCCTGGTTCGGATCAACCCCTTCGCTCGTCAGCGCACGAACAGCACACACAGCTGCGAGTGCTGCGCACACGTGTGGTGGGGGCGCCGTCACGTAGCCGTCAAGAGCACCAGCCCAAACCGTCTGCACAGCGAAGTCCGACGCCTCCGCAATCCAACCGTCGACGAGATCGAAGTCGCTCCAGGCACGGGTCTGACGTGTGTGATCGAAACAGGCATGCGCAAGCTGCTGATGCGATGAAGTCGGCGCGGCGATCCACGCGCTGACCGCCGCAAGTTGCTCATCAACCCACGCCCGACTGACAACACAGTCCTCTGCATCGGGCGGCAGTCGATCCAGCACTGCAACAACCGCGGCATGAGCGGCCCGCGCTGCAGCGGCGCGGTTATCCGTTACACACGCGGTCGTCCACCGCGCGATGCATGCATCGGCGTCCGTCGTCGCCCACGCTGGAAGGTCCACAACGAGCGGCATTGCATTCATGGCCGCGAGCGGCTCGGGCGATTCAAGTTTTGCGCGCAGTGTTTGATCGATCATAGGGAGCTTTCGGTTGGGTAGTCAGCTTGCTCGGTGGTACGCCCGCTCGCTCGCACGCTCGGCCTGTGTTATTTCGCAGCCTGCGCGTCAAGCCATCGCTTGATCGCGGCGGCAAACGGCCTGTCGTTGTCGCCAACCTTTGTCCATGCGTCTTTCGCGAGCTGCATCCCGCGTGTTTTGTCGCGCCCGCTTTCAACTAGCAATTGGCCCCTGACATACATGAACCCGCCGATAAAATCCTCGCTACACTCCGCTGCTTTACAAGCGACGTCGCCAGCGGCAATCGTCTTTTCAACGGCTGCCCATTGTTTCTGTTGTATCTGACAGCGAGCGCGCAGCAAATATCCGTAGGGCTTCGCCCAGACAAACTGGCTATTGATCACCGCGTCGTTCAGGGACGCAGCTTCGGCGCATCGGCCAAGATCATGCAACGCCATCGCTTTGTTCCACCCTGACATCAGATAGTCGCTGCTATCCTTGCCAGCCGTCGACTCGAGCATTTCCATTGCCTTGGTGAACGGCTCCAGTGACTCGGCAGGTCGTTGAGTTTCGGACAACAGCATTGCCATCGCGGTGAGCGGCAGCGCCTTGCGTGCGGCAGACCGGTTTAGCTTTTCATTGAGTTTGATCGACTCATCGAAACACCGCATTGCTTGTTCATCATTACCCATCGTTCGCGCCACATTGCCCAAGCCCAACAACGCGTCGGAAACGGCGGCACTGTCGCGACCAAACGCTCCTTCAAAAATTGCAACGGCTTGCGCAAGAAGCGCCATCGCTTCTTGGTGCCTGCCAACACTGTCGAGAATCATACCGTGCATCACCAGCACTGTGGCGTACTGCGGATGCTTGTCGCCCCATGCCTCCTTGGCATATGTGTCGGCGAGAACTGCGTACGGCAACGCTTGCTCGCTTCGATCCCGTTTCGCAATTAGCACCGCGATATCGTTTGCGTTGCGAGCCTTCCACTCCGGTTTCGTTTCGGCAACGGGTTTCGCCGCAAGCATGAACTCGTACGCTTTGTCGAACTCTTCACGGCGTGCAAAAACGACACCCATAACGGCCTGATATTCGAAGCGCAGGTCGCGTGGCTCGCCGGCTCGCCGTAGCGCTGCTTCTACAACCGGTTCAATTGCTTGGGTTGCTGCCGCGCTTTCTCGTTGCTCACTCAATAGCTGAAGGACGCCAAGCCACGCCCTTGCCGCTAGCAAATCGTCTTTCGCTTCTGCGGCGACAATTGCGGCTTCTCGATACGCTGATTCTGATTCTTTCTCAGCGCCCGCAGCCTGTTTCAGTTCACCTTTTGTGCGAAGCGCCTCAGCAACAATGGATGGATAACCGATTTTTTTGGCATCGACGACAAGTTCGTCGAGTTTCGCTAGCAACGTGCCATCGAGTTTGCTTTTTTGGGCAGCCTCGATCTGCGCCAAGCGTTGTTGCAACAAGGAAATCTGCGCACGCAACGCCGGATCTGTAGGCAACGGCGCCAACGTGCCAAGCCTCGTTAGATCATCGCACGCTTCCATATCCGGCAGCTTCATCGCCGCTGCGCGGGCTTCACTCGCAGTTTCTTTACTAACATTCTTCAGTGTCTGCACCAACGCAAACATCGCCAACTTGCCGCGCTGTAAACATGCTGTTCGTTTGTCCAACAACTCCTGCGATTGAATCTTCTTTTCATGCGTCGCCACGCACGACTCGTTGGCACCGCGAATCCAACGTTGGCCATACGCATCAAGGCTCGCTTGCACCGCGTTCCATTCACCTGGCGCAAACGCTAAACCCGTTGCAGCAAAGCGCGCGGCTAGATCTGCTGCCACTTGCGCGTTCCAACCTTGCTCCATTTCAGCAGCAGATTTTCCGCACGGGCTGGCTTCCGCCGATTGCCGCTTGGCAACATACAGGCCCGCTGCGCCTGCAACCAGCGCGGCGCCCGCCAATGCCATCATCGGTGCTTTCGAGGATCGCACCGTTGCCTGCTGCAACTGTGCAATCAGTTGATTCATCGACGAAAATCTTTGGGATGGATCAGTGGCAAGGCCGCGGCGCAGTGCGGCTTCGACCAACCGTTGCCCCCGCGCGGAGATGTCGCGCGTGGCGTTTCCTTTGGCGGGCGTACGCATTTGGCCGGCTAGTACATTGCTGCGAAGTTCCGAGCCGTCGGCACCTGCAAACGGCCGCTCGCCATGCAGCGACTCCCACAACGAGACACAAAACGCGAACTGATCCGTGCGCTCATCCACTTCGAGCCCCGCCCACTGTTCGGGTGCCATATACGCAGGCGTTCCTACCACCGCACCATTGACGGTTAGTTCGTTGGAGATCCGCTCACCCGGATTGGTTGGTAAAATTCCATCAAGCGGCACTGCAACGCCCGCGGCGACCAAGCCAAAGTCACTTACGCGAGGACGATCTTGTTTATCAACCAATACGTTCTCAGGTTTAAAATCACGATGAACCAAAGACGCAGCGTGTGCGGCCGCAAGTCCTTGGCCGCTGCCGATAAACATTTTCACAATGTCCGACCACGCTCGCGGCGATTCTTTGAGCCAACCACGCAAGGTGGAACCTTCAATCAATTCCATCGCAATGAAATCGTCGTCACCGATTCGCCCCATCTCATACACGGTCACCACGTTTGGATGGGAAAGCCTTGCCATCGCTTGCGCTTCTCGATGGAGACGAGATTCACCGATGGTGTCGGCGGTGCCGCGCCACTTGCCCGGATGCAGCAACTTGAGCGCAACTGGCCGATCGAGTTTCGGATCGCGCGCCCGCAGAACAATCCCCATGCCACCGCGGCCCAATACGCCCAACGATTCAAACCTTCCGATGGTGGCAGCATGCGCCGTCGAATCGTCGCCATCCGTTTCCGGCAGTGTTACCGAAAGCTGAACTCGATCCATGTTTACGCCGTGCGACGAACGTCCTTTGCTTTCCATCGCCATGGGTGAACGCTAACACGATTTCCTTAGCAGTTCTCGACGCACTGGTAACGGTGGCCTTGGCAAACCGGCGGTGCCGAAGTTTTTGATTCGACTTTCTGTCGCACCACCAGCCAGCCTTGTCCGGCTCTACACGGATCTACAGCGCGGAATCCCCGAGACCGTTGCGTCGCGGACTACAGTTTCAACTTAGACCGCGCATTTTTGAGGAAGTCGCGCGACTCGCCGGTGAAGTCGAAACCCAAAGAAACCAGAAACCCGACCGAGGCATTTCTGGGCGGCTGCATAGGCCCGTAGTCCCTGGCGACTAAGCACCTCACTGTCCGGAACTCGGACAAAGAACAACCGAAGCGTCCTATTGTCGAGCTCTTCCGGGCCGGGCT
>JAKQOD010000203.1 GCA_029565465.1 Deltaproteobacteria bacterium
CTAAGTGAACTGCAGCGTCGGCAACACGCGGCCTGCACAGCCTTGGGGCCCAAGCTCACCGAGTGCGCGATCGCCGATGCCAAAGCATCGCTGAGCGCAACTGAACTGGCGAAGCTCGACCTTGACCGCACCGCACCCAAACACACCGAAGTCTTCATCGACGAGTGTTCGGCTGAAAGCTATTCGTCTCGCCAAGTGCGGGTACTTGAAGTTTGTTTTCACGAAGAAACGGAATGTGAGGCGCTTACCGCTTGCTTGGCGAATCTTGCGCCAGCGAAATAGGCAACGCCAAAATTGCGTTCGATCCCATAGCTCAGTTGGATAGAGCAACCGTTTCCTAAACGGTAGGTCACAAGTTCGATTCTTGTTGGGATCACTATCACCGTCAGCATTGGTTGCGTTTGCCAGGTTACTGGGCGACCTTTGATTCGGAGGGACTATGACGCGACTCACCTATGTGCTGGCGCCGATGCTTGCTGCGATTGCGCTTTCCGCAACCCCATCAGCGTCGGCCCAATCTTGTACACCACTCGACACTTCAACCTTCGCTGGCCTGCGGACCGGGGGCTGTATCGTGGGTGGCATTGCGACCGACTCGGCTGGTGTTTCGACGCCACGGTTGAACAATGGTACAGCGATCGATGCGCCGTTTGCGAACGCGACGACATTCTACCCTTCGCCGAAGATGCTGACAGTGGCGATGCCCACGACCGGTACGGTGCGCAAAGCGTATCTGGTGGTGTACGCCAAATTTACTGGCGGTTTTAACGGCGATCCAGCCGATCAAGTGAAACTCAACGGCGTAGTGCTTGCTGGCAATGCCGCACTCGTTGAGCAAAACGTCGTCAGTGGCGTGGTTGCCGCGGGGCAGGGCTATCGTGTTTACGATGTCACGACCGGCTTTGGGATTACTGGCATGGGCAGCTATGTCGTCGAAGAGCGTGGCGACGCGGATGAAGTATATAAACAGAAAACCAATGGTACTGTTGGCGGCGGTATTTCAGGCGAGCAGTTGGTAGTGCTGTTTAGCGACGCATCGAGCCGGATTTCTCGGCACGTTACGTTTCAGCCAATCTTTAAAGTTGGTTCAACCTCGTTCTTGAATTTCGCAGTAACAGGCCTGCCAAGTTGTTCTGCTGCGATCAGCGCAACGATTGCATTTAGTGAGCAACTCGAATGCGGCGACGAACAAGCGGGCACGTTGGAAGTGAAAGCCGGGGCCGCTGCGGTGTATTCGCCACTGAGCACCCATGTCGGTGGCTCCGATGATGGCAAGGCCGGAGCGTTTACGTGCGCAGCTACGGACTGGAATTCGCTCATCACCGGCGGCTCTTTCGGTGTGGCCGACAATGGCACCACGATCGGCGTCGCTGGCGATAGCCCAACTGCAGAACCTAGCAACGGGACAACAAGCAACAGTCGGCTTTCCGACGAGTTGTTTTCGTTTGGCCCACTCGATACGTCGGGCCAGCTCGACGTACGTTTCAAAGACAACGGCAACGAAGTTGTTCAGGGTGCCCTGGTGTCCGTCGATCTCGTCGATGCGGATTGCGATGGCTTGCTCGACGCCAATGATAACTGCCCCGTGGTGGCGAATCCGAGTCAAGCCGATAGCGACGGCGACTTGATCGGCGATGCTTGTGACAACTGCCCAATGATGGCGAATCCAAGCCAGGCCGATGCCGATCTGGATGGTGCTGGCGACGCCTGTGACACCGATGCTGACAATGACGGCATCGCCGATGCCAGCGATAACTGTCCGTTGATTGCAAATACGGATCAAGCCAATAATGATGGTGATAGTGAAGGCGATGTGTGCGACCTCGACGACGACAATGACAGCGTTGCCGATGTTACGGATAACTGTGCCGCCATCGCTAACGCCGACCAAGCGAACGCGGACGGCGACGCGCTTGGTAATGCGTGTGACGATGATGATGATAACGACGGGATCCTTGATGCTGGCGATAATTGCAGCCTGATTGCGAATCCAAGCCAAGCCAATAATGATGGCGATGCGCTTGGTGATGCGTGTGATTCCGACGACGACAACGATGGCGTGGTTGATGCTGGCGACAATTGCCCGGTGTTAGCCAATAACGATCAAGCGAACTTTGATGCTGATGCCGCTGGCGATGCGTGTGACGCGGACGATGACAACGATGGCGTTGCCGATGCTAGCGACAATTGCCATTTTGCCGCGAATCCCGGTCAGCAAGACCTCGACGGCG
>JAKQOD010000253.1 GCA_029565465.1 Deltaproteobacteria bacterium
CTGCTCGCACCACTACTACAAAGGACGCATTCAATACATCGGCACATTGGCACATCGGCACATCGGCACATCGGCACGGCCTTTTTCAGCGGCTCACGTTCAGCGGCTCACGTCGTTTTCTGTCGTAGTGGTGCGAGCGGCGAATCGTAAACGAACCTGATCGCTTTGGGATCCGGCGGCGCCTACTGCGGCCGTTGGGCTGCCAACGCTGGCGGATCCGGCAGCAGCTCGGGCAACAAATGCGCAAGTTCCCGCGCCACCAAGCGGCAGCGATGACGGACAAAATCTTCGCCGTAACCAGGTTGCTGCGGCACCACCAGCGTGGCGTCGTACCAAAAGCCAAGCGCAAACACATCGGTGCCAACGAATTCGCCGTGCGACGACACATGCGAAGCGTGCGCGGCAACTTGCTTCACGATGAAATCGAGACGCAAGTGCCACAGTTCTTCCACGGGGCGCGCACTAGCCACCACATTGCCGCGCAATAACAGGATGGCGTTTTCGGCATGCGACTGATTGGCCAAGGCTTCGAGAAACACCACGATGCGATGGAGCAAGGCATGTTGCGGTGGA
The DNA here is from genome assembly GCA_029565465.1 of Deltaproteobacteria bacterium. Taxonomy (GTDB): domain Bacteria; phylum Myxococcota_A; class Polyangia; order Haliangiales; family Haliangiaceae; genus JABFXX01. Next base: position 574 of record JAKQOD010000253.1, read on the forward strand.
GTTGCCGCAACGTCGGCCGCCGTTACTTCGGGCAGCGTGGCGTCGGCCAAGCGGGCGACGGTGCGCAGTTGCCGGGCGGTACGTTCGAGCTGCTCCGGCACCGAGACATCGGCCGGCGTATGATCACCGAGCTCGACGCGTAAATATTCATCGCCACCGAGCGGCCGCAAATGGCCAACCACACCTGTGCGCGCTTCGGGGGCACGCGTAATCTCAACAACCCGCGCCCGCAGCAGCGTTCGCAGCTCGCGCAGAATTCGGATGACGTCGTCTTCAAGCATGGGCGGGCGATAGCAGCGTCGTGGTGACCATCGTAGTTGGCTGCGGATAAAAGAAGAAGTTGGCGATGCTAGGCTTGCCGCCATAACGATCGGTCCAGGTGCCAGCAGTAAAGCCTGGTGGACTGTGGGCGATTTCGCCGAAGTCAACGTGCATCAATTCGTATGCTGGCAGAATGGCCACGAGTTTTTGCATGCGCTTGAGCAGTGGCGGATCATACACGCCAGCCCGCGGTGATTCGCGCACAAGGTATCCGTCGTCGGACGCGATGAGCTCCATGGCAACTTGTTGCACCGCGCAGATGTTGGCGCGATGTGAAATTACGACGCGCAAGTACATCTCCAGCACGGGCGCATCACCGACGTCAGCGTGTGGCGCAAGCGCCACCTGGTGATCGCGCATCTGCATGATGCAAGGGGTGCGGCCCACGCACAAGATGTAAATGTAGTCGCAGGTTTCGTCGTCGTTGCCGCGCACCGCAAATGTCGCAGCGTTGAGCTCTTGCCCCAATTCTTCGGTCAGTGCATCAAGCAAGTCTGGATCGCCGGCTGAACCGTACATCGGTACGTCGGTCGCTTCGCCCCATACGCGGGTAGGGTATAGCCGCTCGATGGTTTCTTCGATCGACGCAATCATCGGGCCTTTGCGATCATCGCAACCCGACTTGCCTTTGCAATTGGTGCAGCCGCTCACTTACGCTGCTCCGCCGACGATGGCTTTGAGCACGGTCGCATCGCCTTCGAGTGCGCAGCGTTGCATGTAAAACGCCAGGCCACGGCTGCCGCCAAGTTCTTCACCGCCACCGGCGCGACCAGGGCCTCCATGAATCAGCGACGGCAATACGGTGCCTGGGCCCGGGGATTGGGCTGCCATTTTGGCTGACCCCAAGAACAATCGGCCGTTCCAAGCGGCGGCGTCAACGACGAACCGCGTGGTCCACTCGCGATCATCGCTATAGGCCGATGCAACCAAGCCACCTTCACCGCGGGCAACCAGCGCTGCAGCGTCGGTAGCGGTGCCATCGTAAGCCGCGAGGGTCGACACCGGTCCGAAAACTTCGTGATCGTGCAAGGCCGCGCAGTTATGCGCATCACGCGTTGAGCGTAACACCGGGTTAATGAAATAACCTTTGCCGTTATCGACGCCACGCGGTGCTGCAAGTTCGCCGGTGCCGCCGCGCACGCTGTCGGTTGCAGCCGCCAACCGCGTTATGCCAGCACGCACATCACGAAATTGATTCGCGGTCGCAACCGGGCCCATGCGTACATCGTCACGGCTTGGATCTCCCACCACGATCGCGTCGAGCCGTTCGCATAGGGCTGCTGCCACATCGTCCAGGCGTTCGCTCGGGACCATGACGCGGCGAATCGCAGTGCACTTTTGCCCGGTTTTTTGGGTCATGTCGCGTGTCACGTCACCGAGGAAAAGCTGGCCAGTTTCCGACGACAAATCGACATCTGGAGCAAGCACCGCGGCATTGAGGCTGTCGGCTTCAATGTTGAGCCGCAACGCATGTTCGATGACATTCGGATGGGCTCGCAACGCTTTGGCGGTGCCCGATGAGCCGGTGAACGCGATAACATCGCCCGGCCGCGCAAAGTCGAGCAATGTGGCGGCCGAACCGCAAAGCAATTGCAGCACCCCTGCTGGCAGCAGCGGGGCCAGAATTTCCATCAAGCGATGCGTCACAAGTGCGGTTGCAGTTGCAGGTTTTGACAACACTGGCATGCCAGCAAGCAGGGCACATGCTGCTTTTTCGGCGAGCCCCCACGCTGGAAAGTTGAACGCGTTGATGTGAATCGCTACGCCTGGTCGCGTTACCCACACATGTTGGCCAGCCATCCGTGCCGTGCGGCCAACCGAAATCGCATCTCCATCTGCAAGGAGCGTGGAGTTCCCAAGTTTGGCGCCCAGTTCGGCATAGTGCGATAGCGTTGCAGCTGCGCCATCAATGTCAAATTTGGCATCGCCTCGCGTGTTGCCACCATTTTCAACGGCCAAGGCAATCAATTCTTCGCGGGCCCCGTGAATGGCTTTGGCCATAGTGGCGATCAATTCACCACGCTGGGCAAAGCTTAGTTCGCGCAACGCTGCTCGGCCGGTGCGGCGGCCGTAGTCGAGCGCTGCTGCGAGATCGTAGCCGGTGCTGCATACTTCCGCAATGGCGGCTTCGGTCGTGGGATTGGTGAGCGCCACGGCAGCGCCAGAGCCAGCCAGCCATTGGCCGCCAAGAAAACTAGACAGACGTTTCATGGCCAAATGCATACCACAGTGGCGCGTTGCTACGCTGCTTGCGCTAACCGGATCACAGCTTTGCCGCCCGCAGGCGGTCGCGGTTACGGCGCGAGGTGTATACTAGATCCGTGAACGCATCGATCCGCAACCGCTTGCTTGCAGGTTTTGCTGCGCTGGCGGTGGTCATTATGGGGGGCACGATTGGCTACCAGCTGATTGGCCACGGCCATTGGACGTTTGCTGAGTGTATCTACATGACCGTTATTACGGTCACCACGGTAGGCTATGGCGAAGTACTGCCTGGCATGGATCAGATGCCCGGCGCGCGCTGGTTTACGATCGTTTTATTGGTTTTTGGCACCGGCGTGTTGGTGTATTTTGCGTCGACGATTACGGCCTTTATCGTCGAAGGCGATCTGACCAACCTGTTAAAATCGAAGCGCTTACTCAAACGGATCCAGCGTATGAAAAACCACACCATCGTCTGCGGCGCAGGTAGTACGGGCGGCCATATCATTGAAGAGCTGCTGTCGTCGCATATGCCGGTGATCGCTATCGACACCGACGAATCGCGTTTGCAAGAGCTCGCCGCCAAATATCCGAATGAAGAATTCAGTTACCTGGTGGGCGACGCGACCGACGACGACGTCTTGGATCAGGCAGCGCTCACCAGCTCGACCGGCTTGGTAGCGGCCTTGTCGTCCGACAAAGACAATCTGTACTTGGTGGTTTCGGTGCGGCAACAGAATCCCAAAGCCCGTATCATCGCGCGCTGCAGCGAATTGTCGCACGTCGAAAAGCTCAAACGGGCCGGCGCTGATAGCGTGGTGTCGCCAAACCATATCGGTGGGATGCGCATGGTTTCGGAGTTGTTGCGGCCCGCGGTGGTGCGATTTCTCGACGAAATGCTGCGCGACAAACGTGCGACCTTTCGAATCGAAGAGGTCCGCATTTCGGACGGCGAATTGGCTGGTAAAAGTCTCCGCGAAGCACAGATCCGCGATCGGTTTGGCATGACCGTGTTAGCGATCAAGCCATCCGATGACAAGCCATGGATCTATAACCCCGATGCAACCGAACGGTTGGACGCTGGAATGACGCTGGTGGTGCTTGGGTCGCCAGATCAAGTCAAAAGCCTGCGCGCGTTCGCGTGACAGAACTAGCTGTGGGTTGCTATGGTCCCGGCCGCATGCCTCACACGATTTCTGGAACCCTTAGCGCCGACGGACTTCGCTTTGCGATTGTGGCCGCGCGCTTCAATAGTCTGGTGGTTGACCCATTGATCGCTGGTGCTGTCGACGCGATCGAACGCACGGGCGGTAACCCTGACCACATCACCATCGTGCGCTGCCCAGGCGCATGGGAACTTCCTCAAGTGGTGCGGCAAGTTGCTGATCGAGGCGGAGTGGATGCCATCATCGCACTCGGCGCGGTCATTCGCGGTTCGACCCCACACTTTGATTATGTTGCCGGCGAAGCAGCCAAAGGTATCGCGGGCGTTGCAGCCGCGACGTCGATCCCAGTGTTGTTCGGCGTGTTGACCACCGATACCATCGAACAAGCGTTCGAGCGGGCTGGCACGAAGGCTGGCAACAAAGGCTTCGACGCAGCGATGGGCGCCATTGAAATGGCGAATCTATTTCGCGCACTCAGTTCAGCCAAACCGAAAACCAAGCGTTAACGTATGAGTTCTCAAGGTCACCGTCGTAAAGGGCGCGCCTATGCGCTGCAGGTTTTGTACGCGCGCGATATCGACGACACGCGCGACGCGCACAGCCAAGTCGCCAACTACGCTGACGAGTTCGCAACCGAACTCGACCCGATTGAAAACGAGTCGCGTAATTTCGCCGAAGCGCTTGTGCTGGCGGCTGCCAAAAATGCTGCAGCGATTGATGGCCACATCGTGGCGGCTTCCAAGAACTGGCGGCTGGAGCGGATGGCGCGCGTCGATCGCAATATCTTGCGTCTGGCCACCACCGAATTGACCGCCTTTGTCGAAACGCCCGTGCGTGTCGTGATCAACGAAGCTGTGGAGCTTGCCAAGCAGTTTGGCACCGCTGAATCTGCTGCATTCGTCAACGGTGTGCTCGACCGGGTTGCAGCCGGCTTGGGCCGAAGCGCGGATAGCTAGCGGGCGTTCGATATGCCGATTACGTCGCTGCCGCTCGACTTGTACAAGTGGGAAGATAAGCCCCGCGATGCGTTGTGCGTAACAGTGTTCGACGACGAAAGACCACTGCGTGGGGTTGCAGGCTTGGTGGATTGGCGGTTGTGTGGCCGATTATCGCGCTTGTTAGTCTCAAAAAAGGCCAGTGGCGGCGTCGGTGAATCCATGATGTTGCCGGCCAGCCGGCGCTTGCCGATGTCCCGCATTTTTTGGTTCGGCCTGGGGCCATCAAAAGGCTACAGCGAAGAACGCATGCGGCGCGATTTGGCATGGATGGGCGATGTGCTGACCAAGGCGTCGGTCGGGGAGTGTGCGATGCAATTGCCAGGGCGCTCGTTGGGGCTCATCGGGGCGCGGCGTGCCATCGAGCTGGTGTTGGATGAGCCGATGTTGCGCGCCATGAATCTGACAATCGTCGACGACACGGCTGGCAACAAAGACATCGCCGACGTGTTGCGCCAAGCACGCTAGTGCAGCTGGTCGCGTTGCGTCGGTAACTATTCAGCAATTTCGCGTAGCTTGCGTAGTTGCTCACGCGCTTGATCACAATGCCCAGCGGCTTCTCGCAACGATTGCCGAATCAACTCAAACGAGCTGCGCGGAATATCTTGGGCATATTGATCGAATTCGCCTTCGGCGGCCATCACTTCGATGCGCAGACTCGACAGCAAATCGTGTAGTGACGACGCCGTCTCGGTGGTCATGGCCGCGATCTCGATGGCACGCTTCACTTTGATACTGCCAGCTTCCGCCGACATGGTTTCTTCAGCGCGTTGCAACTTGTTGCGCAGTTGGTCGCGCTCGATTTCGATCATCGAAAGATCGCCTTCGAGGTCTTCCATGCGCCGCGCGGTTTCATTGGAAAACTTGTTGGTGCGGTAAACCCGCAGCTCGGTCTGCAATTGCTCGATGCGTCGGCGCAAGACCCGAATTTCAACGTCGGCTTCGCCAGCATGCGACTGCACCAAAGGGGGCGGTGCGATTTGCATGCCCATCGGCACAACATCAGCGGCAGGGCCGCCGAATGGCTGACCCAACATCGGTGGTGCAACCGAGATCGACCCACTTTGGCGCGGCAGCGACGGCTGCGCAGCGGTTGGTGGTTGCATCCCGGTCATCGCACCGGTGAGCCGCGGGGGTACCGGCGCTAGGTTGGCTGGTGGCGCAACCGGTTGGTCACCGAGGTCCACATAACGCAACCACAGGCTGCCACAACGCAACGCATCGCCATGTTTAAACAGGTGGCTGGTGACTCGCGTTTCTTGAAAAAATACCCCATTCGCCGACGATAAATCTTCAAGCACATAACCACCACCGCCCCAAAATAAGCGGGCGTGGTAGCGCGACACCATGGCGTCATCGGTACGAATCTCGCAGTCGGTCGCTCGACCGATTTTGATCTCACCAGCGGCAAGGTCGACTTGACCTTCCACGCCTTGTGCATCGCGCCATAAAATACGTGCCACAGCTTCACTACGGTATGCCATTGTGGGTTGCCAGACAAGTTTGCGATTGCGTCACGCTCATATTGATTGAATCAGGGCGCTTGGGTAGCAAACAGCGCACGGCCATGCTAGCCAGTGCCTATGTGCGGCGTCTTTGGCATCCATGGCCACGATGAAGCGGCGAATATCGCGTATTTGGGCATCCACGCGCTCCAGCATCGCGGCCAAGAGTCGGCCGGCCTGGTGGCATGCGACGGGCGCATGCGCCGGGTTGCAGCGATGGGCCTGGTGTCCGATACCTTCAATCGCGACTCGCTGGCAACGTTACCGGGTACAACCTCGGTGGGCCACGTGCGTTATTCGACGGCCGGCAGCTCCGAGCTACGCAACGCGCAACCCCTGATGTTTGAATACACGGGTGGTTCGATCGCGATTGCGCACAACGGCAATCTGGTCAACGCACTCGAACTGCGCACCGAATTAGAGCGTGAAGGTTCACTGTTTCAAACTTCGAGCGATACTGAAGTCATCGTTCACCTGATGGCCAAAGCGTCCAATCCTGAGCTGCTGGGACGCTTGCAGGAAGGCTTAACGCGGGTGTCAGGTGCGTATTCACTTATTCTTTGCACCGCCGACGGCACCATGATCGGTGCGCGCGATCCGTACGGATTTCGCCCATTGGTGTTAGGCCGCCTCAAAGATAGTTATGTTCTGTCGTCGGAAACTGCGTCGTTTGATTTGATCGAAGCGGAGTATATCCGTGAGATTGAACCGGGCGAAATTGTCGTCATTCAGAACGGTGGCATGACCAGCCATCGCCACGAGCAGTGGGCCGCGTCGCTGCCGGCGTCGCGTTTCTGTGTCTTCGAACACGTGTATTTTGCGCGTCCCGATAGCATGCTCAACGGGCTTTCGGTGTACCGCGCGCGCGAGCGCATGGGCCGCCGGCTCGCCCAAGAAAATCCCGTCGACGCCGATGTGGTCATTGCCGTCCCGGATTCCGGTGTGCCTGCCGCGATTGGCTACGCCAACGAAGCCAAGATTCCCTTTGAAATGGGGCTAATTCGCTCCCACTATGTCGGGCGCACGTTTATCGAGCCGCAAGATTCAATTCGCCATTTTGGGGTGCGCTTGAAGCTCTCGCCGGTGCGTTCGGTGGTTGACGGTAAGCGCGTCATTGTCGTCGACGATTCGTTGGTGCGCGGCACCACGTCGCGCAAAATCGTCAAGATGCTGCGTGCTGCCGGCGCTCGCGAAGTGCACCTCCGGATCAGTGCGCCGCCGACCACCCATCCATGCTTCTACGGTATCGATACGCCTACGCGATCCGAGCTGGTCGCAGCATCGCACACCATCGAAGAAATCGCTCGGTACGTCACTTGCGACACCCTTGGTTACCTGTCGCACAGCGGCTTGCTCAACGCCGTGAAAGCCGACCAAGACAAAAGCTATTGCTCGGCCTGCTTCACAGGGGAGTATCCTTTGCCACTCGGTGTCGGCGCGGCCGACCGAGGGGGCCTTGTCAAGTTGCGCCTCGCTAAGGTATGAGTGGCGCGCGATGGCGATTGAAGGCGTAGATTCCCGATTGATTCGGCAACACCTCAAGGAGCTCACCGGTAAAACCGACGAACTCCGGAGGTTACTTTGACCTCGACCATAAACGGTTGAAGATCGAAGAACTGGATTCTGTTTCAGCTCACGCCAATTTCTGGGACGATCAGAAAAAAGCCCAGGGCATCCTTAAAACCAAAAAACAGCTTGAGCAAGTTGTCGGTGCCTGGGACGCGCAAGTGCGTGCGCTGAACGATGCCGAAGTGCTGCTAGACCTCGCCGAAGAAGCGCAAGACGCCGACAGCGCGCGCGAAGCCGAAGGCCAAGTTGCGATCGTGCGCAAAGCGCTGGATGATATCGAGTTCCGGCGGATGTTATCGGGCGAGCTTGACGGCAATAATGCCATCGTCGCGATTGCCTCAGGGGCAGGCGGGGTTGACGCATCAGACTGGGCACAGATGCTGATGCGCATGCTGATCCGCTATTGCGAACGCAAAGGCTGGAAAGTGGAAGTCGTTGATGAAACCCCAGCCGAAGAAGCAGGGATCAAAGGCGCAACATTCACGGTCACGGGCGACTACGCATACGGGTTGCTCAAAGCCGAAATGGGCGTGCATCGTTTAGTACGGGTGTCGCCGTTTGATGCAAATGCGCGGCGGCAAACTTCATTCGCAGCAGTAACTGTCACGCCAGATATTGATGATGATATTGAAGTGGATATTAAAGAAGAGGACGTCAAAGTTGATACCTACCGCGCGGGCGGCGCGGGTGGCCAACACGTCAACAAAACCGACTCAGCTGTGCGGTTGACCCACGGGCCGACTGGCATTGTGGTGCAATGCCAGGCTGAGCGTTCGCAGCATTCCAATAAAGCGAGGGCGTACAAGATGTTGCGCGCTCGGCTCTATGACTACGAAATCGCCAAACGCGAAGCCAAAGCAGCCGAAGATGCCAAAGCCCGGCTCAAGATTGAGTGGGGGTCGCAGATCCGCTCGTATGTGCTGTTTCCGTACCAGCAAGTCAACGACCATCGCACCGACATGAAAACCTCGGACGTCGAAGGCGTGCTTGATGGTGATATCGACGACCTGATTCGGACCTACTTGCTCAAACATACCGTGGTCGCAAAATAGTAGGCGGCGCACGGGTTAGTGTTACGATATTTCGTATGCAGCGACGATCGCCCAAGGGTGCGTTGTGATTCGTTGGCTTAGGTTGGTAACAACCTGGGTCGCGGTCGCGACCATGATCGGCATCGGCCTGATCGCCGGGTTGTTCTTGGTTGCCAACAGCGGCTGGATTGCGATCGCTGTACCGCCGTGGTTGCGCGATGTGTTCGGCCAACGCCCACGCGAAGTTTGGTTACCAGCATTGATCGCCGGTTGGTTATTGGCGGCGCTGTTGGCGGCGGCGTTGTTAGCCGGCAGCTTGTACTACGTGTGGCGTCGACGGCAAGCCGATGCAACCGTTGCCAAGCTCGAGCGCGAGCTTGCGCGTTTGCGCAATTTGCCATTCGATGCGCCTGCGCCGCTGGACGATTTGCCCGAAGTGCCCAACGCGTCAGCTGCCCAAGCGATGGCGCGCTGGAGCGGCGATAGTGGAGTAGGGCAGTAATGGGCACGGCGTTGCTGTTGGTGATCGCCATCATTGGCGCATTGGCGGTCGGCTTGCTGATGGGCCGTTATTACGTGCCCGACGATCGTATGTTGCGCCGCACCGCGCGGCAAAGCCGCAGCTATATGCGCACGGTTGCACATTTGATCGCTCGCGATCGGGATGCTGCAGTTACAGAACTGCGCAAAGTTGTCGAAGAGAATGTCGACGAAATCGAGCCATACTTTGCGTTGGGCGCGTTGTTTCGCGCGCGTGGCGAGCACGAGCGGGCCATTCGGGTGCATCAAGCGTTGGCGGTACGCGAAAAGGATCAACGCAAGTTGCGTGGGCGCGCCATGTTTGAGTTGGCGTTGGATTTTCGTGCCGCTGGCATGCCGCGGCGCGCCACCCGGGCGTTAGAGGAAGTCATCGCCGACGAGCCAGGCCATGTCGAAGCGTGGCGAGCCGTGGCTGCGTTGTACGAAGAACAAGGTCATTTTGAACAAGCCGCCGAAGCCGTGGTGGCGCTCGCGCAAGCCGATAGTGCCGCCGTCTCCGTGGATCGCGTCACCCGCGCACATGCGCTGTATGTGGCCGCGGCCCAAGTTGCGATCGCTGACGGCGAGTTGGATCGGGCGCGCGATTTGCTCAAGACGGCCCGGCGTCATGCTGATGACAACGCGCACTTTCTGGTGGCAGCTGGTGAATTGGCCGCCGCGCGTGGCAATGCCAGCGGCGCCCGTGAGCGCTGGTGGGGCGCGTTGCGGTTGGCGCCAGGCTTGGCGCCACTAGTCGTTGCGAAATTGCAGAGCTTGCCTACCCAGGTTGTGGCTGCAACAACAGTAAGCGATACCGCGGCGGAACTAGATGAGCCAACCGAGGCCGCATCGCCTTCCAGTGCCGATGATCTTGCAACCCAGCTAGCCAACCTGCAACAAGCAGTGGGCCCACGACTGGAACTGTTGCTAGCGCAAGCTCGCGTGGCGTTGGGCGGTGAAGCCCCCGACCTAGGGCGCCATACCCTTACTTTGTTAACCGAACATTTCGCCGATTCGGTGCCCGCCCATGTGTTGCGCGCGCGGCTGGCCTTGGCTAGCGACGACGCGCAAATGCAACGTGAAGCATTGCAGGCGTTGGTCGCTGAAGATGGACCTTTGGCGTGGGCCGCTGGTGATGCGTGGCGGTGCAGCAGTTGTGGTACTCGTACCAGCGCTTACGGTTGGCGTTGCGACCATTGCCGCCGTTGGGCAACCCTGTACGCTGCGGTGGCGCAAGAACCCGCACCCGCTGCCCCCGTGATCGTTGCACCACGCGATCGTCGAACCCTTGCACGTCCAGCGGCGACGCTCAGCGAGTTGGGATTGCCAGCGCCGACCGTCGACGGCCTGCCTGCAATCTTGCAAGCTCGTCCTAGCGTGCTACGCCGTGCAAGTGGTTGGCTCAATCGCCGTTCGCGTCGTGCGCAAGCAGAAAAAAAACGCGCATCAAGAGACTGATTTGGCACGGCTCGTGCCATTGTCCGGTGGTATCCGATGACCCCACCTGAGCCACCCAACGAGTCCGTTCCTACGCCGATTTCCGATAAGTCGGCGCCGGTTTCCGCGCCGGTTTCGGCTACCCCTGGCACTGGTCCAGGTGGTTGGCGTAGCAAAGTGCCTCTGATCAACCCAACCCTGACTCGATTCTTATCGAATTGGGGCCTGCCGTTGTTCGTCGTCTTCATTCTGATAGTGGGCCGCTCTGTTTTGCTACCATTCGTGTTTGCAGCTTTGATTGCATACATCTTGGCGCCGGTCGTGACGTGGATGGCTGAACGCAAAAACGGGACGACCCGCATGCCGCGTGGGTTGGCGATTATTTTTTGCTACATCGTGTTCATCGCCGCGATGACCGGTTTCATGTTCTTGTTAGTGCCACGCTTGTCCAAGGATATCGCTCGCATCGGCAAAGAAGCGCCTGCGATGTACAAACGCATCAATGAAGAGTGGACGCCTGGGTTGGCACGTTGGATCGAAAAGCGTTTCCCTTCGTTAGCGCCGCCGAAACGCGAAGTCGAAGGCGGTCCATTGGTGCCTGACGTGCCGCTGCCACCTGGCACGGCCTTTACGATGACGCCACTGCCCGATGGGCGAATGGCGCTTTCGCTTACGCCTGGTGGGGTGGATATCAAGCCTTTGCCTGGTGGCGTGTTTCACATCGAAACCAACGAAGCGCCGCCCGAGCCACTTACCGTCGAAGAAAAGCTGCGTTCATGGGTTGCCAAGGGCTTGTCGGGAATGCAAAGCAAATCGAACGATTTGGTCAAAGCCACCCAAGCGTTGGTGGCAGGCCTGATCAAAGGCATCTTCACGTTTTTCTTAACGTTGATGATTGGTGCCTTCATTTTGATTGATCGCGAGAAATTGCACAGCTTTTTGCGATCGTTGTTTCCGCCGAGTTTCCGCGAAGACTATGACGAAATCATCCGCGATATCGACAAAGGCTTGTCGGGCGTGATTCGCGGTCAGCTCTTGATCTGCTTGGTCAACGGCATCTTTACGTACATTGGCCTGGTGATCTTTGATGTGAAATACACCCTGATCTTGTCAGTCGTAGCTGGGGTGATGAGCCTGATTCCTATTTTCGGCTCGATCTTGTCGTCGGTGCCAATCGTTGTGGTGGCGTTGGTTTCAGGCGACGCTGGACTCGATATCTTCCGTGGTGTCGCAATGATTTTGTGGATCGTTGGTATCCATTTTATCGAAGCCAACTTGCTCAATCCTAAAATTATCGGCACCGCTGCCAAGATTCATCCGGTGCTGGTCATCTTTTCGCTGGTTTTAGGCGAACATGAATTCGGCTTGGTAGGGGCGTTGCTTGCGGTGCCGGTGTTATCTGCAGTGCAGGTTATCTTTTTGTTCCTCTACAAAAATCGCTGGAACCTGCCACCAGGTGGCCGCGGCGGCGCAACGACGACTGGGCCGTCTCAAACCGTGCCGCCACCATTGAGTGAGCCGCCGCGCGCTGCTGGCGGCTAGCCAATGGCGCAGCTCGGCGTTTATGTGCATTTTCCGTGGTGCCGTAAACTTTGCCCGTATTGCGACTTTGCCGTCGAGGTAACGCCTGCGGAGCCGCCGCATGACGCCTATCTGGCGGCTGTGTTGGCAGAGTTTGAGGCACGCGCCGCAACGTTCGCGGGGCCGCCCTTGGCGTCGATATATTTTGGCGGCGGCACACCGTCGCGTTGGCGGCCTGACTGTCTGGCGCAGCTAATCACCACGGTGGCGGCCCGGTTTGCAGCGCCGCCAGCACTCGAAATTACCCTCGAAGCCAATCCAATCGATTGCACCGCTGCCAATCTGGATGCCTGGTCGGCCGCAGGCATCAATCGGATCTCGATTGGCGTACAGGCACTCACTGCCGAAGAACTCGTGCGCTTGGGACGCGATCATCGCATGGGCGATGGCGTCGCAGCAGCCGAGCGGGTCGCGCGGGATGGGCGCTTTGTGGTTTCCTGCGACATTATCTTGGGAACGCCGACGCGCGGCGCTGCAGTCCCGCCCGAAACCTGGGTGCCAGTCCTGCTCGCATTGCCGATTCACCATTTGTCTGTGTACGAGTTGACGATCGAAGCGCGGACGATTTTTGGCAAACAGGTGCAAACCGGCAAACTGCGCACGTACGACGAAGATGTGCTCGCCGACTTATACACGCGAACGCACGAACTGCTCACGGCGCAAGGCTGGGAGCATTACGAAATCTCGTCATATGCGCGGCCTGGCTTTCGAGCCGTGCACAATTCGTTGTATTGGACTGGCGATGACTTTATTGGCTTGGGCGTTGGCGCCGCGTCGTTTCAAACCGCGGCCGATGGCAGTGCTCAGCGAATGACGAATCCGCGACGTTATCAACGGTATCTCGCTGAGCCGCGCGAGCTCGATATTGTTACCAGCACGCCGAGCGAACGAGCCGCGGAATTGCTTTGGTTGGGCTTGCGGACGATGCGTGGCGTCAGCCGGGCCGCGTTGGCGGTGTGTCCTGGGTTGGCCGAGGAGCTGATCGGCAAAGGGCTCGCGACCGGCGACAGTGACCGTGTGGTGCCGACGCTGCGCGGCTTTTTGCTTGCTGACTATGTCGCCACCCGAATCGTGCAAGCGATGCCTGAGTCGACGACCTAGGACCACAGCTCGTCGCCGGTGACCCATGAGCGCTGGGGGCGCCACCTGGTTTCCCCCTGTCTATTACGCGCTGGGCAGGGTACAATCCCCGGCGAGTCATGAGTGGTCAGGAGCTAAACCGGCGCGCCCAAAAAATTCTCCATGCCATCGTTGCCGAATATCTCGACAGCGGTGATGCGGTGGGGTCGCGCACGATTACGCGGCGCCACGAGCTTGGCCTTTCGCCCGCAACGGTCCGCAATGTGATGGCGGATCTCGAGGACATGGGCTTGTTGGCGCAGCGGCATACATCGGCCGGGCGCGTACCGACGGAATCGGGGATGCGTTTTTTCATCGACGCCCTTGTTAAGGTGCGTGGTTTGCACCCACGCGAAAAAGAAGAAATCCGAGCTCGCATCTCGGCGCCCCATAGCGGCGATGTTGTGCACCGCGCCTCACAACTGTTGGCCGATTTAACCCAACATGCCGCGGTTATTGTCGCCCCTGACCCTGATTCACTTCGGCTAGGCCAGCTGCAATTCGTGCCGTTGCGCGATGGTAAATTGTTAGCTGTGCTCGTCACCTCAGATGGGCGCATCGAGAATCGCTTGGTGCAAACCGACATGCAACTCGACGGCCGGCGGCTTGAGTGGATTCATAACTATCTCA
>JAKQOD010000262.1 GCA_029565465.1 Deltaproteobacteria bacterium
CTTTGGCATCAAGCGCCGCCACCGGGCGGCTAGTCCAACACTTGAGCGGCACCAGCGAAGAATCCGAGTTGTTTGCAATCGGCGATTTCGGCGTGCTGTTGGCGAAGACTTCGAGCGTATCAAATTGCGCCCAGTCAGCCGCCGTCAAGGTCACCGTTAAGGTCACCCCAGATGGCCCAGCGGTCACGACTTTACCTAACACTGGCATCGCACCACTTTTCACGTCGATCATCGGCCCGTTGGTCACCACGATATCGTTTGCGACATCGGTACCTGCAGCGGTCTTGCGGGTTTGGGTGGCCAACACCGCTTCAACCGCAGCGCCGGATTGCAAGGCGGCCGCTGAGTCATCCGCAACCCGAACGTACGTACGCGGCATACCCATTGGATCTTTGACTGAGGTATGGGTGTCGCTGTTGCCTGCTGGCGAAACATAAAATCCGAGTGACAGCATGCTGAACCAATCGGCCATCACGCGATCGAGCGACAGGTTTTCGCGAATGGTGTCACCATTGGTGTCCGACATCGTGAAGCCGTTCCAGACTTCGAGGCCTGAGAAGGTTGGACTCCACAGCGATTCTTCTGGCAGCCGCAACCATTCATTTGGAACATCGGCCGACGCAAAATCACCAAACATCGTTTTGGCGGTAAAATCATATTTCAGATTGGCGCGATCGAAAGCGGCTTGAAATTGGCCAATCCCCGAGCCACGCGGATGGTTCACTTGCACCATCTTGGCGCCGCGGCTACGCATGGTTTCGTAGATTTGCTTTGGCGTCATCCCGAATCCATTGTTGACGCGTGCCCAGTCCACGGCGCCATGGCTTGGATCTGTGTCTGCAACATTCATCGGCCACGCGTTGTAGTGACCGTACGCAAAGGGCGTGACTTCGATGCCTGGCAACACCCGCACCAAACTTTGTAACTGCATGCTTTCAACCAACGGCTGCAAGTCCGCAACGTAGTCGTGGTCGGTCACTGCAAACATTTCGACCCCCGCCGACGCAGCTGAACGCAAGCGCTCCTCGGCTAAAACCGGCGAGTCCGGCGAGCCAACCTGATGCACGTGCCATTCGGTCGAGTAGTAGCCAGTAGCAGGCGCAACGCGCCGCAGCTTGAACGTCAAATTTTGGTCTGCGGTACCGCTAACCGGTTGGCTGTCATATGAATATTCCGTGCCTCGCGTGGCGTAAACACGATACGTGCCACCGGCCGGCAACTGCAACGCCGGGTCGGCGCCATCGCCAAGGTCCACCGTCGTGCCACGAATGTTATGTGCCGATGCGACGACGCCGGTCAGCTGATCGTAGCTGGAAAACACCCGTGCGTCAGCAGACGTAGGGTTGTTGCCAACCACCAACAATCGACCCGGAATCGGCATGTTGGTTTGATCGTCTAAGATCGTAAAGTCGACTTTCATAGGTGAAGGCACGGTCAACGCGACCGCAGAACCGGCCGCAACTGTAGGTGACCGTCCGATGTTTTGGACTTCCGCACGTAGCAAATGGTTGCCTGCTGAAATTTTGGCTGCAAATTTGCCTGTGGCGTCGACGTCAGCATAGCTTTCAATGCGGTCTGTGGCGTCGAGCATGTTGTTGTTATTGTCGTCGCGGAAGATGCCAACCCGGGCACCCGTAGCGGGGCCGCCGTTGGAGAACGTTACGGTGCCGCCAATATCCGTGAGTGCTTCGCCTGCGCCGACGCGAAAGATTTGGTCGACTTGCGCTGCGTCTTTGCCCACGCCAATGTCGTAGCGTTGGTTGAACCCCGCGTTGGGCACCAAGCTCAAGTAGAATTTGTCTTTGTCGATAATATCGAGCAACGCTTCGTTACCAAGCAACAGCACCGACACGCCTGCGATCAGGAACTGCGAGTGGGTAGTTGGTGCGTCATGGCGAGGAATGATGCCGTAAGCAATCCCCGGGCCTTGATACATCACGTAGTCGATTGGCGATGGGCTGCCTAAGCTCGCAATATTCTCGACGCCGAGGCGCTCGAACCCACGCAAGTTGCCCCACGATTCAGTCGCACCACCCGTGTCTGTCATCGTGCCCATCGGGCCCGTGACTTTGTCTTCGCCAGCATTGTAGAGCGTGTGATAGACTTGCAAGTTGCTGGCGCCGGGCTCCAGGATGTACGTCGTCGCGCACTCAATCTTGTCTGGAATATCAGGATCAACAGTTGCACTCACCGGCAAGGCATTAATCGCCTTGATATTGATAAAGTCGTTGTTGCCCGATTTGCCACGCGCCCGAATTGCAGCGACGCCACCGCCCGAACCGTCGGCCAATACTTCGATGGTTTCGTGTTCGCAGGTGCGCCCCAGCACGTAAATCATGCTGAGTTCACCGAAGTGATCTTCGACGGTTTGTTTGGTGCCATCGTACAGCACAGCATCGACCAGGTTGCCACCTTGTGGCACCACGCCGATGACCCGCGTTGGGGATTGAATCGTGAACGCAACCTTGGAGTTGCGCATGTAAAAGTCGCCAACCATGCCGCTGGCGGCTGGCCCTTTGAGGAGTTCGCCAGTCTTCGCAGCGGTGATCTCACCGGCAAAAACGCCTTGGGCATCACCCGTGGGCGGTGGAATCGGCGGCAAAAACGTGTCGAGGCCGCTACCATTTATATTGTCGCCACAGCCTGTGCCCAATAGCGCACATGTCAAAACCGCCAATGCCGAGGACCGGCACCTTGTTTGGGTGAGTTTGCTCATCGTTCCGCAGCCTACCACGGGGTCGGCCAAACGATGCACAATCGACGTCGCGGTATCGGCACCTTTTTGACCACCTGGCACGTTGCGTCACGGGCGTTTTCTTGCTCGACTGCGCGCTATGTCACGAACCGTAGTCTGCAAGAAATTAGGACAAGAGTTGCCTGCAATGCCGTACAAGCCGTTCAACGACGAGCTCGGCGCACGGATCTTCGAGCAAATTTCGCAGCAAGCCTGGATGCAGTGGATCGAGCATTCGAAAAAGATCGTCAACGAAATGCGCCTCGACCTGACCCAGAAAAAAACTCACGACATGCTTAAAGAGCAGTGTGAAGTATTCTTGTTTGGTGACGCCAGCTCAGTGCTGATGCCCAAAGACTACGTCCCAGAAAAAGCGTAACCGCTATTTCGTGTCGGTGGTTGCTGGCGCTTTCGTTGGTTTGCCCGCGCTGGTTTTTTCAGATTCAAGCGCGCGCTTTTCACGAATGTACGCAGCGCATCCTTGGACTTGGCGGTCGTTGGCGACGAACTGCTGGTAATACTCAGGGTCTCGCGCTGCCATCGCTGCGCCAACCTTAGCCGCCTCGGCGCACTTGCCAGCCACAACCAACTTTTTGAGCTTGTCGTGTTCACCACGGGCCCATGCGGCGTCTTTGCCACTGTCCTTTGCAGGTGGCGGTGCAGGCGCTACGATAGCTTCGGAGGGAGCCTCTTTCACCGTCGCTTTTTTTACCGCAGGCGGCCCATCGTCCGCGGTATCCGTAGGAGCGATCGCCGCCGGAGTGCTCGCAACATTCGGGTCGGCCTGGCCAACAGCGCGGTCACGAAGACCACCACCTCGAGTATCACCATCGTCGGCCTTAAACCCACCGCTAATTGCGTTGGTCGCCGTGGTTGCCGGTTCAGGCTTCTTAGCGTAGCCGTCAAACGCGATCGGTTCAGCCGATGTGGTGGACACAGGAATGTAAGGTTTGGCCTTTTTAGGCGCAGCTGGTTTGTCGGTGCCAGTCGCCACCCGACGACTAACCGTTTGTTCTTCGGCGGTTGGATCCGCTTTGGCAAGGTCACCTCGCGCAAGTCCCTTGCCTTCCAGACGCAAGTCGTCGAGCCCTGCGCCAATGGTTTCAAGCTTCGTGTTTTGTTCGCGCAGATTTTCGGCGCTGTCGTTGTCGGCCTCGCCGGTTGCGGCTGGCGGCGGTTCGCTCGCTTGCTGCAGCGCTGGAGCGGTGTTCTGCACCGCCCCTTGCCCGCGCATGTACAACACGCCGCCAATCCCAGCGACCAGCACTAACGAAGCGGCAGCGGCCATCGCAGGATGTAAGGCAAAGCTGCGCACAAAGCGGGCAAACCACCCCGGCTTTTCTTCGTGATGATTCGCTAGCGATTTTTTAGGTGCTTTGCGTGCAGCTTCTTGTAAGAGCAAGGCCGACACCGCTTGCGGCGGTTCAACCAGCGTTTGGGCAAATCCACCGGATCGGACCGTTGCATGGGTTTGGCGCAGTTGCGCCAGCACGCCCGCGTCGGCTGGATGAGCCAACAGGTGAGCGTCGAGCTCGGCCGTCTCTGCAGGCGAGAGTTCGCCATACAGAGCGCCAATCAGCAGCGCGTCGAGATGTTGGTTGGTAGACATGATCGTTGGGTCCTTATACTACGTGGTAACGGTTTTTCCGTTACGTATAGACACGCAGCACGAGCTCTAACGATCTAACAACCTTGGAAGTCCTGCAAGTACTTGATCTGGGCCTGTTTTTTGCCCTAGCCAAAAAGACAGGCCGCTTCGGAGGCGGCCTAAGATACTAATATTACCGATGTTTTAGCGATGCAGCTCAATCCCGGGTAGGCGCGCAGCTCCATTGGATGTTTTCCAACGACCAGCTATCAGCGCCGCACACGGCCGGTGAGGCATCGCGCGATTCCGAAGCGCCATCGGCCAAGGTGAACGAAGCGGCTTCTTTATGTAGCGACTTGCGTTTTTTTGACTCGGGTGCGCACACCAAGGTCCAGCTCATGGTGCAAGCCACCGGCACCGCACAACTGTTGCGGACCGACAACGCAACACCGTCGTCACCTTTGTCAGCTTGGTCAAACGTTGCGCATTCGGCGACCGACTTTTTGCTGCGTGGTGCTTTGCTTGGTTGCGCAAAAACCGACGACGACGTGACAACGAGCACAAGCATACAACTAGCCGACCGCAAAGCATTCGCAAAGCGCATGACATCCTCCGAACGAAAAATGAGCACGTGCGACATGCACGTGAGAGCCGCAGCGCTCCGGCAAAACCTCGCTGACGAGGCACTCACCAAACGATGCTGCGATGTTCAAGAGCTAGGACAGCGCATCCGGCACTTGGTTCCAACTATTTTTCAAACCCTGTAAATTTTTCGTGTGTGCGCGGACGGTGCTGCGTGCCGACCCCAGCGGTGACAAAAAGCACGGTCGCCGCGCTGGCTACGTCAGCGGTATGCCAGACGCCTGCGCGATTAACAATCGCTTGCCCTGCACGCAGCGTGTGTGCCGCGGCGCCAGCCGGCAAGTCTTGCCAAAGCATGATTTCGCCAGCCGTACACACCACCAGCTCGTCGCCATGCGGATGCATTTCCCACGAGTCCCAGCTTCGATCAAATGTATATAAGCTGACTAAACGCCCTTCGTTGCCGTCGCTAGCGAAGTCGCGCTCGTACTGTTGGTACCAAGCCATGCCGGAAAATGTTGGCAGTTGATGGACGCGTGCACCGAGGCCGAGGTGGGCGGGGACGGTTGCAAGTTCAAACGGTTGCTCAGCCATGGCGGTACACTACGCGATACCGGCACCTGGCGCATGGTGGCAGAGTGTGGTTCCCCACTTGTAGCGCTGCCGGCTTCGCGCTACCAAGCCGCATGGCGAATCCCGAGGCCAACTCAGCGAACTTGCCGGCCGTGGTCGACAACCGCACCGTGCAAGTTGCAGCGGAACATTACGACTTTGAACGCTACGACGATCGCGAGCGCTGGATGTCGTATTGGCATCAGATTCGCGCAGTGATGAAAGTGCGGCCGCAGCGGGTCTTGGAAATTGGGCCGGGTTCCGGCGTGTTCCGCAGCTATTTGCAGCGCGCGGGCATCACCGTGAAGACTCTCGATATCGATGCCGGCCGTGACGTTGATTACGTTGCCGATGTAACCAAGCTGGACACCACCCTACCCGCCGACGTGCGCTTCGATGCGATTTGCGCATTTCAAATTCTCGAACACATCCCGTTTGCAGAGTTCGAAGCAGCGCTGGCGGCAATTGCCATGCGCGCAACGCCGCACGTGTTCATTTCCTTGCCCTACCGCGGCTTGCGCATTCGCTGGGCGTTTTGGTGGGGCGATCACCTTTTGACGCTTGGCCACAAGTTCATGTTGCCATGGCGGCACAAGCCGATCCCTGAGCATTATTGGGAGTTGGGCTATCCGTACACCGCTACCAAAATCACCAAGATCTTGGCCAAACACTTCGACGTCGTCGAGCGCGGCTTTGTACGCGAAAACCCTTATCACTATATGTGGCACCTCAAGGTACGATCATGAGCGCAACCAAAGTTCGCACCGGGCCCCTCGCCGTATTTGAAGCTAATCTTTTGGCTGGACACGTCGCGCTCGTGACCGGCGGCGGCACTGGCATTTGCCGTGGCATCGCGCAAGCGTTCGCGGCGTGCGGGGCTGATGTTTGCATCGTTGGCCGCAAGGGTGAGGTGCTTGCGCAAACCGCTGCGGAAATGAGCGCGGCGACTGGGCGCGATATCTTTTTCGTGCCGTGCGATGTCCGGCAACCGGACGCCGTAGCCGACGCGATTGCGCAAACCATCGCCAAATTTGGCCATCTCGATACCGTTGTTAATGGCGCTGCTGGCAATTTCCTTGCACCGGCTGCAGCGCTTTCGGCCAACGGCTTTCGCACCGTGGTCGACATCGATCTTTGCGGTACCTTCAACGTCGCACGCGCTGCGTTTGAGGCCTTGCGCCTCGGTGGCCGCGGTTTGATTATCAACATCAGCGCCACCCTGCACTACGGCGGCACACCACTGCAGATCCATGCCTCGGCAGCCAAAGCCGGCGTCGATGCAGTAACCCGCAACCTCGCAGTTGAATGGGGCCAGTTTGGCATTCGCGTCAACGGTATTGCGCCGGGGCCGATTGCCGAAACCGAAGGCATGCGCCGGCTCGCAGGCTCGGCCGCCGACAAAGCCAAAGCCTCGGTGCCACTGGGTCGGTTTGGCGCCATTGAAGAAATCGCAGCGGCTGCCGTGTTTCTGCGCAGCAGCGCGGCTGCGTACATCACTGGCACCACGCTGGTGGTCGACGGTGGCCAAAGCGTGGTGGCCGCTGCCGCGCACATGATGATGACGTGAGACGCGGCGGTGCCTCACGCGTTGGTGCTGCGCTTGCACGCGAATCCGCGTTAGACGTGGCGTTGCCAGCACGCCCCATTGCAGCCGAATTTATTTCAGGCCGTGGCCACTATCAGCGCGTGATTACCGCCGTGCTCAATGCGCAAATTAGCGTTTGGATTGGCACTGCGAATCTCAAAGAGTTGTTAGTCGAAGCGGAACCGAATCTTGCAACCCGCGGTCGGGCGCGCCGTGGCAGCCGCAACAACAACGACTATCAATCGATGACTGCGGCACTCAATGAGTTAGCCATCCGCGGCGTCGAACTACGCATCTTGCACGGCGAAATGCCGTCGCGGCCGTTTCGCACCGAGCTTGCTGCGCAACCTGCGCTTGCACGGGCGCTCGGTTTTCGCCGCTGCCCGCGCGTGCATCTCAAAGTGGTCATCGTCGACGGCGCGCTGCTCTACCTGGGCTCGGCCAACTGGACCGGCGCAGGGCTCGGCGCACGCGGCAGCGGCCGGCGCAACTTCGAGTTTGGCATTGTCACCGACGATGCAGTGTTACTCGATACCGTGCAGAACCTATACGATCAAATATGGCGCGGCGGCGAATGCACCAGTTGCCGCATGCGCGACGAATGCCCAGGGCCGCTCGACGAGTTGGCGCCGACCGGCGGTGCCAGTGTAGTTGCAACCACTACCTTGACCAATAAAACGCCACGCAAACCACGACGTCGGCCGCAGCAGTAGCCACGATGGGCTCGGTCACTCTATCATCTGATACATGAGCAAGCCCCGCGTGGCGATCGACTTGGCGGCGGCGAGCAATCTCGCTGCGCAAGTTGCAGCGTGGAAATCAGGTGGCGTATTTGCACCGGGGCAAACGCTCGAAGCAATGGCCGAATGCGATGTAGCGCTCACCGCGCACAGCGAATCGCTGGTGTTACCTGGACGCGTGATCATGGTAACGCCGGGCGGCATTGGCATCGAATTCGTGCCGTACGACGCCAATACCAAGGCCGCCCTAAAAACCTTTGGCGACGTAATTCTGGCGGCCGTCGCTGCGCCAAGCGAACCAATTGTCAGCACCACCGTTGCAACCGTTGACGCGGCGAGCGATGCCGACGCTGACGCGAACGCTAACGATGCAGTTGACGATGCTGACGCCCGCCGTGGCCCGGCCTCGGCGCACGAACGGTTGCGCAATCTGCCCATCGCGGAACAGATCAAGCTAGCGCTTAAAGGTGAGCTGGCCGAACGCATCATGCTTGAGCGCATCTACGGCAAGACCGTGTGGGAGGCGCTATTGCGCAACCCGCGCATTACACCACCGGAAGTCGCGCGCATCTCGCGCATGGGCACGCTACCACGGCCGATGTTGGAAACGATTTGCAGCAATGGCACATGGCTGCAGGTGCCCGAAGTCCGTCGCGCATTGCTCAGCAATCCGCGGCTTGGCGTTGACCAAATTCCGCGCATTTTGCGGTTGATGCCGAAGCACGAGCTCAAGCTCGTGCCGACCCAAACCGCCTATGCGATGGCAGTCCGTGACCACGCCCGGCGGATGCTCAAAGACGCTTAGTCGCAGCTTAGAGCATGTCGAGCGCTGGCACGTCGAGCCACTCAACTTTGGTGACTTCATACTCGCGTTTGCCCTTAGGATTCGCCATCACCACGGTGTCGCCGATGTCTTTGCCAATCATCGCGCGCGCAAGTGGCGCACCAATCGAGATTCGACCGCGCTTGATGTCGGCTTCATGTTCGCCAACAATCGTGTAGGTCACCTGATCGCCACTGTCGCTATCTTCCAGCGTCACAGTTGCACCGAATTTCACATGCGTGCCCGAA
>JAKQOD010000264.1 GCA_029565465.1 Deltaproteobacteria bacterium
GACGAAGCGCCGGTGCCGATGACGGCCACGCGTTTGCCCGTGAGATCAACGCGGTGATCCCAGCGTGCGGAGTGAAACTGTGCGCCACGAAAAGACGCGGCGCCCTTGAACTTCGGCACCACCGGCACGGTCAACGCATGGCCCGACGCTGAAACTAAAAAGCGCCCTTGCAACGACTCGCCGCTGCTGGTTTGCACCGTCCACAACCCGGTTAGCGCATCGAACGTGGCACCAGTAACCGCACAGCCAAATCGAATGTGCTTGAGCACATCGTGTTTGTCGACGCAGCGTTCGAGGTACTGCAAAATCTCACGTTGTGGCGCAAACAACCGCGACCAATGCGGATTGGGCTCGAACGAATAGCTGTACAAGTGCGCCGGCACGTCACACGACACACCAGGATAGGTATTGTCGCGCCACACCCCGCCCAGCGACGGCGCGCGCTCCAGAATTGTAAAATTGCGCTTGCCGGTTTCGGCTAAGCGAATCGCCAGGCCAATGCCAGCGAAGCCGCTGCCGACGATCAGCACATCATTGTTCGGCGTGGCCATGGCCGGCATGGTGGCTTGATGTCCTAGGCAATGTCAACGCGTGGCTACGCACGGTTGGGCGCCGGTGCGCCGGTCGGGAAACACCGTCAATTTGCGCTCGCCGCGTTGACCCGCTTGGCGATCGCAGCCTAGATTCCAAGCGTGAATTTCCCTTACTTTTCCGGCGACGACGTTGCTCAAGCCCGCGGCCTATTTTGTATGCTTGGCGAAGATGGCACACCCGTAGCTGGCGCGGAAAACGCAGCGTACTTTGCCAACGTCGACCGCACCTTGGCGCGGCAACTATTCGAAGGCATGGTCCGCATTCGAGTTACCGATGCGCGCATGATGGCGCTGCAACGCCAAGGCCGCATCGGCTTTTACGGCGAAGCACTCGGCCAAGAAGGCGCCATCGTTGGCGCTGCTGCGGCAAGCGAACCGCAAGATTGGATCGTCCCTGCCCTGCGCGAAGCCGGTGTGGGCTTGTACCGCGGCATGACGCTTGATTCGTACATTGCGCAAATCTTTGGCAACAGCGCCGACCCAACCAAGGGCCGACAGTTGCCGTGCCATCCATGCGACAAAGCTCACAACTACGTTGTGATGTCGTCGTGTGTGTCGACCCAAATCCCGCATGCAGTTGGCGTCGCAATGGCCATGAAAATCATGGGGCCACCAGCTGGCAGCCCAACCCCGGTAGCGTTCGGCTTCATGGGCGACGGCGGCACCAGCGAAGGCGACTTTCACGTCTCGCTCAATTTCGCGGGCGTGATGAAATCGCCGTGCGTCTTGATTTGCCAGAACAATCAATGGGCGATTTCGACGCCCGGTGCGGTGCAAACTGCAGCGCAAACCATCGCGATCAAAGCGCTGGGCTATGGCATCGAACCAGTGCGCATCGACGGCAACGACGTTTTCGCCGTGTACGAAGGCGTACGGCGCGCTGCTGAAAAGGCCCGCCGTGGCGATGGCCCAACGTTTGTCGAACTTTTGACCTACCGGGTTTCGGCGCACTCGTCGTCGGACGATCCATCGCGTTATCGCGATGAAAAGGTCACCGAAGTTTGGCGTGGCCAGCGCGATCCGATTCGGCGCTTGTACAATTTTCTCACCGCGCGCGGCTGGATTACCGCCGACGAATATCAAGCAATGCAAACGTCGATGGAGGCCGATGTCCGCGATGCCATCGCACGACAAGAAGCTACGGCGCCGCCTGCGTTGCAGACTATTTTCGACGATGTTTACGAACAACCAACCTGGTTGCAACGTGAACAGCTCGCGCAGCTCGAAGCGTATCCGCGGGTCAAAGCCCCGCATCAGCACTAGATGGCCGCAACCGCGCAACGCATGCGGCACGCCATGCTTGGCACACTTGTGGTCGCAGCGTGTTCCAGCCACGTTGAGCGGC
Source organism: Deltaproteobacteria bacterium (assembly GCA_029565465.1). Taxonomy (GTDB): domain Bacteria; phylum Myxococcota_A; class Polyangia; order Haliangiales; family Haliangiaceae; genus JABFXX01. The sequence continues at coordinate 1,939 of JAKQOD010000264.1, forward strand.
CAGCTGCGAGCGCAACTGGTCCCGAGGCTCCGACGCCGCCGCTCCGAGTTGCCGATGCAAAGGCGGCAGCCACCGCACCAGTTGATGCAGGAGCCGACGCCGCGGTGCCCGTTGCGGCCCCGCCCCCGACCGGCAAGCCCGATGACTTCGTCGACATCGCCACCGTTGTGCCAGACGCAGTGATCGCAATGCGCTACGCCATCGCAGACAACTTTGTGGGCCGTGCAGTGTATCCCGTCAATCGTTGTTTGCTGCGCCGCGCGGTCGCGAAGCAACTCGTGGCTGCAGCCACCACCCTGCGCGTCGCACAACGTCGCGTGCTGCTTTGGGATTGTTACCGGCCAGCCTCGATCCAAAAAGAGTTTTGGAAGTTGATGCCAGACCCTCGTTATGTCGCCAAGCCAACCTTTGCAAGCGATGGCACGCCACGCTCGGGCTCACGACATAGTCGCGGCGCTGCCGTCGATATTGGGCTAGCCGACGCCACAGGCGCGCCGCTGCCGATGCCATCGGCACACGATGACTTTTCGAGCCGCGCCCATCGCAGCAACGCGCCCCGCAGTGCCGCGGCGAGCGACTACCGGTTGCTCGATGCAGCGATGACTGCAGCCGGCTTCGTTGGAATTGCTACCGAATGGTGGCATTACGACGGCGCTGGCGCGGATCATTTTCCCATGGCGGATACGCCACTGCAGTAACGCCGACCGCCGCCTAGCGGCGCGGTTTGCGGTCCGAAACCGTGGCAGCTTCGCGATGCGCAACTGGCACTTCCGACCGACGCGGCACCAACAAGCGTTGTTGCGACAGGTTGAGATCCGCCGTTGTCGCGCGTCCTTGGACCGGCTTGCAGGTCTGCCACCATTGCTGGGCTCGCTCGGCGGTCCACCACATGTCAGGCGGCAACTCGATTGCGCGCAGTTGATCGGCCAACGCCCGCGCACTCACTGGCCGATGATGCGCTTCTTTGGCTAAACAGCTGGTGATTAACATCGCTAGTTGTGGCGGAATCCATTGAGGCACTTGCGCCATCAAATTCGGTACCGGCTCATACAAGTGGTTGTAATACACCGCGGCGTCGTTATCGGCAGGAAACACTTCGCGTCCGGTCAACAACCACCACGCTACGCAGCCCAATGCATACAAGTCGCTGCGACCGTCGAGGTTCTTGCCAAGCGCTTGTTCTGGGGACATGAAGCCTGGCGTGCCCAACACCGCCCCCAGCTGGGTGAGTCGAGGCGTGCCAGCCAAGTGGCCTTGCGGCGGCATCATGTAACCAGCACCCGGTACCACATGTCCACTTGGCAGGGTTACCTGCGCAGTTGGGTGCACCGATTCATTGGCGGCTTGCACGATCCCGAAGTCTAGTACCTTGATGATGTCAACCTCATCAGCTGCGCGGCACGCAAACAAGTTGGCCGGCTTAACGTCGCGATGCCACAGCCCAGCGTCGTGCGCTTCGGCCAGCGACGATAGGGCTTGAATCAAAAACAGGATGACGCGGCCGGGTGGTTGTGGCCCAAACTTTTGCACCAAGGTTTCCAAGTCTACGCCGTCGAGCAATTCCATCACGTAGAAGAACGTGCCGTCGTCGGTCACGCCATAATCGAACAACGCAATCGTGTGGCGCGACCGCATGGATGCCAACGCTTGCGCTTCACGTCGGAAGCGCTCACGCACTTTGAGTGAGGTCTGCGCACTGTCGGTGGTTTCGGCTCGCATCAACTTGACCGCCGCTTGGCGCGCCAACAAACGATGCTCGGCGCGCCAGACTTCGCCCATGCCGCCTTCGCCGATGCGTGCCACCAAACGATAGCTGCCGAGCTCTTTGGCTTGGGCTTGCGCCGTCGACGCAGCTTTGCGTGCTTCGCGCACATTGCGTCGCAAGCGCACCAAGTTCCACGCCAACACCAACGCCAAGGCAAACGCTGCCCCAACCGCGGCAACACCAACGATAACCGTACGACGTTCGAGCTGTTTCGACGACGCCAAGATCGTTGACTCAGGCACCACGGTCGCAACAAACCAGTTCAGCGGCTCGGCAATGCCGGCACGGCTGCCGCCGATTGGGGTAATCGAAGCGATGTAGATGCCGTCGGACGTTTGCAGCGAAACATTGGTTGGGTTGGTGGGGTGCGCCAGCGCTGCGTCGGCAAACAATGCCGTTATCGCGGGATCATTGAGGTCAGCAGGCGTCAACAACCGCTCCTCTTTGAGTTGCGGTGCTTTGCGATCTTTGGCGGTGTAAATCAAGATTGCGCCGTCGGCCGAGTACACAACCGAGCGCGCACCTGCAACCGGAATCTCGGACACAAACGACGACAGCGCATTGATGTCAAAATCTACGGTAAGCACCGCTTGCAACGCGCCTTGTGCATCGCGCATGGACTGAACCGCCGAGATACCGGTGGTGTGTGTCGAGAAATATGTTCGTGGCGGCGTCCATGACCGGCCGGGCACTTTTTCGGCGTGGCGATAAAATGGCCTGGTGCGCGGGTCGTAGTTGTTCTTGATCTCTTCGATCATGCGCACCACGCTGCCATCCACTACGTAGTTGTGCCGAATCGACCCAGGCACATCGCTGGTACCAACCGTGCTTTGCTGTACCCGCAACGATGAGCCTTCGTAGTAGCTCGACCGCAGCATGCCAACCGGAAAACTGACGCTCAAGTGCGAAACCCCAGCGTGCCCCAAGGTCAAATCAAACATCGCGGGTGCTACCGTGTCGATCGGCGCATCGGGCTTGGCTAGCAATTCCAACCGATCCAATATCGGTTGCGCTTGATCAAGCGCGTACGAAACTTGTTGGCGAACATGATCTGCTGCGTTGGTTAGCTGCTGTTGTACCAACGCTCGGCTCGACGAGCGATTCGCTTGCCGGCCAAGCCACAAGATGCCCAAGCCCACGGCCACCACCAATAACGGTAGG
>JAKQOD010000280.1 GCA_029565465.1 Deltaproteobacteria bacterium
CAGGGCGCCGAGTTCGTCGCGCAGCGTCGGTGCAGGCAGAGCGTCGAGCCAGCCGAAGGCGCACGCGGTGTCGAGGCACGCGTTGACTTCGCGCAAACTGCCGTACGCGATGCGTAGCAGGTGCGTGCGGTCGCCGCCGACTCGGCCACCGGCTTCGGCGACGTTCAGTGGCACCGACGACAACGCGCGCGTCAGCTGCTTCGCCAGCGAGCCATCATGCCGCGCGATCAACTTAATCGCCGGCACCAGCGAGCGCACGAGTTCAAGAGACAACAAATAGCTTCGAGGAGGCGTTGGGTATGTTTGCTTCACGCCCGTTCCAGCGAAAGCCTTGTGCCATGCGCTGAGCAAAGCACGTCGTGGCTCGCGCGAACTTGCGCGCGCATGGCACTGGCTTTCGCGGTAGGGCGAAGAAGCAAACGTACCCAACTACGTATCGAAGCGGTTGTCCGCGAACAAGGCGCGGGCGCGAACAAGGCGCGGGCGCGAACGAGGCGCGAACAAGGGGCGCGAACAAGGGGCGAACGAGCGGACATACGGTCGTGAGCTGGTCGTGAGCGTGAGCGCGTCCGTGCCCGTGAAGCTGTTCTTGCCGGTGAACCTTGGTACAGGCTCAGGACATCCCTGACACATTTAGGCTCAAGACATCCCTGACAGGTGCAGTCGTAGAACGTAGATCGTAGATCGTAGATCGTGCGCGTGATCGTGCCTGTGTCTGTGGTCGTGTCCGTGATCGTGCGTGTGGTCCTGATCGTGCCCGTGTTGAATGAAAACGATCCGGTGATGCTGACCACGCAGTGGTGACCTGAGGCCAGCGTCGCTCGCCTACCCGCAGCGGTAGGCAGTGACCGCTCCATCTCGTCGCTCGTGCCACCCGATCTTGTGGCGGTGCGCTCGACGCGGCGGCCCGGATCCCCAACTGGGGTCCTTTGCAGTGGGCACTCTCGAAGTTCCCTCGCAGTCACGTGCCTACCTTGCGGGTGGCCGGCTCGCTTACGCCTTTCTGCTCGCACCACTACTACAGAAAACGGATTCAATCAGATACGTCAAACACGGCGGGTTCAGGCGCGAGTGCCGCAAAACCCGTTTGCAACGTAGGCGTACAAAGCTTGCAGTGTACGGCGAAATCGAGGAGGCGCTAGCGAAACGTTGGAGGTTTCACGCCGTCTTGCAGCAAAAATCGCTCAAATGCAACGGATCCGAAAAATCCTCGAGATTCGGTAACGAGCCGCGCTGCCCGGCGTCTGACTTCTATCCACATATTTTCAGGAGTCACAAGTGAAAGTTTTTAGTCTCATCTTTAGTTCGATGTTGGTCTCTACGTTGGCAGTTGGTTGCGGTGGCAAATCTGCACCTGTGAAAACCCCAACGGCTACCGAGGCGGCTGCCACGTTAGACATTGTTGATACCGCCGTTGCAGCGGGTAGCTTCAATACACTGGTGGCAGCAGTCAAAGAAGCCGGCCTGGTTGACACGCTCAAAGGCGCTGGGCCGTTTACGGTTTTCGCACCTACCGATGAAGCCTTTGCTAAATTGCCAGCGGGCACCGTCGAGGCATTGCTTAAAGATAAAGCCAAACTCACGGCGATTCTCACTTACCATGTGGTTGCTGGCAAAGTGATGGCAAAAGATGTTGCAGGTATGAAGTCAGCCACAACGGTCAACGGAGCATCGGTAGCGATCGACACCGCTAACGGCGTCGTCGTTGGCGGCGCCACAGTGGTCAAGGCCGACATTGAAACGAGCAACGGTGTCATTCACGTTATCGACACCGTGATGATGCCGCCAAGCTAGTGAGCCGTACCGACAATTTGCGCAAAATTAAGCTGTGCTGACCATGTAGGCCGATGGTATCGCCGGCACCGAATCATGGCTTGCTTTGACGCGTCGCGAAGTGTCCAGGCCGTTATGAGGACTTGCGTGTGATGCTCCTACCGGTTCAGAAAATGCAGTAGGCACCCAAGCCGGTCGACTTACCTGCTACTGTTAAACGATGTCATCAATTCGGACCGTCGTTGCCACTCTTACTTTTGCGTTGCTTGCGTTTGGCTGTGGTGGTGCCAAGCCGAAGCCGAATGCTGCAGATGTGAAACTGCCCGTCGGCACTGCAACCAACTGCGCCGAAGCTTGTGATCGGCTTGCCCAATGTTGGCAAAAGCAAATGGGCCAACAAGATGCATCCGGCGACAAAGCGCAATGCATCACTGAATGCGAAGCGAAAGCCCCCGACGTGCAACAGTCGTACATTACAACGATGGCGGCCGAGCCTAGCTGCACTGCAATTCTAAATATGAAGTGAATCGCGAGTGCGAGCCGGGTGCGGCGGCGGGTAAGTTCGTGTTCCCGTGACAGCAAGTTCGGCGAGCTGAGTGTTAGCATTGCCTCAACATGCAACCCTCACCGTCGACGGCTGTGCTGCAGCCGGCTCATTTGATGGAGCTTGAGCGCACGCCGGCCGCGGTCGCTACGTCGCGCTTGCTTGCAATGCAAGCGGAGGTTGCCAGTTGTGCAGAGCCGACGGTCCTCGCGGCGATGGCGGCCGCGATTCCGGCGAGTGTTGCGTCGTTGCCCGACGAAATTGGCATGGCGCTGCACAACCTCGCTGCGACACTAGTAGCTCATCAGCCACGAATTCCTAACGACATCATGGCGCTAACGCCGAAGCTGCAAGTTGCGTGGATACGATTGCAGCTCACCCTTGGTGATTTGTCGCAGCTCTCGGAATTGCAACCGAGCCGGCAGCTGCAAGTGTTAAGCAGCTGGTCACTTGCGAGCGCAGCTGACCCAATCGGCGTGCTCACGATGTTGATCGCTTCGCCGGACGCGCGCGTGCGCAGTCACGTGCTGATGGCGCTACCCTCGCTGGTTGAAGAATTGGCGTTGACCGGCCGTGACGCGCTTGTGCTCGCGATGCAATTAGCGAGCGATGCAAATGTTGCGGTCCGCACTGCAGCGATCCAGAGCCTGGGGCAACCCTGGCTGCTCAACGCCACGTATCAGCAGTGCCGGCTACGTGACCAGCTGCTCGCCGCCGCCATCGCGGAACCCCAGCTGAGCGTTGCATTGGCAGGCGTTGCAGCACTTGGCAAGCTACAAAACCGTGCCCTGTTGTTGCAGGTACTCCATGCGCCGCAATCGGCACCAGCCGTCATCAAGTTGGCTATCGAGTTGCTGGGAACCTGCGCCGAATCAAATGATATCGAACTCGTAGTCGCGGTCGTCAACCAAGACGTACTCTGCTACGGCGATAGTGCGCGACGCTTTCTGCTCGACGCGCATCGACACGGCATCTTCGTCAAGGCGCCGCAGCTTCGCGACGTGATGGCGCTGTTCGAGTCGCATCTTGGCTGGACCGCGGAAGAGTTTGTCCGGATCACGCACACCGAGCGCCATGAGTTGTTGGCCATGCTTGCCGCGATGGCGCCCGACGACCCACGTTGGCTGCGTTGGTGTGAAGTCCTTGCGCTCGGCATTACAGCAGGCAGCGCCGCAGCCTTAGCGGGGCTGCTGGCGCGCACCACCACACCGGCGATTGCAGCTGCTGCGCTGGTGGCAGCCGGGAAGTGTCCGTCGTTCGACGATGAAGCAGTGTTGCTACAATGGCTACCGCAGTTGCCTGAGGAAACCATCGCCACACTTCGGGTAAAGGGCCAACAGGCGGCCTATGAGCAACTCACGCAGTTGGTTGAAGATCGTTGGACACCGTCGACACTGCGGACACAGGCTTTGCCTGTGTTGTGGGCGTTGGCGCCGGATCGTGCTGCGTTAATGCAGCAACTCAGCACAACGCTAGGGCCGCGCGAATCGGGCTTGATGAACTATCATGCATACAAGTATTCGCCAACCGCACGCTTGCTTGCAGCGCAAGATTGGCCAGCATCGAACGACAACGTCGTCGCCGCGCAAGATCAGTTGCGCTTGCTTTGTGAATCTGGCGACGTTGCTGTCATCGATGACGTAGCGCGGTTGTTTCGCGAGGTTTTTCGTAGCTATGTCGCACAGGCGCTGCAAGGCGATTTTTCCATCAAACGGCAGAAGTTGCCCGAGGTCGAACAATTGATTTGTGAGTACGGCCAGCGACTCGTCGCCGACGGCCGCATTGTTCGCGGCTGGCACGAAGCGGCCAACGCGACGGGCCGTGACTTGGTATTGCGCTTCATTGCGGAATGGCTTGCGGAGCGGCCGTCGGAAGCTGTGCAAGTTGCGCTGCTTGAAGCATGTGCACGCCACCGGCCAGAAGGCTTTCGATTGCGGCAGATCGAAACATATTGGCGTCAGGGTACGGTCAATGTGAGGCGCGCAGCGGTTGCTGCATTGGCGGCCGCCGGCGACGAGGCGCGTGGATTAGAGTTCTCCTTGGCAAGCCTCGTCGGCGATGCCAAAGACGCACGATTGCAAGCGCAAGCGCTTGAGGCTGTGCAAGCTCTCGTCGCTACATGGGCGGAGCCAATCACGCACGCCGCGCTGGAAAGCCCTAACATGGCTGTAAAAATCGCAGCGGCCGATGCCTTGGCGGTGATGGGCAATGCGCATTCGGTTGCTACCATTGTTGGCTGGCTTGGCCGCCACGACAACAAACAATTTCGCAGCGCGCTACTCAAAGCGCTCAAGCATTGTGCGGGGCCCCTGTATTGTGCCGTGCTCGTTGACGCCCTCGAGGTAAACGCGGACCACAGCAACGATCCGCGCACGGCGGGCCTGTTGCATGCAGCGTTGTCGCATCACCTCAGCATCGCTGCAGCGCTGCGTCTTTCGCGCTCGGCAAAACCGGTGCACACCGCGGTGGTGACGAACTGTGTTGACCACACCATAGTGCTAAGCGACGCCACCGCGGATGATCTAGCTGCTGCGCTGCATCTTGCACGCCGAGCAATACCGACGACCAGCCAGGATGCCGGCCGAGAGCTTCGGCTATCGGGCTTCTCGATTGCAGCGGCCCAGCGCCTGGTTACGCAATGGGATCCGCGCGCGGCGCAGCGAGCATCGGCGACATCTGCGAAATCGGTTGTGCGTTCGCAGCTGGGTAGTTGGATCTCGTGGTTGCAAGCTGATGCTGTGATACCGGCGCTGCAGCTTGCACTGCACGCAGCTGAGCCAGCCGATATTGAACACGTTGACAACCTCATCAAGCTGCTTGCGGACCACCTTCCGTCGGTTGACGCAGCGGTGGTTTGTGAATTTGTTGAACGTTGCGTGGTTGGGAGCCGGATGTCGGCACCAACGATTCGTTCGATCGATCTCGTACGCAACATACCTGCCGTCCCAACGCTCGGCGGGCTGCGTCGCTACAGTTTGCTCGGGCGCCTCGGTGCGATCCGTAATGTGCGTGACGTGCAACAAGCGTTGACTGATTGCCGCCTTAGTAGCGATGTTGCAACCCAAAGCGCCACGTTGCTGCGCGATGTACTTTCGATCCCGCCCAAGCGCGACGACGAACCGGCGGCAATCACTGAATTGCGGAACTTTGCTGAGAATTGGTTTCGTACGAGCGACCTTACTGCACCGTGGTTGCTTGCAGCCCTGGATGACCGTCCGCCGGATATGATGGTGGTGCCTGACGTGGAAATGCCAGCACATCAAGCAGCGCCACCAAGCGCAACGCAACTGGCGAGTCTATTGGCCGCGCTGGTGGCACCCAACGCAGATGTACGTGCTCAAGCGGCCCAACAGATGTTGGATTGGCCCGACGCGCAAACGTCGTGGCATTTGGTGGGTAACGCTTATCTTGCCAACGAGATCGACCTACCGGTTGGTTATCTCGGTCGAGTGGCTGAGACCGTCAAGCAATGGCCAATTGATGCGACGCCGGCGACGACGCGGCGCTTGGTCTCTTTGGTGCCTTGGCTGTCCTCGGTACAGTTGCAAGGTTATGTGCCGCGCTGGATCAGCGAACGCAGCCGTGGCAGTGCGAATGCTGACTTGTTTTTGCAAGCCGTACGCGATGATCGGCTGCTTCCGTTTATCGTTGCATGCGCACGGCGCGGAGATTTCTCAGCGGCTCAATTGTTGCGGCCATCAAACACGTTGACGCACCGTGGCTTGGTCGAGCTTGCGCACCAGGGCGGCGTTGACCTTTCGCATTTGCTTAAAGTTGAGGAGCATGAAACTGAACGGCAGCAGCAAGACCCTGCTGATCCGATTATGGGCGCAACCCTGGACCAACTCGTTGCGATCGCGCAAGACAAAGTGAACAAACCAGGCATCGCGGTGCGCGCGGTTTATGCGATTGCCAGCCACGGCGCACCGAGTATTCCCGCGTTGCAGAGCTTGGCTGTAGACCACCGGCCAGCTGTTAGAAGTGCTGCGCTGCGCGCGCTGAAAACGGTTGCTAGTAAAGAGGCAACATTGCGCACTGCCGTCGAGGTATTGGCGATGGAAGATCGCGATGATGTGGTTGTTTCACTCTTACGCAGCTTAGGACACGGCCGCTACGAACCAACGTTGCTGGCCATCATCGAACGCGTAACCGAGCGCAACCCTAAAGTCCGGGAAGCGGCGCGAGCTGCGCTGCTAGCATGGGGCGCCGGAGCGATGCCTGCCATTCATCAGGCCGCTCGCAAAGCACGCCCTGATCGACGTGCACATTTTGAGACGTTGTTGGCTGAACTAGATCCTAACGGTGACGGCGGCCCTCGCCCGCGGCGGTGAGGCGAAGTCCGAGCGGCAGCGTTGCGACAGCGCGGTGTCAGCAGCCTTGACCTTTGTCGTGGGTGGCGAGAAGCTGCGCGTCGAAACAATGAGCTGGTCGCTGCACTCAAAACGTGTTTGGCAATTTTTGCAACGAGATTCGAAAGCGGACACGCCGGCTCGCGCAGGCACGGGCGGAAGGCGCATTCGCTGCCCGCTCTGTACATGGCAGCCAAGCCGCCATGACCGCTGGGACTGCAGTTGTGGATGTTCGTGGCACACATTCGACACGGGCGGCAAGTGCCCAGCGTGCGCCATCCAATGGAAGTCGACGCAGTGCATGCGATGTGGCGAGTGGTCGCTGCATACCGCTTGGTATGAACAAGGCGAGCCAGGGCAGTTGTAACGGCGATCGGTAGTGTCCGATAACCGGACCGATAGAGCGAATGAGTTGAGGGATGGCCGTTGCGTCGCCACTAAAAGAATGTGAGCAAATACCCAGGTCAGGCGCCATGTCGTATCGCGATCGCCGACGGCGCGGTGCTGCCAACACGCGCAAGCGCCGCGCCAATAGGCGACTTTTCGCGGATGGGTTACTTCGTTGGGTCGACGACGCGGCCCATGAACAGCACAAGGCCACTGGTTTTGTCGACGATAAAGAACGCAAAAGGGCGATCTACCGTAAACGCCATCGGTTGTTCTGGCACGCCGCCCGCGCGCGCCATGGAAACTGCGGTGGCAGCCGCAGCTTCGGTGCCTTGTTCGTTAACTTTCACATAGGCTTTGTGAAAAACGCCGGAGATGTAGAGGCGGTCTGCCGGCGACGCTGGGTTCGCAATGCCAGTGAAATCGGCCAGGCTGCCGTTGAATGCGTCAACCACGCCCAGCTCTTGCAATAGCTTGCCAAGGTTCAAGCTCTCGGCGGGTTTTAGCTCAAAACGCGGCAGTGCGACGGCGGTATTTTTGGCCTCCAGCTTGCTGCCCCAGCTTGCAAGCGCCGCTGCGGAAAGTTTCTGCTCCACTGCAGCAAGGCCGTCGACGGCGTCGGGCAGCACAATCCACATGGCGGTGTTGCCACCTTGATACGGCAGCTCAAGTACGCGACCGCCATCGATCTTCGCAGAACGATGGTAGGCGGTCTGGTTCATGGTGGGCACCTTGACCTTGGTTTTTTTGCTGGTGTTGAACTCAGCGTCGCGCGTGTTGTCGCCTTCAAATTCTTGTTGCCACTTGGCAAGGAAGTAGATTGCATTGACCAGGACCAGCCGCGTATCAGGCATAACTGCGCCTGGCGGAAGCAGTTCTTTGATCAACTGATTGGTTTTGCTTTCAATCCAAGAGTTGATGTGTGCGCGTGCCGGTTCGGCGTTGCTACGGAAGTCAACCGGCTCCAGCGCTGCATCAAAATGTTTGGCGGTAGCGTCGAGAAATGGCTTTTCAAACGTGTAGCTTTTGTCGCCAAACAGCCGGTTGGCGATGGTGAGTTTCATCTTGGCATCGCTGCTCAAAAGCGAGCGGGCAAGGCCGCCCCATGCTGCGAGCGTCGGCTCGGTGGCCTCGGTTAGATGCAATGCCTTGGCCAACTGCGCAGCAGTCGCGGCTTTGGCGCCGCCCCAGGTCATGGTGAGCGCGAGTGAAATGCTCGCCGGTGAAACCGTCTGGTTGCTCCCGGTGCCTAACTTGGCCCACAAATCAAAACCAAATTCGTTGCTCGCGGTTGCAATCTTGCTTGCGGCGGCTGGGTCTAGTGGCGCCGCTGGCGCGGGCGGCGTTGCAACCGTGGCGCTGCCCGGCGACGCACCAGACCCGGGGCTTGGTGCCGTTGGACTTGCTGGTTGGCTGCTGCCACTTCCTCCGACGGTACTTTTGTTTTCCTTGTTACAACCTGCGGCCAACGCACCCACAACTACTGAAACTGCAACAATGTTTTTCATGTGTGCCATAGTAACCGACACATCGCCAGCGATCCGACGCCCTCGGCAAAAAAGTCGCGACCACTGCCGTTAGTATCAAGCGCTGAGCCGCAGCTTGACGGTTGTCGTGGCCACGGTGGATTCCGGTTAGCCGTTGGCGCGTGCACTATGCGTCCGAAAACCGGACGGTGCCGACGCGAAGGTTCGAAATGGGCACGGTCGTGGTGCGTCCCCTCGCATGTGCAAATACACGACCGCAACAGCACGTTGTTTATGGCCGGGCGGTTCAAGCGGCGTTGGCGCAATAGGAAAAGTTCTGAAGTGGCGGCCTGCGCGTGTTATAGCCTGCGCATGTTGAAGAATGCCGCAGCCGCCATGTTGCTGCTTGCTGTTGTTGGATCAAATTCGTTTGCGGCGCCGCCAACGTCAGAGTGGCAAGAACCCGAAACTTCGACGACGTGGACACCGCCGAACGCGGCGTATCAGTGGCAGTTCGACACGCAAGAGCGCCGGTTGATGTCGTTTAGCAAGCAGGCGTTGCTCAACGGCAAGAAGATCGCGATAGGCACTCAGCTGCCAGTGCTCGCGTTGACCTGCAGCGTCGATGCAACCGTTGTTCCGACGCGAAAGAGTTGTACGCCTCAAGCCGACCCTGAATTGGTCTTGGCACAGTTGGCGCCAACCATGCGGGTGGCGCAAAGCTGTTTCGACTACGACTTTATTGCGCCTACGGATGACGATTTGCGCATGGCGGAGGCGGACCCCGCGAACTACGCAAAAATATCCAAAAATGGCACACGCGCGTTTGCAGTTCGACGATTCATTAAGGTTCCGGCCAGCAACGATGCATCGGAGCGTGTGATCGATGGCTTTGAAGGGATTGGCCCCGACCAAGACTTCTCAGTCGCCAATGCTACGATCCGCGCCCACTTTTTGGTGCCGGCGGTTAGCGGCGTGCTTGAACCGACGTTTGCTGAGTTGCATAGCCATGCGCATTGGGGTCAGCAGGCGTTCACCGCACGAGCGTTTGCACAACTTTCGCTACTCGGCCTTTCGCGAGAAGACCAAGCCGCGATTCTCTACAATCAAGCCATCGCATGGCATCAGGTCGGCGATACCGAAAGAAGTGCTGCCGCGGTCGCTGCATTGCGGAAACTGAACACTGCATTTCCGCTTGCCGTGGCCGACGAGGTTGCGGCCGTGCTTGGCTTCTTCAAAGCAATCGAAAAAGGTCAACAGCTCGCAACGTCGCCGTGCAATTTTGTCCGGCCGATACGCTCGGAAACGACGCTCGATCCGTGGCAGTCAACCAATGAAAAATTTGCCGCTGCGAGCGTCGGCATGGTGCGCTTGCAAACGCCGGATTGGCCGGCGCATGTGGTGAATATTAAGTGCACAGCAGATCAGAAAACAGCGACGTGCAAGTTCGTCAAAGCTGCACCCCAAAGTATTTCGGACGGCTTGCTACGTGACATCGAAACCTCGCTGAAAGCCAAGCATCGTACGGTTGTCAGCACGCCGGCGGACGTCTTACTGATGGTTGAGACTGATCGGAAGGTTCAGTACCGAGTCTATGAAACCGGCTGCGAAGCTGCCTGGAAGGCGCACCATACATGCGACCCAAAGGGCTCAACCCCAACATCGAAATTCGAGACGAAGGTTGAGACCACGAGCGAAATGGTTTCCGCGTCGCGGCTCATGCCTTGGCAAGCAGACGTTTTTCTTCCGTACGCAATGATTGGTCATCGCGAAAACGGGCTGTGGGTGCCAGAAGCGACGTATCGCGCGTTGACGCGTGGCGCCAAGGCGAAGAACGTGCTCGCAAAGCTCCGCGTGGTGGACACTGCAAACATCAGCCTCGACGAACGCCTGGCGCTCGCGCTGTGGACCGCCGTTGCTGCGTTGCAAGCAAAAGCAACGGATGCCAAAGCACTAGTTGCGCAATTCGTCGCGGAAGCAAAGCGCCGACCGTTGGCAGCCATCCATTTCGAGCTACGGCCCATCGTGGTGCAATCGCTGTGGACGATGGAAAAAATCGCTCGCGGTGAACTAGCCGTCGCACCGTAAACCGTCGGCCTGCGCGATTGCTGCTTCGTGCCCGTTACAGCCCCTCACCGTCGTACCACGTCATGACCCATCCCCCGCGGTTGGCGATCGCTGCAAGATCTACCTGCAAGCGCGCAAGTTCGTCGGCACATGCGTCGCGCCAACGCGTAACCAACGCACGAGCTTCACGCTTCTTTATGTCATGCCGAATCAATTCACGTTCCACCAACGTTGAGAATCGCTCGGGTAGTGGTTCGAGTTTGGCCAGTGCGGCCAACGTGTCGCTGGCTTTGGCAACGAATTCGAAGAAGTCCTGCCTGTGCATATCCCACCACCAGAAAATCGGCGTTTCGCGTTGGTCGAGATATGGCACAAGTGGCTCGCCACGCCCCAAGTCACATTCGGCGATCGCAAGCAGCGAACCGTAACGGTTGAGCCCAATGTCGACGGCATTGGGCACGGCGCAAGCCTTGCGTGGTGAAATTGCGAATGGTTCTAGCGTGCCAGGTTCATAGCCAAGTATGCGTTCGAGCGGTTCGCTCACGCCAAGTTGCCGCAGTGCCTCCAATGCATTGCGAAAATCGGCGACTCGAGCGTCGCCAACCTCATACATGCAATGGTGCCCCGGTCGTTCGAAGATGTCGTCGGGAAGGCGGTTGTCCATGATGGAAGCGAAGTTTCGTCGATTAGCTGGCCAAGCAAAAGCTAACGGCGCCGCGATTTCGCCGTGCATTGCACGTCGCCTAGCGTCGACGCGGTTGGCTGCTAGTTGCCTTCGATCGCGTCGAACATGCAACCGCCGCCGAGTCCAACGCATTTCTGTATCGCGGTAGCTTGGTCGGGTGCACTTGCGCATTCACGGACTGCTCCGACGGTTACGGCGGCCACAGTTGTGCCAGATGTGTCGCTGCATTGGGTGGTGACCCGATCCGCTGCCACGGCTTCCGCACATTTGGGATTGGCGGCGAATTTGGTACAGAAGGAGCTGGTCGACGCGTGAGCACAAAACGTGGAAACAAACTCTTCGCACAACGCTTGTTGCTCTGACTTCGACAAACTCGTGACTGCGCTGTCGTCGCTGGTATCCGCACACGCTCCGGCAAACATTGACAAAAAAGAGACCGCTACAAAGCGTAATTTCATGAAACGGCACCTTTGCACGTCCAGTGCCAGCCCTGTGGCGCGTCACGCCGCCTGCCAAAGATGGCCATGCAGCAACCTGGTAGACACCCATCGCTGAATCGGTGCTTTTCCATCGCAGGTGTTGAAAGTTGGCCATGGGGCCGCGCTGCTTATCCCGGGCCGCGCTGCTTATCCCCGCGCTGCTTATCCCGGGTACGTCGGGCAGAAAGCCATCACAGAGCGGTTGCCAGTGCTGCGGCCACGCCTACGTTTGGCAGTTGCGCCACCGCTGAACTCAGCACATCGTCAAGCAGATCGTTTCGAAGTGCATCTGACGGTAGTACCGGTTTGGTAAACTGCGCCAACATGGTCGCTTCGGTGCGGGTTGAAACGATGACGTAGTCGCCGGCTTGCACATGGGTGTCACCTCGCAACATGGTAACTGACGCGGCGCGCTGCAAAAAGCAGGCGCTGTTGCGTGCGGCGGTGAAACACGCGTTGCCGCTAAGCAAGGCAACTGCGATGGATGATGCCAACATGGGCGGTACGGCCGCCACAAGTGCCGTGGCTGTGGCGTTGTCGGTGGTTGTGACTGCGGCGAGCTGAGTTTTGAGCAACTCCAAGGCAATGCCGGCCATGTCACCTTCAAGGGCCACAAGCAGCACCAGCTGCTGGCTGCCTAACGTGCGGCGTTCGACCGAAGCGAGTACATTGGTTTTGTTATCGCGTTGATGTGACCAGGCGCCAGCATAGAAATTCATCTTGCCTCAGCCTACAATGACGCATGTTCGTTGACCACCTCGACTTGCAGCAGCCGCTGTGGCGGATTGTGGATGAGGCGTTGCCGGCGGCCCGATGTGCCGACTACATTCAGAAACTGCTGAGCGCCAACGTCGAACAGGCTCCGGTGATTACCAACGCCGGCGTCGAGGTTGATCTCGCGGTTCGCAATAATACGCGTTTGATGTGGGACGACGAAGCGGAGGCCAGTGCACTCGTGGCGCTGCTTGGCGCTAACGTGCCGCGCAAATGGAAGAACGAAACATTGGTGGGCGGTAATCCACGGTTGCGCTTGTATTGCTATCAGCCGGGGCAACATCACTCGGCGCATTGGGACACGGTGGTCGACTTGGGTGACGGCATTCGCAGCCGGCTCACCTTGGTGTTCTATCTCAACAGTGATTTCACGGGTGGTGCAACCGAATTTCCCGAACTCGCTGTTGGCGCAGTGACGCCGAAAATTGGTCGAGCACTAGTGTTTCAGCACCGCGTTTTGCATTCGGCTATGCCGGTTGTCGCAGGTACCAAGTACGTGCTGCGGACGGATATCTTATATCGCGGTACACCGTAGTGTGAGTGCCTAACTCTCGGCGTCGGTTGGCGATTGAAATTCGATCTCGGGGTACACAACCTTGGTTAGATACAAACCTTGCGGCGGAGCAGAGATGCCAAAGGCGAACTTCTCTTTGGCCAGCACGGTTCTTTCAAACACCTCTTTGTTCAAGTGACCGCGCCCAATAAGCACAAGCGCACCGACCACAATCCGAACCATGCCGCGCAGAAAACGGTTGGAGGTGATGGTGAAACGCATGCATGTATCGTGATCGCTGCGCCCAACGCCAAATGGCATCGGCACTTGGTCCCAGCGCGCTTCAGTGACGCGGCAAAGGTTGGTTTTGAAGTCTTCGCTGGCGCGGCATAGCGTGGTGAAGTCGCTGACCGTTGGAAGCAGCGCGGTTGCGTCGATCACTTTGTCCCAGTCCATTTCAGGGTGATAGAGCTGCACTGCATAGTTGCGTAGAAACGGATGTTTGTGGCGATGGATGTAGTACTGGTACGTGCGACTGATCGCGCTGTAGCGCGCGCTCACTTTATCGGCGACGCGAAATACGCGGAATACCGTGATGTCGGCGGGCAAATACGAGTTGAGGCGCAAAGCGAAGCGATCGTTTAGGACTTGGTCAGTCGAGAACTGCGCGTAGAAGTCAGTGGCGTGCACGCCAGCATCCGTGCGCCCGCACCCGTCGGTGGCAACGTGTTCGCACAAGATGCGCGATAGTGCAGCGTTCAATGTGCCTTGCACGGTTGCGCTGTTGGGTTGCTTCTGCCAACCGGCATAGCCTGTGCCGTCGTAAGCCAGGTGGATGAAGTAGCGCATTGTCTCTCTTACAACGCATCGACCTTGAGACGGGCCGTGCGCGCACACAAAGCGCTAGGGCGCGATGACCTGCGACGTTTGCGCTTGAAACATGATATCGCTGCGAATCGCATACTTGACGCCGCGTTGCACGGCACAGCCTTCATGGAGAAGCATGTGTTGAAACAGTAAGGCGGTGCCTGCTTGTGGACGGATTGTTTTGTTTAGTTCCGGGAAGCTGGTCTCGCCGCCGATGAACCCAGCGTTTAGATAAATCATGAACGTTAGCTCACTGCATTCACCTGCACGGGCAAACCTGCCGTCGTAGTGCAAGCCAAAGTACTCACCCGGTTGATAGCGGTAACCGCGCAATCGCTCGTTGACGCTGGTGGGGGCTCGGCCGAAAATGGTTGGGATATGCCGCGCCACACGTGACCAAAGCAGTTGTGCCAATGGTTGATCATCCACCGTTATCCGGCCGTTGTTCCGCAGTCCTCGGCGAATTTCGCCGCCTGGCCGGCCGGTGTTAATGGTCGCCAGTTCTGGGCCTATGCGTTCGATCCGCGCGATCTGTTCCTCGCATTCCGCGGGCGTCAGCACAGCGTCGATGGTCCACAGCATTGGTGCGGTCACGTCGATAGCGTCGATATGCATAGTGTAAATAATACACGAATAAGGCGGGTGGGGTGTTATTTTGCGTTCACGAGAACCGGCAAGGAGGTTTCTTAGCCCGCCCGGTTCCCCGGTCGCCTTATCCCGGTCGCCTTATCCCGTGCGCGGTCGCCTCGGTCGCCTTATCCCGGGTTTGCCGGTCGCCTTATCCCGGGTTTGGGTCGTACGGTCGCCTTATCCCGGGTTTGGGTCGCGGGATCAGTGCACGCTATTGTTTGCAATGTGCGAGTTTTGCTGGCGCCCGGGCCTGCTAATGGCGAGCGAGCCTGCCTGACCCAGGATACTTCACCCTATTCAGGGCCGCACCGTAGACGCACGTTGGCGTTGCGGCGCGGCCGCGACGATGACAAACGGTGACTGTAAGATGTAGCGTAACGGCGTGCAGGTGCGCGCACCGCGCCTACGTCATCCGCACGTGGCGCTAGGCGATGCGGACCGCAATGCCGGTACGTGATCGTGCCGCGGGTTGCTCACTAACTCGTCGCATAGCCCACGTACCCGGCGGAAACGCGGCCGGTTCGCCATCTCGCCAAGCGGCAAACGCTTTGCGGTAGGCATCTTGAAACGCCTTGTCGCGGCTGATGGCCTCGATGCGATGCCATTTGCTGCTGCAGGCGATCCGCGGCGACAATTGAAAATGCGCCTCGGGCCGC
>JAKQOD010000293.1 GCA_029565465.1 Deltaproteobacteria bacterium
CCACCGCCCGCACCACCACCACTGCCAGCAACCAGCGGTTGCAGATCAACCGTGGAACATGCCGGACCAGGCAAGCCACCCGTGCCGGGCTCGACCCCACCAACACCACCTTTACCGCCGTCCTGACGAAAGCCAGCACCACCACCGCCACCGTCGAAATAGTCGATCGAGCTAGCCGCCTTACCGCCACCGCACCCCGTGCCATTGGCGCCATAGGCTTGGCCGCCAACCCCACCGCCGGCACCTGGTACAAAGGGCGCGCGTACGTCGGCGGACACGTTCACTACGCCATCAATGACAGCCGAGCCATCAACCAACAACACCACTGGATTGCTACCCAAAAATTGCACGGCGCCAAGGCGTTGCACCGTCAGATTGCGAACGGCAAACACCGCACCGGCGAACCCAACTTGCGCAACACCGGTGCCAAAAAAGATGCCGTTGCGCACGCCGGTACCCGGCGGACGTACGGTCATGCCGCTGGTGGCGTCGCGAATCGAGCCCGACTCGGTGTCGAAGTTTAGCAGGGATGCAACATCAAGCGGCAGCGTTGCATCGGCAAGGTCCCAATCGCTTACATTGTTCGACGGTAAAACATCGTTGCAACGTACGGCGCCACTGGTTGCACAACCCAGCTCGCAGGTTTGCATCTGGCCACAGATCGACAACACGTCGTTGCTGCAAGTCGTTGCTGCACACCCATCGGGTAGCGTATCGACCGCAGCGTCAAGCTGCGGTGCTGCATCACACGCCGCGCCAGCACCACACTCGGTTGCTGGCGTTGGGCTGTAACAACCTACAACCAGCACGCTCCCCAGCGTTGCGAGTAATTTCAACACATCACCATTGTCGCACAAAATCGTTGGGCGGTCGCGCGCTAATCAGCGACGCCATGACTGTCGACGTCCACCGAATACGCGCCTTCGGCAAACGCGACCGGCATCGTCGTCGCTGCAAGGTTCCACGTGAGCCCATTCGAAGGCAGCAGGTCATTGCAGCCACGGCCAGCGCGGTCACAGCAAAGCGTGCAAGCCTGCGGCTGGCCGCACGTAACGAGGGTAGAGCCAATACAGGTAGTTGCAGCGCAGCTATCACTCGTGGTGGCATCGGCTAGCGCAGCGTCGCACGCCATGCCGTCACCGCACGTCGTCTGAGCTGGGCTGTAGCATCCCGTAGTTGCCATTATTCGACCCAACCTGCGAGATTTCATGCCGAAACTGGCAGAAGCGGGCCAGAGCCTGGTAGCCTAATTGAATGCGCGGGCTATTTCTGCGTTCGCTTATTTTCGCTTTTGTGGCGTTTGCGTTGCTATTCGGTGGCGAATTCTTCATTGAATGGCACCGAGCTGGCTACCCAGGCCTTGGGGATATGTCGTGGGCTGGCAATAACAACGCCAAACTCGTCGACGTTTTGTCGCCGATGGCACGCGCCTACAACAACGTGTTGGCCATGCTGATCGCCACGATTGGCTTAGCGATTCCGCTCACTGCCAACATGCACACGCCGAAACTGATCGAACTGTTTTTGCGTGACCGCATCAATCGTTGGGTCCTCGCCTTCATGGCAACCGGGGCCGCACACACGCTATGGGTCGCCTACATCATTGGGCCAAAGTTCGCGCCAACCTGGGCGATTTCGTTGTCGGTATTCGCGGCCATTGCGGGCTGGGCCATCCTAATCCCGTACTTCTTTTACGTCGTACGCTTTTTGGATCCATCCCGCGTTGTGGTGCGCTTGCGCGATGACACCATGCGCATCGTCGAAAAAGTGGTTGCTCGCAAGATCGAAGTCAACGACGCGCAACACATGGTGGCGCAACGGATCGGCCAGATCGGCACCATCATCATCAAGTCACTCGAACGCGATGATCGTGATGTTGCCCGCGAAGCTGTGTGGGCACTCAAGGTCTTGCTTGATCACTACGAACGCCAAAAAGTTCGTATGCCCAAAGAATGGCATGAAGTCGATCGCGGCGATTTCATCGGCTTTTCCGATGAAGCGCTCGAGATGCTGACCGAAAACAAAACCTGGTACGAGATGAAGTGCCTGCAGCAGCTGGAGCTAGGTTTTGTGCGCGCGCTGACCGAAACCCCCGATACGGTTTCCAGTTTTTCCGACGCACTGCGCGTGATGGCGACCAACGCCAACATGCACCATCAAGACCACACGCTGCGTTTGATGATTCGCTTCTTCAACAACTTTTTGCGCGAAGCGATCAAGATGCGCAACTTGCGCTCGGTGTACGACGTGTTTCACCAATATCGTCGCTTAGGTCGCGAGCTAACCGAGCGCCCTGACTTGCTCCGCGAAATCGGCAAACACTTCACCTACTACGCTGGCATGGCGCGCATCTATGGCTTGGTGTTTGCGCCGCAACTAGCCGTGTTTGACTTGGGCTTTGTGGCCCGGCGCGCCTACGAAGCTAACTGCAGCGCGGCGCCTGATTTGCTGCGCGATGTGTTGGCATTGCCGCATCGCACCGGCGACGATTTGCACAAAATGGCGGTCAAAGCCAAGCTCATCCTCGGTGGCTTCTTTTTGGAAATCAAACGTGAAGCGGAAGCCG
The DNA here is from genome assembly GCA_029565465.1 of Deltaproteobacteria bacterium. Lineage (GTDB taxonomy): Bacteria > Myxococcota_A > Polyangia > Haliangiales > Haliangiaceae > JABFXX01. The sequence goes on from JAKQOD010000293.1 coordinate 2,567, forward strand.
AACAAGTGCGCGTCAATCTAGCCGATGTCACCGCCGCCGAAATCGCACGTGCAGCTAGTGAACTGTTGGCATCGGATCGGTCGTTTTTCGAAGTCACCGATCGTCAACTCAATCTCGAATACGTGCCGCCCGAACGGCGCGAACCGCTGCAACGCTTTTGTGACTCCATGAAAGCCGCATAAGCTCGGTGGTTATTGCAGCGAGGTCGGTGGTTGCTGGAATTTGTTCGCAGCAAACAGCGTCGCTACTTCATGGTTGCGCACCCACGGCTTGCCGCCATCGTTGAGTTCCACATCTTCGACCAACTGGCCTGCCTCATAATCGTAGCTTTGCGTAATGCGGTAGCGATCGAACGGCGCAAACCGGCTAACGTCGGCTTTGATTTCGAGCGTAGCTTTGCGAAATTCGCGGTCGGTAACACCACGACCAACGCCCAAGCTCGACTTGATGCTGGCATCAACGCCCGGCACGTTCACCGAAGCATCAAAGTCCAACTGGAAGTACAGCGTTTGCAGCCGCCCACCCGCTGATCCATCGTAGCCAGGGTGACGGCGCCGCATGCTTTTGACCGACTCCCAGTGTTTGCCACTGCGCCGCTGCTCGACCGAGAATTCATAGTCAAACTCAGGCCTACGCACCCACGTGCCGTTTTCTAACCGCTCACATTCGCCACGGCCAACCCACACCAACGTGGCATCAACCTTGGCCGAAAGGCTGGCGCGCAGCGGCACCCATGATGGCGTCTGCACCGCGCAACCTTGGTTAGCGAGACAAAGCGTTCCAAGCAAACCACTGACGACGATCGAGATGTTTTTCATAGCAAGTTCCTTTTGCAAACGCGCATTGCGCTGTGAACTCACACTACGTTTGTTGCTGCATCACAACAATTAGACGATCTGATATACATTGTTGTTGTATGGCAACAGACAAACTTGCAGCGCTACAAGCCTTTCAAGCCGTGGCCCAAGCCCAAAGCTTCACCAAAGCCGCAGCGCGCTTGCAGTTGGACAAATCGAAAATCAGCCGCTCGGTACGTGAACTCGAACAACTGCTTGGTGCCACCTTGCTGGTTCGCTCAACCCGTTCGGTCCGAGTCACCCCTGACGGTGAAGTCTTGCTGCGCCACGTCTCGCCGCATCTCGCTGCGCTCGAAGCCGCAACCGAGGTACTCACCGATCGGGTCGCGATTCCGGCCGGCGAAGTTACGATTGCAACGACGCCGGATATTGGCCGCGATTTGTTGGCGCCGACCCTCGCGGGCTTTCGAGCGCGCTATCCCGACGTTCGGGTGCGCATGCTGCTTGGCGCTGACATGGTCGACATGATGCGCGACGACGCAGACATTGCCGTGCGGGTTGGCCAACCCGGTGGCAACACCTTGGTGGCCCGCCGCATTGGCGAATTAACCTCGGGCTTTTTTGCAGCACCCGCCTACCTCAAGCGGCGCGGCACGCCGACCAAAATGGAGCACATGAGCCAACACGATGGCTTGTGGCCAACCCCACCGCGTGGGCAAAAGTCGTTTACGCCTGGCCGAACGCCGCCCGAACCTGCAATCGCCTCGTCGGACTTTGGCCTGCTCGCCGAAGTTGCGCGCACCGGCGGTGGCATCGCATTGTTGCCCACGTTCATGGCCGCACGCGATGTTGCTGCGGGCGCCCTGGTGCGCGTGCTGCCGGATTTTTCCCTCGCCAACGCGCCCGTCTACATCGTCTCGCGCCCGATCAAAACATTACCGCCGCGCGTGCAAGTGCTACGCACGGCATTGCTCGAAGCCAAGCTGCTGGGTTAACAACGCACGTCGACCGGCAACTCTATAGGCGACCTGCAGCACTGAGCTGGCGGCCGACCTCGCGAATAGTCGCAACGCCTTGCCGTAATGCTGGCTCGCTGGTGTGTACCGAATGGCTGCCAAGCACCAAGCGATGATCGTGTTTGCGGGCACAGCCAAACAGCAGCCGCGCATCCGTCGAGGCTGTGATCGTCACTGCGTGGGCAGCCTCCTCGAACACCAGCAATTCACGCGCTGCGGCTTCGCCACCGACGACGATGTCGCCACGATACGGAAACGCCCATGTAACCGTTTGATCTGGGGCTGGCTTATATGTCCATTGCTCACCGGCACGCAGCACAACATCGAGGTACACGATCGGCGATGGCGCAGGAATTGGATTGCGCGCGCCTTGGTACTCGCCAAGCAAAACGCGCACGTTGCCAACCTGTGGCACGTCTGTAGGTGGCACATATATACCTTCCGCTGCGCCGTTTTCTAATTCTGGCGGCAACGCCACCCAAAGTTGAAAACCTTCGACGGTTTCACCATGTGAATGAATGAAGCCTTGGTGCCACGTACCGCCACCAGCACGCATCCATTCTAAACCGGTGGCAGCAACCAAACCTTTTTGGCCTGCGGTGTCTTCATATTGTGCATCAGCGTTGAGTTGGTACGTCAATGTCGCGATGCCGGAATGCGGGTGCCAGCCAAAGCCTGCGCCTGGCGGCACGCGGCCGTTCACATGATCAAGAAACACAAACGGCTTGATCGCTTCGCCGATATCACCCGGGCTCACCATCCGGCGAATAAACCCATGTTCGTGACCACGAACCCGTTGCACAATCTTGCGTGGACTAACCATGGCACCAACATGGATCCGCGCTTGGACGCTGGCTAGTGTCGACAATGGAATAGTGTGTCTCGCTAGCAGCAACGAACGAGGCTCGGTGCTACTTCACGACAGTTTCAAACCGCAAACGAGGAAAGAACTGCGCCGCGCCATTTTCTACGCCTGGGTCGGTTTTTACCGCGGTTTTCACCAATATCGGCGGCCATGTGTATGCCGGTGGTGCGACATAATCCTCGTCGGGATTTTGGCTCTTTTGCCCAGCTGGTGGCGTGCCACCGGGAAACAGTTCAGTGCGGGTAGCAGTTGCCAAACGGAATGCCACCGTCGAACCAGCTGCAGCGCGAACGCGCAACGTAACTTTGCCAGGGCCGCTGTTGGCGGCGGTTGACGACGTACCCTTGTTAGCGACGCACTTCGTCGGGCATGGTGCTTTGACACATTGCACTTGCACCCGATGTTGATTCGCTGGACACGCATTCGCAGCAGCGACAGGTAACTTTATCCCAGCCGGCGCAGGTGCCGGACTGCGCGCAATCGCTTCGTTCACAACATCGGTCACATCAACTTCTGGTTGCACATCACCGGTGCTCACGCAGGTTTGCTTGCCCACCGTCGACCACGCCCCGCCAGCTACCTGAGCTTGCACTTCGACAGGACCCGGCACTTTGTCACCGCTGTAACAGCTCTGCGCGTACAAGCGCAGCGCAGTTTGGCCGACGACGCGTTTCGGGTCCGGCCCTAACAACTCCGCAGGCAAATAGAAATCCAGCTCCACAAATGCATCGCCGGTCAGCTTGGCCAGCGACACCGAATCGCCATTTTGCCATTTGCTCACCAATGCAGGCGCCGATGGGCGCGCCAACGTCAACGCCAGATCGCGCGTTTCGATGTTCGGCAATGCGTCAACATACACTGGGTAGCTTTCGATGCCGACCATGTTTTCGCCGCGCGCGATCTTGTAGAAGCCACCTTTGTCAGTCGATGGCACAGCGGTAATGCCAAGCGCATCGGTGAACTGCTCAAAGCCATCACGTTTTTTAGCTGCGATCTTTTTACCTTCAACATCGACACCGCGGTCTTTGCCCCAGCTGTTCATCATCAACCAGTACTTGCGCCCTTTGTCTTCACCCCAGCCATACACGATCACTGCATGATTGGTGCTCCAGCCTTTGCTTGGCTTTTTGTGCGTATAGATACCGCCGCCATACGCCGAAAGATCGTCGAAGGATTCGATTGAAACAATCAAAGGGCCGTGGGCCAACAGCGCTTGTTGCATCTCTTTTTCAGTAGCAACGCCACTCGGCTGTACTGCAAACGCCCCGTTCACATAGTTGCGCTTTGCGATCGCGCCATTGGTGCTCGCACACGCAGGCCTCGCAGCTGATACGCACCTTGGAAACTTGCTAGCAGCAGCCTCGCACACTCCGTCCTTGTTCCACTTACCGAAACTGCACCCGACTTGCGGCGCACATTTGGCGTAGTCGACAAACGGCGAACCTGTACTCACAAATTGATTAATCGCCACTCCAGACCAGTAACCGTCGCCATAGGGTGTGCCTTCGGTAAAATCGGCACCGAGGTGTTTGTCGTCGAGACACGTGACAAATTGCTCCGGGCTCATCCAGTAGCTAATGTTGTCAATTTTGCTGCCGGCAGCGACTTCTGTTTTACAAATCGCGGTTGAGACCGCCACCGCTGCAGCATGAGCCCAGCAGGTGCCACTGAATTGCGACATCGGACCGTCGAACAAACAACGCGCGGTTTTGCCCGTAAAGAAATTGTAGCTTTTGGGCACGGCGACCGGCGCAGCGGTTTGAACACCAAACACACTGTTCGACATTTTGGGCTTGGCCACACCCACCTTCGCACCGGGCTTCACGCCAGGTGTCATGTGCTGCTTGATATCCGCCAAGATCTGCGTCGGCGTTTTGTTCGGATCAAACTGCAGATCAAAGCCGTACGCTTTACGCATCGTCTCCGCCTGCGCCTTGGTAAGCACCGCGCCCAATTTTTGATCTTTGGGCAACTTGCTCAAAAAATCGACCAAGTTGAAATCGTCGGCGAACGCCGCCGCCGAATTCGACAAACCAAGCCCAATCACTGCCGCAACTACGACCTTACGCATGCATTCTCCCCGGTTAGACTGACTAGGTATACTTCTGAGTCAGCAGGTTATTTAGAATGCATTGACGAATCCGCCGCAATGTTTGGCGTCACACTATTTGTGAGCCCGCTCTAAACTTCGTTTAGGCACATCAAGCGCAGCTATCGCGCGACCGCAATGTTCCGAGTTTCGCGAGCGTTGGTGATGCCGCTCGAAATTTCGGGCACAAAGCCTTCAACGGTACCATTCACTGCGAAGTCGAGTTGCAGCGTGATGGCGGGTTGTTCGCATGCCGCCGGCACTACAATCGGCAGGACTGCGCTCAATGACGCAACTGACAGTCGGCGGTACAAATGGGATTTACTGCGATTGGCGATGTCAGCGTCGCAGGTTGTGAGACGTGCATCGAGACCTGCTGGAGAAACGGCGTCCGGTGCAGCCCACCCAATTTTGAGCTCACCGGGCGCGGTGACCGTGGTCGGAATTACATAAGTCAGGCTCGCTGGTTCGAAATGAAAACGCGCTATCACGTGCTTGGCGCGCACCAACTCGACATCAAACGGTAACTGATACTTTGTAACGTCAACGTTGATTTCGGACGTTGGTGCGGCACGATACGCCGCGTCGAGAATCGAATTGCCTTGAATTCGCAAGTCGTCAGCAGCGTCGACGTAATAGTAGAATTCGCACTCACTACCGTATCCGCAGTCAGCAGCGTAGCGGGACATGGACAAGCTGAATTTCTTGAAACCATCAAAGAGATCAACGGTTGCCAAAGCCGTTGTCACGTCGGCCGGCATACGCAACGTTGAGTCTTGCTTGACGTTGATGGTGCCGCAGTATCCGTCGTCACAACTCGCCAACATGAAAAGCAGGGCTACTTGGGCAAGTTTCATAGACCAAAGGTACTCTCACAGCGCGGCTGGCCCTGCCTTCGCACGATAACAAGAACTGACGGCGTGCCACCCATGGTTCGCAAGGTGTCGCACCTCTCCCTCGATACAAGCTGTTAGTTACACGCAGCGTCGATCGCCTTCGGTGCAAACACCGTCGGTGTGCCATCGCGAAACAAGGTCTCAAGGAAGCAGCGATACTGATATTTCACCGCTGGCAACTGAATGAAAATGTTGTGCGGGTCAGCGATGCCATCTCCTTTGTATTGCACAGCTACCGACGTCGTTGTCACACCGTTTTGCGTGCGATTGCCTTTGACGGGATAGCTCTTCTCAACCCCTAAGCCATCGAGCGTCAGCGCTGCAGCGGTTTCGGGCCACACTTGATCACCCGCGAGATGATTGCCATATGCGAGCGTCGCTGCGTCGAAGATCGGGTTTGGAAAGTATTTGTCGTTTTCACCAATCGGCTGATACACGTGGCGCGGCGGTCCATCGTCGAGGGGGCGCCGTGCAATGCGCGCCATCGATGCACCCGGATCCGCAATTTCCCAACCGAGCCCAAGCAACGCCAACGACGGATGCGCAAACGTAAACGTCTCCGCTTCAACCCGCAAAATGCCGGCGAGCAGCGACGAAGCGCCTGGAAAAATCGCCGTATTAAGAATCATCAACGGCCAAAAACCACCGGCGCCAAACGGCGTAAACCCTTGGTAGCGCGGCTCAACCGCACCGATCATATTGGTGTACATGCCGCCCATCGAGTGACCACCAGCAGCGAGCTTGTTGGTATCGAAGAAGTGCGTGGTCGCGCCCGCCGGTAACGTTGCGCCGGTGCAACCCACCATGGTTGCGGCTGGAATGCGCAACTTTAATAGTGCGTCGAGCAACAAGCGCTGTTCGATCACGCCTTGTTGAAATGTAAACGGAAAAGCAGGCAGATTGTTGATGTTCAGATATTGGTAGTCGGTCGCGCCGGGCAACCTTTCAGGATTCAACGGCAACGCTGCTGCGGCTGCAGCGATCTGCGATTTCGCAACGATCCAACCGGGGCCTTTGCCAGGCGGCCGTGGCCCACCCGTGACAGCTTGTTCGCTCAGATCGACTAGGTCCACCGATTCACCGCCGGAGCCGTGGAAATAGTGAAACAGCGGCCAACCATTTGTTGGCATGGTGCCGCGTGGAATCGTGATCTGCAGTGGCACGCTGAGCTCGCCTTGTTTGATCGGCACGTTGTTGGCGTCGAGCAAAATGCGGCCGTCGCTATTAAACGGCGGCGTGCCGGTTTGAAACTGCGGCATCTTGACCGTCGCGGTCAACTGGCAATAACCATCGTGATTACCGGCGCCAACCCCGTTGTCGACGGTGGCGAGCGCAAGATTGTCGATTGTTACAGGATATAGATCGCGCAACGACGACGATCGCCATGCCAAAGCTGCCACTTGATCACCAGTGGTGAACACGGTCGCAGTCAACACGGCCGATTTGTCGACCGCAATTTTGGCGAGCGCCGGCCACAACGGAGCGTACAGCGCTTGTGCTGCTACTCCACGCGTGCCGCTGGGCGTGCCGCCATTAACAAGTGTTGCAAATGCGCTGGGCACGGTTGCATCGGGCGCAAATGATTTTTGCAACACGTAAGCGTACTTGGTATTGGCCCGCAACACGGTGCCCATCCGCGGCGCCACTGCGATCAGGGCTGGCGCGGTATACGCATCCACCGGCAGTAGTTGCGCGACTACGGGAAACAACTTGCCGAGCTCTGGCGAGGTTGGGTCAATATCGACGAGCAGCACCGGGCTCGTTGCACTAGCAGCGATCACGTCATCGAGCTTGGGCGCCGGTGCCGTTGCTGGATCGGTAAAGCGAAACCACGCAACCGGCATCACCGGAAAGCCTTTGCGATCCGCTGCCGACCACAACAAATCGATCACCAACGGCAATTTGTCATCATTGGGAAAGCCTGAAAAATCGATTCGGCCGTCGGCCGTAAGCCGCAAGTCCGATGGAAACGGCAAATCCCAAAACGTTTTGCTATCCAGCTTGCTGTCGAGGTCAAAAGCTACCGTTGCGGCGCCATCACCAGCTCCATTGTCGCCGCATGCAGCAGCAAGCAACGCCAAGCTCACCGCGCCCGCCATGTTTGCAAAGTACTTCGCCATTGCTGCTTCGTGTATCACAGCAGTTTAGGGCCGTGAATCTGGGGAAATTATCGGCACCTGAAGCAAGTTCGCGCAACGCAGATTTTGCCGCTGACGCGCAACGTCAGTGCCGCGCAAGTGCGATAGGGTTTGAACGTGGTTCGCGCTGTTTTACTTTCGTTCGCGCTCGCAATGGATGCTACGGCGGTCGCGTTAACGCGTGGGCTAACCGGGGCGCGCCGCGAAGTGTTGTTGGTGCCGCTACTTTTCGGCGGCTTTCAAGCTGGCATGGCTGGCCTTGGCCTGGCGGTCGGCAACGCTGGCGAAGGTGTGCTGGGCAACGCCAAACTGTGGATCGCCGCTGCGTTATTGTTAATTTTGGGCGTTCGCATGGCCATGGGTGGCCTCAAAGGCGATGACGCCAACGACGACGCGGCGGCGGACGCGGCGGCGCCATCATTGTTCATGCTGGTCAGCCTGGCTTTTGCGACCAGTATTGATGCCGCTGCAGCAGGCGCCACCCTGCCTGCGTTGCCTGTCGCGCCGGCGTTGTCGCTGGCTTTAATCGGAGGAATTACAATGGTTTGCAGTACAGCGGCGATCCTCGCTGGCCGGCAGCTACGAGCCCGGGCTAGTGATGCCGACGGCAAGTGGTTTGAGATCGCAGGCGGCTTGGTTTTGATTGGCCTCGCCATCAAAACCGGCATCGATGCAGCGACAATGTAGGCAACCGCAACCGTCGCTCACTCCCGAGGCACTCCCGTTTCTAACTCCCTAAATATTCACTAACTTATTGATAATAGTGATTTATCTCCCAGGGGCTATTTGACACCCCGGAGTTCGGTTGCTATCCTTTTGTAACTGATCGACTGCTGGTGAATTAGCCGCAACTACTCGCGGACCTAGCGGTCGCCATTATTCTATTGAGGACGACTTGAAGCTCCAATTTTCCGTAGGCGACAAAGCTGTATATCCCGTTCACGGGGTAGCTGAGGTCGTGGCCGTAGAAGAACGCGAGCTCGGCGGTTCTAAAGTTGGCGTCTACGTTCTCAAAGTGCTGGAAAACGGCATGAAGTTAATGGTGCCAACCACCAACGCAACTACCGTTGGCCTGCGTGAGATCATTCCTTCGAAGGAAGTCAAAGAAGTCTACGCGATCCTCAAATCGCGCGACGTGCCGCGCGACACCCAAACCTGGAATCGCCGCTATCGCGAGTACATGGAAAAGATCAAAACCGGCAGCGTGTATGAAATTGCCGAAGTGATGCGCGACCTCAGCGTGCTCAAAGTTACCAAAGAGCTTTCGTTCGGCGAACGCAAAATGCTCGACACCGCGCGCAGCTTGATCGTCAAAGAACTCGCAATTGCCAAAGGCGTTGGCGAAGACAAGATCCTTGGCGAAATCGAAGCGATCTTTGCGCCTGCGGCTGCGTAGGTTGTTTACATACACACGTACGCCGTAACTAGTTTGCTGCAAGTGCCCCACGCACGGCGCTGCTAGCATAAACTGGTTGAATGAAGTCATTCGCGCTGCTTGCGCTGATCTTGACTGGTTGCGTTCAATCGGGGTTGGTGCCGTGCGGTGATCTGGCATGTCCGGCTGATGCCACCTGTCATCAAGGAGCATGTGTCGCCACACTAGCTATCGAAGCTTGTACTGGCGTGGCCAACGATACACCTTGTACCTTCGGTGCCACTGGCAACGCACTTTGCCGCGACGAAGTTTGTATTGCCGTCGGCTGCGGCACAGGGGTGGTCGATCCGCGCTCGCAGGAAGTCTGTGCGGACACCAATCGCGCTAGCGGCGACGGCTGCAACGCCGATTGCACCTCCAATGAAACCTGCGGCAATGGTGTGATCGATCAAAACAAAGGCGAAGCTTGTGATGATGGTAATCGCATCGATGGTGATAGCTGCCAAAGCACATGCTTGTTGCCAACCTGTGGCGACGGCATCGTCGATGTTAACAGCCGTGAAAGCTGTGATGATGGCACTGCCAATGCCGACGATCCCAACGCACGCTGTCGCAGCAATTGCCAATTAGCCCATTGTGGCGATGGCATCAAAAACGGTGACGAAATCTGCGACGACGGTAACGTGCTATCGGGCGACAATTGTTCATTTGATTGTCAGTCGACCGAAACCTGTGGCAACGGTTACATCGATTTCGCGCGTGGCGAGCAATGCGACAACAATGTGAAACTCGCAAGCGATGGCTGTGGTGAACGATGCGAGCTTGAAACCCAGCTCGCCGAGGCTAGCCCAACGCTCGTGCCTGCCACCGTCGGCTGCGATGTTGAATTTCCAACTCGGGGCGAACACATATTTCTGCTAGCCAACGGCAACACGCAAGTGTTGGGGCGGCTTGGTATTCAGCCCCGGCTGACTGCGCACGCACCGCCGGCCCGAAGCCATTGCTCGATGGCATACGACCCGATCCTTGATCGAGTGTTCATGTTTGGCGGTGTCACGCAAAACGTTTTCGATGATCTGTGGATGTTTGACGGCACGGATTGGAGCCTCGTCAATGTCAACGGGCCAGCGGCGCGCTATGGCGCTGGCCTGGTTTACGAAACGCATCGGCAACGCCTCTTGCTTTTCGCAGGCCGGGACTATGATGGCACGCACCGCCGCGATACCTGGGCGTTCGTTAATAACCAGTGGCTTGAACTCGACGCACCTAGCGTAGGTCTTGCGCCAATGAAAATTGCCAATTGGATCTATTCGGAGGCCGAACAACGAGTCTTGGTGCTTACTGCACAAGCAAACATGCAGCGGTTTGTTGATGACCACTGGGAGGTTGATGAACGACCGTGCGAAATCATCAACGGCGAAATGTACTGTTATCCCACCGTCGGCATGTTCGCCCGCAGCCGTGGCACCATCGCTGCGCTGCCAGATGGCACGGTAGTGCTTTTCGGCGGAGTGCAAGGTCAGTGTAATGCACCAGAAGGCTTCTGCTCTGAAGTCAGTGTGTACTTCAGGCGCGACGGGCAATGGCGCCAATCGACCAATGGCTTCCACGGCAACGATTATATTACGCATCTTGAAGATGGTATTTTGCGCGCGTATCCCGCTAGTTTTGAACCAGGCAAAGCAGTAGCAGTTCAAATCAACAACGATCGCGTAGACTTTATCCAACCTGAAACCCGCGTTGGCCTAGCGGGTGATTTCAGCGCGTATCTGCCGCACCTTGGCGCAACGCTTCATTGGGGCGGTGCCTATATTTCAGACTTCAGCATCACGTTGGCCAACTCCACATGGCTACACCGTGGTGGCAGTTGGCAACAGGGGCCGCAAATGAATCGCTTTTACTGCAGCGACGGTGTTTACCTTGAGCACGAGCGTCGGCTCGCGATACCGTGCAGTTCGGAAAATGTTTTTGGGCCGCGCCAACTCATGTACACCGACGGTACAACGGTTGTTGCTGGGCCGTTGTTACCCGATAGCAACGGCGTGTTTGGATACGATCCACAACGCAAGCGGCTCATCAGAGCTACCGAAGGCCAGCTCGAAGCGCTTAGCGGTGACACCTGGGTAGCCGTAGCTACCACCAATGCGCTGCCAACAACGATTAACAAGCTGCTGCATTTCCGAGGGGAAGTTTACGCTGCAACCTTGGCGCCTGTAGCAATGTACGTACTACGCAACAACCGCTGGCAAACAATTGATACCAGCGCTTTTGCAGGCCTCGTAGCAGAGCAGTTGGCAGTTGATCCAGTGCGCAATCACATCGTCGCTAGCATCAGCCGCAATTCAGCCATCCAAGCCGCGACGCTGGTCTACAATGGCACTGCGTGGCGCCAAGAATTGTACGCTGGTGAGCCACTGGTAGTAGCGAACTACGATGCTGCGATGGCTGCCCTGCGCCCGCATCCCATCAATCCAGAGAAAATGTTGGTGATGCGTACGTTTGACCCCGACCGCCAACGCGAACGCTGCGAAAGCGCTAGCGTCGACAGCGACGAAGACGGCGCTGCTGGTTGCGCGGACCCAGACTGCTGGTGGCGTTGCGACCCAACGTGCGCACCAACTGCGTCAGTCAGTACATGCGCTGCTGACCGGCCGCGTTGTGGCGACAATGTGTGCAGCGCTCCAATCGAAAATCCAGCGATCTGCCCAAGCGATTGCGCCGTGTACGCGCCAGGCTGGTAGGCATTCGACCGGCCAGGCCGCTACGTCGTTTGCAAACACGGCAATTTAACCACCGTCACCACCACCGTCGCTCTCGCCTTCGCCCTCGCCCTCGCCCTCGCCCTC